>NC_017455.1:0-329894 GCF_000165465.1 Halanaerobium praevalens DSM 2228
TAATCAACAATTAAGCCAAATACTCGATTTTGACTCTAGTTATCCACAATTTCTCAGCAACTTATCCACAAACTGTTAGTAACTTGTCTTGTTTGGGGATAACTTTTCTTTTTTTATTAACAATTTTTTTAACTGTTTTGCTTTAAAAAAAGAGTTTTTACTATCAGAACTGCGTTTTTAATTTTTAATTTGCTGTGGATAAGTCTTTGATTTATTCACAATCTTGTGGATAAAACCTTAGTTATCCCCATTTTTTGGGGATAACTCTAACTTAAGCACAATTTTTTTAGAATTACAGGAGGTATTTTATGTCTTTCTCACAAAAAGAATTAGATCACATTTGGAAGAAAACTTTAGAAAATATTAAAGAAAAAATTACAAATCCCAGTTTTAATACCTGGTTTTCTGAAACAAAAGCAGTTATGACTACTGCAGAAAATCAACTTGTCTTACAGGTCCCAAATAATTTTATTCAAGAATGGATAGAAAGTCAGTACACAGATTTAATTGAAGAAATACTGACTGATTTAACTGGCAATCAGTGGTCTTTGATTTTATTAACCCCTGCCGAGGTTAAAGATTTTAAGGCAAATAAGAAAAATAAACAAAATCCAAAAACAAAAAAAGATATTAAAGAAGATAAAAAAGAAAAAAGGGATACTGAATCAGAATTAAAACAAAATGGATTTAATCCAAAATATACTTTTGATACTTTTGTTGTCGGTAATAGCAATCGTTTTGCTCATGCAGCCTCACTTGCTGTTGCCGAAGCTCCAGCAAAGGCATATAATCCTCTCTTTATTTATGGTGATGTGGGTCTTGGTAAAACACACTTAATGCAGGCTATTGCACATTTTATATTAAAAAACAATCCTGACTATAAAGTTGTTTATGTTTCTTCTGAAACTTTTACTAATGAATTAATTAATTCAATTAAAGATGACTCTACTGTTGACTTTAGAGATAAATATCGTAATATTGATATTCTCTTAGTTGATGATATTCAATTTTTAGCTGGTAAAGAAAGGACTCAAGAAGAATTTTTCCATACTTTTAATACCTTACATGAGTCAAATAGGCAACTTATTATCTCAAGTGATCGACCTCCTAAAGAAATTCCTACTTTAGAAGAAAGACTCCGTTCACGCTTTGAATGGGGTTTAATTACTGATATTCAAAAGCCTGATTTAGAAACAAGAATTGCTATTTTAAGAAAAAAAGCAGATATCGAAAATTTAACTATTCCAAATGAAGTAGTTATTTATATTGCTAATAAAATTCAATCTAATATTAGAGAATTAGAAGGAGCTTTAGTTAAAGTTATTGCCTATTCTTCTTTAGTTGACCGTGAAATCGATGTTGATTTGGCCAGAGAAGCTCTCAAAGATCTAGTTAATAATAAAAAAGAAGCAAATATAGAAGTAGATATTGAAAGAATTAAAAAAATCATAACTGCTGACTATAATTTAAGAATGGAAGATATGCATTCTAAAAAAAGAACTCAAAATATAGCTTTTCCACGTCAAATTGCTATGTATTTAAGCAGAGAACTAACTGACTTTTCTCTACCTCATATTGGAAATGAATTTGGAGGAAGAGATCATACAACTGTAATTCACGCTCATAATAAAATTAAGGAAAAAATAGAAAATGAAGCTGATTTTAGTAACAAAATTGAGCGTTTAACTGATCAAATAAAACATGGTTAACTCAACTAATTTAAATTTTTTTTAAGTATTTAATTAATCAACAATTTTTGTGGAAACTTATGCAGGTCACTGTTAATAAAATGTTAATAGATTTTTATTGTTAATATGTGGATAACTCTTAGCCTATCCATTAACAACTTATCTACAGGCTAATTTAGGCTCTCACTACTCTTAAAGGACTTTTCCACATATTCACAGCCCCTACTACTACTACTACTAGTTTTATTAATATATTAACCATAATTAACTTGAAGCAAAATTGTTAATAACTTTTAATTTGGAGGGATACACTTTGAAATTTTCAATTAATCAAAAAGAATTATACAAAGCTTTAAATATTGTGCGGAGAGCTGTAGCTAAAAATCAGACTTTACCTATTTTAACTGGTATATTTTTAAGTTTAGATAATAATATTCTAACTTTAAAATCAACTGATTTAGAATTAGGCATTAAATATGATCTAAAAGTAGAAGGTCAAGTAAATGGTTCAATTGTACTGCCTGCTACTCAGTTTTTAAATATTATTAGAGAACTACCAAATCAAAAAATAGAAATAGATCTAAATAAAGATAAATGGCAATTAGAAATTAAATGTCTTAATTCTTTATTTAAAATTAATGGATTTGATCCAGATGAATTTCCTAATTTACCAAAGGTAGAAGATAGTGCTAATTTTAGTTTACCAGCTAAGAAGTTTAAGGAAATGATAAAAAAAGTTAGAATTTCTACTTCAAAAGATGAAACTCAACCAGCTTTAACAGGTGCTTTTTTTGAAGTTGAAACAGAAAAGGTAAAAATGGTTTCTACTAATACATATCGCCTTTCTTATATTGAAGCACCACTTAAAACTTCTGTAGCAGAAAAAATTGCTGTAATTTTACCAGGTAGTACTTTACAGGAATTAAATAATCTTTTAGAAGCAGATGAAAGTGTAGAAATTGAGGTTGATAATAATTATGCTCGCTTTACTTTTGCTGGGATAGAGGTAATTTCTCGTTTAATTGAAGGTAAATTCCCTAATTATGAGTTAGTAATTCCTGATGAATCAAATAGTAAATTTTCAGCAGATTTATCTCAATTACATGGAGCTGTAAAAAGAGCTTCTTTAATTGCTAAACTTGATGCTAATATAATTACTCTTTTAGCAGAAGATGGCTTAATGGAAATTAATTCTGCTGAAGGTAGTTCAGGTTATGCTCATGAAGAACTAAAAATTGAGATAGAGGGACCAAAGCAAAAAATTAATATAGATGCTGGTTATTTTATTGATGTTTTAAAAGTATTAGATGCTGAAGAAATTAATATAGAAATGATAGGACCTTTAAATCCTTTAGTAGTCAAATCTCAATCTGAAGCAGGAGATAAATTTATTTATCTAATTATGCCAGTACGTTCTCAAGCTTAACCAGTATTTTCTGATTCTAAAAAGTGTACTGTTTTCAATAAATGTTAATAACTTTTAACAATAATTTTTATAATTTACAAGGAGGAACTAAAAATGGAATCAATAAAAATAAAGAGCAATACAATTAAATTAGATCAATTTTTAAAATGGGGTAATATTGTAATGAGTGGTGGAGAAGCTAAACATTTAATTCAGGCAGGAGAAGTAAAGGTTAATGGAGAAGTAGAGTTAAAGAGGGGAAGAAAGTTAGAAGTTGGAGATATTGTTACTCTAACTGATGTAGCTAAAAAATATAAAGTAAGTCAGGGATAATAAATGTATTTAGAAAGAGTTCTCTGCCGTAATTTTCGTAATTTTAAGGAGTTAATGCTTGATTTAAATCCTAATTTAAATATTTTTTTGGGAGCAAATGGACAGGGTAAAACTAATTTTTTAGAATCAATTTATTTAATGGCCACTGCTAACTCCCATCGCAGCAGTATTAGTTCGGAAATGATTAACTGGCAGCAAAATAAATCTCTAGTTCAGTTGCTTTTAAGACGCAGAGAAGGTAAAATAAAGTTAGCTATGCGTTTAGAAAAAAATAATAAACAAGTTGAGATTAACGATAATCCTTTGGATAAAGTAAAAGAACTGTTTGGTTATTTAAATGCAGTTTTATTTTCTCCTGAGGATTTGAAATTGATTAAAGAAGGACCTTCTCATCGTAGAGAGTTTATTGATCTCGAAATATCACAGGTTAGTCCTTATTATAATCATCTTTTGAGTAAATATGATCATCTTTTAAGTCAAAGAAATAAGCTCTTAAAGTCAATTAGAGAAGGAAAATCTAAAAATAGAGAAATGCTTCCTGTTTGGGATGAACAACTTGCTACTATTGGAACAAAAATTATTCTAAAAAGAATAGAAGTTATAAATAAATTGAAAATATTAGCCCGACTTTCTCAACGGAAAATAACTGAGGGAAGAGAAAATTTGGAGCTTGAATATGATACTTCTTTAAATCATTTTTCTCCTAAAATGGGAGAAGCAGAATTAAGGAATCTTTTTATAGATAGCCTGATTTCAAAACGGGATCAGGAAATTTCGCGTGGTTATACTGTTATTGGTCCTCATAGAGATGATATAATATTAAGGGTCAATGAAATGAATTTAAGGAAATATGGTTCACAAGGACAGCAGAGAACTGCTGCTTTAGCTTTAAAATTAGCAGAGCTGGAGTTTATGAAATCAGAGACCGGAGAATATCCAGTTTTGCTCTTAGATGATGTTTTTTCTGAGTTAGATGGTTTAAGAAGAAAAGCATTAATTAATATTATAGCTGATAAAATTCAGACTATAATTACAGCAACAGATGGAGAAAATTTATCCGGACTTAAAAATAACTCCTATAATGTTTATCAAGTTAAAAAAGGGAGAATAAAAAAGAGGGTGAATTAGACATATGTTTTTACATCTTGGTGATGGTTATATGATTCCATCAAAAGAAGTAGTCTTAATTGGTGATTTAGAGAGTACTACTTCATCTGAGATAACCGAAGAATTTTTAGAGATTTCAGATGAAGAAGGATTTATTGTTGATTATTCCGGGGGGAATCCCCGTTCTTTTGTGTTAACAGGAGAGACGATTTATCTTTCAATGATCTCATCTAAGACACTTGGATCTAGAGTTGATAAGTTTACAGAAGAAAATGGGGGATATTGATGGATATTAAGGACAGAGGTAATTATGAAGCAGAACATATACAGGTTTTAGAAGGTCTGGAAGCAGTTCGAAAAAGACCTGGAATGTACATTGGTTCTACAAGTTTAGAAGGCCTACATCATTTAGTTTATGAGGTAGTTGATAATAGTATTGATGAGGCAATGGCTGGTTATTGTTCTGAGGTAATAGTTGAAATAAAACCTGGTAATATAATTAAAGTTCAGGATGATGGAAGAGGAATTCCAGTTGAAATCCACCCTAAAGTAGATAAGCCTGCAGTTGAAGTTGTAATGACAACTTTACATGCTGGAGGTAAATTTGGTGGTGAAGGCTATAAAGTTTCAGGTGGCTTACATGGAGTTGGTATTTCTGTAGTAAATGCCTTAACTGAGTGGATGGAAGTAGAAATTGCCTGGAAAGATGGTAAAGTATATAAGCAAAAATATGAAAGAGGAATTCCTCAGCATGAATTACAATTAATAGGTAATTGTGATGGAAATTGTACAGGGACTACCATTGAATTTAAACCTGATCCTCTAATTTTTGAGGAAATAGATTTTGATTTTAAACTATTAGCTAAACGTTTAAAAGAATTAGCTTTTTTAAATAAAGGTATAAATATAAAAATAGTAGATAATAGAAAAGAAGAAGTTCAGCAAGAAGATTTTCATTTTGATGGCGGTTTAATTTCTTTTGTTGAATATTTATCTCAAAGTAAAAAACCTTTACTTTCTGAACCAATTTATATTGAAGATGAAGCAGAAGAAGGTTCGATTGAGGTTGCTATTATGTATCATCAGGGTTATAATACCTCACTTTATACTTTTGCTAATAATATTAATACTAAAGAAGGTGGAACCCATTTAAGTGGTTTTAAATCTGCTACTACCCGTACTTTTAATGATTATGCTCGCAATAAAAACTTACTTAAAGATGGAGATGATAATCTAAAAGGTCAGGATATTAGAGAAGGTATGATTGCTATTATTAGTGTTAAGTTATCTGAACCTCAGTTTGAAGGTCAGACTAAAACTAAGCTTGGTAATAGTGAGATGCGCGGTTTTGTTGATTCTGCTGTTTCTTCATTTTTAAAAACATATTTAGAAGAAAATCCTAAAGTAGGAAAAGCAATTATTGAGAAGGCTATTAGTGCTGCTCATGCTCGGAAAGCAGCTCGTAAAGCAAGAGATTTAACTAGAAGAAAGAGTGCTTTAACTTCTACTGCCTTACCTGGTAAACTTGCAGATTGTTCAAAAAGAAAAGCTGATGATACAGAAGTATATATTGTTGAGGGTGATTCTGCTGGTGGTTCAGCTAAACAAGGAAGAAATAGAGAATTTCAGGCTATTTTGCCACTTAAGGGTAAAATTTTAAATGTAGAGAAATCACGCTTAAATAAAATTTTAAATAATGATGAGATTAGAGCTCTAATAACTGCGATTGGAACAGGAGTAGGAGAAGAATTTGATTTAACTAATATTCGTTATGATCGCATTATAATTATGACTGATGCTGATGTCGATGGTGCTCATATTAGAACTTTACTTTTAACTTTCTTTTATCGATATATGCGTCCATTACTCGAAAATGGAAATATTTATATTGCACAACCACCTTTATATAAGGTCAAAAAGGGTAGAAGAGAAGAATATGTTTATAATGATAAGGCGCTAAAGGAGTTAATTGAAGAAATAGGTAAGGATCGAGTTTCTATGCAGAGATACAAAGGTTTAGGAGAAATGAATCCAAGCCAACTCTGGGATACTACTATGGATCCTGAAAATAGAATCTTACTCCAAGTAGATATTGAAGATGCTATTAGGGCAGATGAAACATTTTCTATTTTAATGGGAGATAAGGTTGCTCCTAGACGCGAATTCATTCAAAAACATGCTCGGGAAGTAAAAAATCTGGATGTATAAATTTACTAAAAGTTAAAGGTTGGTGAAATATTTTGGATCAAAAAGCAGCAAGAGTTAAAAAAATTGATATAGATCAAGAAATGAGAACATCTTATCTCGATTATTCAATGAGTGTAATTGTAGGTAGAGCTCTCCCTGATGTTAGAGATGGTCTAAAGCCTGTTCATAGAAGAATTTTATATGCTTTAGATGATTTGGGAATGACTCATAAAAAACCGCATAAAAAATCTGCAAGAATAGTTGGAGAAGTATTAGGTAAGTATCACCCACACGGAGATACTGCAGTTTATGATACTATGGTTAGAATGGCTCAGGATTTTTCTTATCGCTATATGTTAGTAGATGGCCACGGAAACTTTGGTTCTATTGATGGTGATAGTGCAGCAGCTATGCGTTATACTGAAGCAAGAATGTCACCTATTGCCTCAGAAATGATGACAGATATAAAAAAAGAGACTGTTGATTTTGTACCTAATTTTGATGAGTCTTTAGAAGAACCGGAAGTCTTACCTGCTCGCTTCCCTAATTTATTAGTTAATGGTAGTTCGGGGATTGCAGTTGGAATGTCAACTAGTATTCCTCCCCATAATTTGGGAGAAGTAATTGATGGAGTTATTAAATTAATTAATAAGCCTGAGATTAATACTAAAGAATTAATGGGCACAATTAAAGGTCCTGATTTTCCTACTGGTGGCCAGATTATGGGCCGAGGTAGTATTTATAAGGCTTATAAAAATGGTAGAGGTAAATTAACTGTTAGAGCTAAAACTAGAGTGGAAGATTTATCTACAAGTAGAAAACAAATTATTGTAGATGAGCTTCCTTATCAAGTAAATAAAGCTCGTTTAATTAAAAAAATAGCAGATTTAGTTAAAAACGAAAAATTAGAAGCTATTTCAGATATTAGAGATGAATCAGATAGAGATGGAATGAGAATAGTAATTGAGTTAAAAAGAGAAGCAACTCCGAAAGTTGTTTTAAATCAGTTATATAAACATTCACGTTTACAAGTTACTTTTAGTGTAATTATGATTGCTTTAGTAGATAAAGAACCTAAAGTTTTATCTCTAAAGCAAATTTTGGAACATTATTTAGAACACCAAAAGGAAGTTGTTAGACGTAGAACCCAATATGATTTAGATAAAGCTTTAGATAGAGCCCATATTTTAGAGGGTTATAAAATTGCTCTAGCAAATATTGATGAGATAGTAGAGATGATTAAAAATGCTGATCAGGTTGATACAGCAAGAATTAATTTGATGGAGAATTATAAACTATCAGAAACTCAAGCAAATGCAATTTTAAGAATGCGTTTACAAAGTTTAACTGGTTTAGAAAGAGATAAAATTGAATCTGAATATACTGATCTACAAGAGCAAATAACATATTATAGATCTATTTTAGCCAGTGAAGAAAAATTATTAGAAATTATTAAAGAAGAAATTTTAGCAATTAAAGCTAAATATAATGATGAGCGTAGAACTTCAATTATGAATAGAGCTACCGATTTAGAGTTAGAAGATTTAATAGAAGAAGAGCAGATTGTAGTTACTATGACTAATCAAGGTTATATTAAGCGCATGCCTTTAGATTTATATCGGAGTCAGCGCCGTGGAGGTAAGGGTGTAATTGGGATTAGTACAAAAGAAGAAGATTTTGTGGAAAATATTTTCACAACTACTACCCATTATAAATTCTTATTCTTCACTAACCAGGGAAGAGTTTATCGTCTTAAAGGATATCAAATTCCAGAAACTGGTAGACAGGCAAGAGGAACAGCTATTATTAATCTCTTAGAGTTAGAAGAGGGAGAGAAAATTAATGCTGTAATTCCAATTAAGGAATTTCCTGCTGATGCTTATCTAATTATGGCAACTAAGAATGGTTTAATTAAAAAGACTGCCTTAGAAGAGTATAATACTAATTATACTGGCCTAATTGCTATTAATTTAAGAGAGAATGATGAACTGATTGGAGTTCGAGTTATTGAAGCAAAAGAAAATATCTTTTTGGTTACTCGTAATGCTAAGGCTATTCACTTTAGTGAAGCTGATGTACGTTCTGTAGGACGTAATTCTTACGGAGTAAAAGGTATTAATTTAGAAACAGAAGATGAAGTAATTGATCTCGGAATTGATTCAGCTGGTGATGAACTATTAGTAATCACTGAAAATGGTTATGGTAAAAGAACTCTTATTTCTGAATATAGAGTTCAAAATAGAGGTGGTAAAGGAATCTTAACTGCTAATCTAACTGAAAAGAATGGTCAACTAGCTGCTGCCAGAATAGTAGATGATAGTCTTGAAATGATGGCGATTACTCAAGCTGGGATTATTATTAGAGTAGCTGCCTCAGAAATATCTACTACAGGTAGAAATACTATGGGAGTGAAAATAATTAATGTAGGTGAAGAAGATCAGGTAGTTTCTTTAGCTAGAATTAATGATGATATTTTAGAAGATCAAGAAGATAACAAAGAAGAAAAAGAAGAATTAAGTCCAGAAGCTAAAGCAGAAGCTCGTTTTAATAAAATTGTTGCTAAAATAGATAAAGAAGATAGAGAAAAAGAATTAAGTGAGCAAATAGAAAATAAAATAGATTTTAATTCTGAAATAGATAAAAATTAAAATTTAAAAATAAAAACACATTAAGATCCCTGTAATTAAACAGTTAAGAGTTAAAGCTGTTTAAAAGCAGGGATTTTTTGATTTGAAAAACTAAGTTAAAAAAAGAACTTAATTTTTTGTAATATAGTTAACATAATAATAATTATTATCAGTTATAATATAATTAACAAGTAATAAAGAGCTAGAACTTAATAAAATTATAAGAGGTGATTATTATGAGAAAAAGAAACATTGAAAAGTTCATTAATGATTTTAGTAAAGTAGATTCTTTTGGATTTTGGGAAAGGTTTAAATCTAAAAAATAAATATAGAGTTTAGTAATTAATAAAATTATAACTATAAAAAATTAGAAAAAAACCATAAATTTAGTTTAAAGATCCTTTATAGTAGCTTATCTGAGATAGATAAGTTGCTTAAAGGATTTTTTTTATAATTCTGCTTGACAAAAAGATAGTTAGCTGATATACTAATATCTGTTGTTGAGAAATAATAATTTTCAGCAAAGGAATATTTTTCAAATTATCTTAAAAAGTTCTTGACAAACTAAAAAGAACTTGATATGATAATAGATGTCGCACAAATAATCTCTAGTTTTTAAAGTTTAGTTTTAGAGATTTGAAGAACTTCATTTTTTAAAGCTTAAAAATTTCTCTTCTTTATATATAAGGGAAATAACGCAAGTTAAAAGTTTTAAAAAATAAAGAAAATCTTTTTCAAAAGTTTTTCTAAAAAGTTCTTGACAAAGTGAGTGAGAGTTGATAAGATATTAATTGTCGCTGATAAAAAACGCGGCAAATTATAAAAACAAATTACTTCTACATACTGCTTTTAATAAGTAAGTGTAAATTTAAAATTTGTTTTAATAAAAGAGTTTATATGAACCTTGAAAATTAAACAGCAAGCCAACGTTAATATACTTTGAGTGTTAAAACTTAAAAGTAATTATTATAGTTTAAAGCTTATATTAAATAATATGAGCCAAATTCAAATTCTTTTTATGGAGAGTTTGATCCTGGCTCAGGACGAACGCTGGCGGCGTGCTTAACACATGCAAGTCGAACGGTCTACCTCGACTGATACCTTCGGGTTGAAGACGAGATCTAGATAGTGGCGGACGGGTGAGTAACACGTGAATAATCTGTCCTCAAGTCTGGGATAACCTGGCGAAAGTCGGGCTAATCCGAGGTAAGCTGAGAGTGTGGCATCACACAATCAGAAAAGGTGGCTCTGCCATCGTTTGAGGAGGAGTTCGCGGTAGATTAGCTAGCTGGTGAGGTAATGGCTCACCAGGGCAACAATCTATAGCTGGTCTGAGAGGACGATCAGTCACACTGGAACTGAGACACGGTCCAGACTCCTACGGGAGGCAGCAGTGGGGAATCTTCCACAATGGGCGAAAGCCTGATGGAGCAACGCCGCGTGAATGAAGAAGGCCTTAGGGTCGTAAAGTTCTGTCCTTAGGGAAGAACCGTGGGTATAGTAAATGCTACCCACCTGACGGTACCTTTGGAGGAAGCACTGGCTAACTACGTGCCAGCAGCCGCGGTAATACGTAGAGTGCAAGCGTTGTCCGGAATTATTGGGCGTAAAGGGTACGCAGGCGGATAATCAAGTCAAGCGTGAAAGGTGTCGGCTTAACCGACAGACTGCGTTTGAAACTGGTTATCTTGAGTGTAACAGAGGAGAGTGGAATTCCTAGTGTAGTGGTGAAATACGTAGATATTAGGAAGAACACCAGTGGCGAAGGCGACTCTCTGGGTTAACACTGACGCTGAGGTACGAAAGCTGGGGGAGCGAACGGGATTAGATACCCCGGTAGTCCCAGCCGTAAACGATGGATACTAGGTGTTGGAGGTTCGAATCCTTCAGTGCCGGAGTTAACGCATTAAGTATCCCGCCTGGGGATTACGATCGCAAGATTGAAACTCAAAGGAATTGACGGGGGCCCGCACAAGCGGTGGAGCATGTGGTTTAATTCGAAGCAACGCGAAGAACCTTACCGAGAATTGACATCCCGTGACCATCTATGAGAGTAGAATTTAGCACTTTGTGCTACACGGAGACAGGTGGTGCATGGCTGTCGTCAGCTCGTGTCGTGAGATGTTGGGTTAAGTCCCGCAACGAGCGCAACCCCTATTCTTAGTTGCCAGCGAGTAATGTCGGGGACTCTAAGAAGACTGCCGGTGAAAGTCGGAGGAAGGTGGGGATGACGTCAAGTCCTCATGCCCTTTATATCTCGGGCTACACACGTGCTACAATGGTTGATACAGAGGGGAGCTAAGCTGCGAAGTGGAGCAAATCCTTGAAAATCAATCCCAGTTCGGATTGCAGGCTGCAACTCGCCTGTATGAAGTTGGAATCGCTAGTAATCGCAGGTCAGCATACTGCGGTGAATACGTTCCCGGGCCTTGTACACACCGCCCGTCACACCAATCGAGTTGGGTGCACCAGAAGTCATCTGCGGATGCCAAAGGTGTGCCCGGCAAGAGGGGTGAAGTCGTAACAAGGTAGCCGTACCGGAAGGTGCGGCTGGATCACCTCCTTTCTAAGGAGAGAACGTGAGCTTGCTGTTTAATTTTGAAGGTTTAATTAGACTTTCTTTAACTAAAAGATTGTTTGAAATCCAACCTTAATTTTAACTAAATATTGAATAGAATAAATAAAATCCTTTAAAGATTGAGGATTATATTTATTTAAAAAAGAGAATGGGCCTATAGCTCAGTTGGTCAGAGCGCACGCCTGATAAGCGTGAGGTCAGTAGTTCAAATCTACTTAGGCCCACCATTTAATTTTGTTTTTAGTTTTAATTAAGACTAAAGATGGGGGTATAGCTCAGCTGGGAGAGCGCCTGCCTTGCAAGCAGGAGGTCAGCGGTTCGAATCCGCTTACCTCCACCATTTATTAGATTCTTTTTTGCTGTTTAATTTAATAAGATTAGATCTTAGAAAATAGAAGTTAAACTTTAATTAGCTTAACTACTGATTTGTAAGATCTAGTTAAACTGAACTTGAATTGAAGTTTAGTTGCTAGTTAAAAACTGTACATTGAAAAATGCATATAGGAAATAGATTGATTAAGCTAGAAAGAGCTTATGGTGGATGCCTTGGCATTCAGAGTTGATGAAGGACGCGACCGGCTGCGAAAAGCCGTGGGGAGCTGCTAAATAAGCGTAGATCCGCGGATATCCGAATGGGGAAACCCACCAGTGTGGAGCACTGGTATTATATAGTGAAATAAGTAGCTATATAAGAACAAGCAGGAGAACTGAAACATCTTAGTACCCTGAGGAAAAGAAATCAAAACGAGATTCCCTTAGTAGCGGCGAGCGAAAGGGGAAGAGTCCAAACACTAAAGTGTAAGTCTGTAGACGTTGCTTTAAGTGGGTGTAGGATAGACTGTCTAAAAACTACAGTTTTAGCTAACTTAAATTTTTTACCGAGTCGAATAAGCTGGGAAGCTAAACCAAAGAAGGTAATAGTCCTGTAGACGTAAGGTAAAAGAAGTTAGAGAATTATCCAGAGTATCACGAGACACGAGAAACCTTGTGAGAATATGGGAGGACCACCTTCCAAGACTAAATACTCCTGAATGACCGATAGTGAACAAGTACCGTGAGGGAAAGGTGAAAAGAACCCCGGAAGGGGAGTGAAATAGAAACTGAAACCATAAGCTTACAACAAGTAGGAGGGCTATTTAAAAGCCTGACTGCGTACTTTTTGTATCACGGACCGGCGAGTTACCAATCGTAGCGAAAGGTTAAGTCATAGAGATGAAGCCAGAGCGAAAGCGAGTCTGATAAGGGCGGAAGTTATGATTGGTAGACCCGAAACCGAGTGATCTATCCATGACCAGGGTGAAGCGAGTGTAAGAGCTTGTGGAGGCCCGAACCCACTTATGTTGAAAAATGAGGGGATGAGTTGTGGATAGGGGTGAAAGGCCAATCGAACTCGGAGATAGCTGGTTCTCCTCGAAATAGCTTTAGGGCTAGCCTCGATGTAAAAGTTAAATGGTTGTAGAGCACTGATTGGACAAGGGGCCCAACAAGGTTACCAAATCCATTCAAACTCCGAATGCCGTTTAATGTTCATCGGGAGTCAGACTATGTGGGATAAGCTTCATAGTCAAAAGGGAAACAGCCCAGACCACCAGATAAGGTCCCAAAGTATATGCTAAGTGGAAAAGGAAGTGAGATCGCACAGACAACCAGGATGTTGGCTTAGAAGCAGCCACTCATTTAAAGAGTGCGTAATAGCTCACTGGTTAAGCGGTTTTGCGCCGAAAATGTAACGGGGCTAAAGCATATCACCGAAGCTGTGGATTTATGGTTATATTTATATAATTGTAAGTGGTAGAGGAGCATTGTGTACGGAACGAAGCTGTACCGTAAGGAGCAGTGGACTGTACAGAAGAGAGAATGCCGGTATGAGTAACGAAAAAAGGAGTGAGAATCTCCTTCGCCGAAAAGTCTAAGGATTCCTGGGGAAGGCTCGTCCTCCCAGGGTTAGTCGGGACCTAAGCCGAGGCCGAAAGGCGTAGGTGATGGAAAATCTGTAAAGATTCAGATACCACTATAAATTGTTTGAGTGAAGTGGGGACGCGGCAAAGAGAGTGGAGCGTGTGACTGGAAGAACACGTATAAGCTATAGAGTCAGGGTAAGGAGGCAAATCCCTTTACCCGCTAATGACTTTTAGTGATGTGGAGCCAATAGAGGTGAAGCCACTTAATGAGTCGCCAAGAAAAACCACTAATGAGATTTATAGTGCCCGTACCGCAAACCGACACAGGTAGACGGGAAGAGAATTCTAAGGCGCGCGAGAGAACCCTTGTTAAGGAACTCGGCAAAATGACCCCGTAACTTCGGGAGAAGGGGTACCCATTAGCATTAGCTAGTGGGTCGCAGTGAAAAGATCCAAGCGACTGTTTATCAAAAACACAGGTCTCTGCTAAGTCGTAAGACGAAGTATAGGGGCTGACGCCTGCCCGGTGCTGGAAGGTCAAGGAGAAGGCTTAGTGCTTGCCACGAAGGTCTGAACCTAAGCCCCAGTAAACGGCGGCCGTAACTATAACGGTCCTAAGGTAGCGAAATTCCTTGTCGGGTAAGTTCCGACCTGCACGAATGGCGTAACGACTTGGATGCTGTCTCAACAAGGGACTCGGTGAATTAAATTGCCTGTGAAGATGCAGGCTACCTGCGACAGGACGGAAAGACCCCGTGGAGCTTTACTGCAGCCTGATATTGGGTTTTGATGTAGAATGTACAGGATAGGTGGGAGACTTTGAAACTGGCATGCCAATGTCAGTGGAGTCGCTGGTGGGATACCACCCTTTCTACAGCGGAATTCTAACTGGAGGCCATAAAACTGGTCACAGGACATTGTCAGGCGGGCAGTTTGACTGGGGCGGTCGCCTCCCAAACAGTAACGGAGGCGCTCAAAGGTTCCCTCAGTGCGGATGGAAATCGCACGAAGAGTGTAAAGGCATAAGGGAGCTTAACTGCAAGACAGACAAGTCGAGCAGGTACGAAAGTAGGACTTAGTGATCCGGCGGTATAGTGTGGAATTGCCGTCGCTCAACGGATAAAAGTTACCCCGGGGATAACAGGCTTATCTCCCCCAAGAGTTCACATCGACGGGGAGGTTTGGCACCTCGATGTCGGCTCATCGCATCCTGGAGCTGAAGCAGGTTCCAAGGGTTTGGCTGTTCGCCAATTAAAGCGGTACGCGAGCTGGGTTCAGAACGTCGTGAGACAGTTCGGTCCCTATCCGTCGCAGGCGGAAGATACTTGAGAAGAGCTGTCCCCAGTACGAGAGGACCGGGATGGACACACCGATGGTGAATCAGTTGTTCCACCAGGAGCATAGCTGAGTAGCTAAGTGTGGAAAAGATAAGCGCTGAAAGCATCTAAGCGTGAAACAGACTTCAAGATTAGGTATCTCACTTCGTTAAGAAGTTAAGATCCCTTAAAGATGATAAGGTAGATAGGCCAGATGTGTAAGTGTAGTAATACATTGAGCTAACTGGTACTAATAGATCGAGGGCTTAATCATTATTTCCTATATGTGTTTTTGATTGTATAGTCTAATATACAATACAATTTTATAGCTTTCCGGTGGTAATAGCGGAGGGGCAACACTTGTTCCCATCTCGAACACAAAAGTTAAGTCCTCCTGCGCCTATGGTACTGCATTGGTAACGATGTGGGAGAGTAGGTCGCTGCCGGTCCTTTTTTTAATTAAAAATAACAAAAAATTATAAATAATACTGGAAATAACATTTTATTTGTGCTATAATACATTATAGTATAGTAAAAAATAATATTATACTCCCCGATAGCTCAGTTGGTAGAGCAGATGACTGTTAATCATCTTGTCGCAAGTTCGAGTCTTGCTCGGGGAGCCATTTTTATGTCTTGAATATTCAGAATAATTAAATTTAAAAAGTCATTTTCTTTTATTTGCTATTATTAACTAAATGTGAATTAAATAACTATTAATTCACTATTTTTTATATTAAAAATTATTTGACAATTGCGATATTGGGTGGTATAATTTGTTTAAATTGAAAATAAAATATTTTTTAGGTGGAGAAAATGAGAAAACCTTATTAATAATACCTTGATATCTTTATGTCCAAAAAATCAAATTATTAATAAGGTTTTTTTTAATTGTATTAAAAATTTAGAAAAGGGGGTAGATAAAAATATTAAGTTTCAAAAAGGGATTTTAATTATATTTATTCTCAAAAAAATGAGAGAGGTGAAAAGAATTTATGAAAAGACAATTAGGAACAATGGTAGGTGGAGCAATAGCTGGTGTTTTTGTTTTTAATATCTGGGGTATTTTAGCTGGTACTCAAGCACTTGGAGATGCTGGAGGCTGGTTAGGTGGACTTTTAATAGTTGGTTTTATCTGGACTGTTAATCATTATGTAGGAGTTATTTATAATCCTGAAGGTTCGGTTGCAATTGATATGGCTACAGCCATTGCTGTTGCTGGTACAATGCAGGGAGTATTTGGTGGCTTACCACTTAGTGGAGCTTTACCAACTTTATTGTGGGTTGCTGTTGGAGCAGTCTTAGGTGGTACATTTGCTGCAATTGTTCAAAATGCAATAGCTGAAGACGAATAAAAGAGAGGGGGAGTTAACAAATGGGTATTCAAGAAATAGCTACTACGGTTTTTGGTGGAATGCTTTTCCCATTCTTAATTTTAATGGTTTGGGGTAAAGGTGTTGAAGAAAGAGGTATTTTTGGTGGATTAGTAATGGGTGGCTTTATTGTTGGAACAAGTTGGCTTGCTAATCACGGTGGTGCGGCTTTAATTGTACAGGGTCAAGGTGCTCCTTGGATTGATATGGCTTGGGCTGCTTCTATTGGGATTATGACACATGGAATAATAACTGGTGGAGATTTCAAAAAATCTGTACCTACATTGATATTTGCAATAATTGGTGGAATTATTGGTGGATATATTTTATTTGCAGCAGCTTAAAAAATGAAATACTTAAATTTAATTATATTTTAAAGTTTTAATTTTTTCAACATATTATAACAGGAGGGTATATAATGGAAAACTATATTTTAGCGATTGATCAAGGAACTACTAGCTCAAGGGCAATAATTTTTAATCATGATGGAGCTATTGTTAGTGTAGCTCAAAAAGAATTTACTCAGCATTTTCCAAAGCCTGGTTGGGTAGAACATGATCCTGATGAAATTTGGGGTACTACACTTGCTGTTATTGCTGATGCTATGGGTACTAAAGATATTAAACCTAGTCAAATTTCTGCAATTGGTATTACAAACCAGCGTGAAACTACAGTAGTTTGGGATGCTGAAACTGGTAAACCAATCCATAATGCTATTGTCTGGCAGGATAGAAGAACTGCAGCAATTTGTGATGATTTAAAAGACCAGGGATTAGAAGAAGAAATCAAAGATAAGACTGGTTTAGTAGTAGATGCGTATTTCTCTGGAACTAAAATTAAATGGTTATTAGATAATGTTGAAGGAGCTCGCGAAAGAGCTGAAGCTGGGGAATTAAGATTTGGTACAATTGATAGTTGGTTAATTTGGAAATTAACTGGTGGTAATACACATGTAACTGATTATACTAATGCTTCTAGAACTCTTATTTATAATATAAAAGATTTACATTGGGATGATGAATTATTAGAAACTTTAGATATTCCAAAATCAATGTTACCAGAAGTTAAACAATCTAGTGAAGTTTATGGTAAAACTGTTGATTATCATTTCTTTGGAGCTGAAGTTCCAATTGCAGGTATAGCTGGTGACCAGCAGGCTGCAACCTTTGGTCAAGTTTGTTATGAAGAAGGAATGGCTAAAAATACTTATGGTACAGGTTGCTTTATGTTAATGAATACTGGAGAAGAGCCTGTAAAATCTGAAAATGGATTATTAACAACTATTGCTTATGGTATTGATGGTAAAGTTAATTATGCTCTTGAAGGATCAATCTTTATAGCAGGTGCTGCTATTCAGTGGTTAAGAGATGAATTAAACTTAATTGATAATGCACCTGATTCAGAGTATTTTGCTAAAAAAGTAGATACAACTGATGGTGTTTATGTAGTTCCAGCTTTCTCTGGTTTAGGAGCTCCATACTGGGATATGTATGCTAGAGGAACTATTGTTGGTTTAACAAGAGGTACTTCTAAAGAACATTTAATTCGCGCTACTTTAGAATCACTTGCTTACCAAACAAGAGATGTACTAGAAGCTATGGAAGCTGATTCTGGTATAGATTTAAAAACTCTAAGAGTAGATGGTGGAGCAGCAATGAATGACTTCTTAATGCAATTCCAGGCAGATATTTTAGGTACAGAAGTAGAAAGACCTGAAATTAATGAAACAACTGCTTTAGGTGCTGCTTATCTTGCTGGTTTAGCTGTTGGTTATTGGGATAATCTTGATGAATTAGTAGCTAAGTGGAAAAAAGATTCTCTCTTCGTACCAAATATGGCTAATGAAAAACGTGAAAAACTTTATGCAGACTGGAAACGTGCTGTAGAAAGAGCTAAAGGATGGTCTGAAGAATAAAAAGATAATGACAGTTAAATAAGGAACTATAATTGGTCAGACAAAAGTATAAACCCAATGCAAAAAACTGAATTTAAATGTTTTTTGCTTGGGTTTTATTTGATTAAAAACTTTTAAAGAATATGGGAGGTAATTTAATTGTCTAAAAATAATTATGATGTAATTATTGTTGGAGGAGGTATTTCTGGTTGTGCAGTTGCCTGGAAACTTGCTCGTTATAATTTAGATGTACTATTATTAGAAAAAGAACCTGATGTTGCGACTGGTACAACAAAGGCTAATACAGCAATTATTCATGCTGGTTATAATGCTGATCCCGAAAAGCAAAAGGGAAGATTAAATAATAAAGGTAATGTGCAAATTAAAGAGATAGTAAAAGATTTAAATGTACCCTTTGAAGAAATCGGCTCTTTAGTGGTTGGAATGGAGGGTGATGATTTAAGTGTTTTAGATGATCTATTAGAAAAAGGTAAGAAAAATGGGGTAGAAGGTTTAAAAATAGTTGATAAAGAATGGCTGCAAAAAGAAGAACCAAATTTAAGTGATAAAGCAGTAAAGGCTTTATGGGCACCTACTGCTGGGATAATAACCCCTTGGGAATTTGCTTTAGCTATGGCCGAAAATGCTGTAGCAAATGGAGTGGAAGTAAAATTAGAAACTGAAGTTTTAGATGTTTATACAGAAGCAGATCAGGTAAGAGGAGTTAAAACTAATCAAGGAGATTTTAAAGCTGATTATGTTATTAACGCTGCTGGTCTTTATGCTGATGAAATAGCTAAAATGGTTGGAGTAGAAAAAATTGATATTCATCCTAGAAAAGGTGAATACTTTATTTATGACCATGCAAAGGATTTTGAAATAAACCATGTTTTATTCCCAATTCCAACAAAAATTTCTAAAGGAATTGTTTGCACTAAAACTGTTGAAGATAATCTTTTGATTGGGCCAACTTCTGATTTTGTTGATAGTAAAGAAGATCTTGCTACAACTAGAGAAGGTTTAGATCATGTTTTTAATGGTGCTAAAAAAATGTTTCCAGATTTAACTTTAAAAGATAGTATTAGAGTTTTTGCGGGTTTAAGAGCTGCTGATACAACTGAAGATTTTGTAATTGAAGCTGCAGAAAATGTTGCTGGTTTTGTTAATGTTGCTGGAATTCAATCTCCTGGTTTATCTTCAGCTCCAGCTATTGCAGATCTGGTAGCTGAAATATTAGAAGATCAAGGCTTAAAGCTAGAAGCTAAAGCTGAAGTAATAGAAACCAGAGAAGATCCTGCTAGATTTTATGAAATTTCAAATGAAGAAAGAGCAGCCTATGCTGAAAAAGATAAAGATTATGGTAAAATCATTTGCCGCTGTGAAACTGTATCTTATAAAGAAATTGTAGATGCGATTAATGGTCCAATTCCAGCTAGAACTATAAATGCTGTTAAAAGAAGAACTAGAGCTGGAGCTGGAAGATGTCAGGGAGGATTCTGTGGACCTAGAGTTACAGAAATAATTGCTGAAGAACTTGGAATTGAGACAACTGAGGTTAGACTAGAAAAAGATAATTCAAATATTGTTGAACATAAAATCAAAGGATTACTCGGGAGTCAGGGTGATGTAGAATGATTAAAATTAAAAAAGATGTAGTAGTTATTGGTGGAGGTCCTGCTGGTTTAGCTGCAGCTGCTCAGGTTTATGATAATGGAATTAAAGATGTCATGATTTTAGAGCGTGATTTTGAATTAGGGGGAATTTTACCACAGTGTATTCATAATGGTTTTGGACTTCATCATTTTGGGGAAGAATTAACTGGCCCAGAATATTCTCAAAGATTTGAAAATGATGTAGAAGCAAGAGATATAGAGGTAAAGCTTGATACAATGGTACTTGATGTTACAGCAGATAAAAAAGTTTTTGCAATGAATAAAGATCAAGGTGCAATGGAGATTCAGGCAAAAGCTGTAATTTTAGCAATGGGATGTCGGGAAAGAACAGCTGGTGCTTTAGGAATTCCGGGGACTAGACCAGCTGGAGTTTTAACTGCAGGAACTGCTCAAAGATTTACTAATATTGAAGGATTTGTACCTGGTAAAAAAGTAGTTATTTTAGGTTCTGGAGATATTGGTTTAATTATGGCCAGAAGGATGAGATTAGAAGGGGCAGATGTAAAAGCAGTATGTGAAATTTTACCATATACAGGTGGTTTAACTAGAAATGTAGTTCAGTGTTTAGAAGATTACGATATTCCTTTAAAGTTAAAGCATACAGTAACTAGAATTATTGGTAATGATAGACTAGAAGCTGTAGAAATAACAGAAGTTGATGATCAGATGAATCCGATTCCTGAAACTTCGGAAATCGTAGAAGCTGACACCTTATTACTTTCAGTTGGTTTGATACCAGAAAATGAATTATCTAAAAAAGCCAATGTTAGTTTAGATGATCGAACAGGTGGTCCGATAGTAAATGAAGGTCGGGAAACAAATATTGATGGTATTTTTGCTTGTGGTAATGTATTACATGTGCATGATTTAGTTGACTGGGTGACTGAAGAATCACAAATTGCTGGTGACTGGGCAGCAAAATATATTAAAGAAGAATATCAAAGAGCAGATCAAAAAATAGCAGTTAAGGCAGGGAAAAATGTTGCTTATGTAATTCCTCAAAGTATTGAATTAGAGTCTGAAAGTAGAAAAAGAATACCTTTATATATGAGAGTTAGTACTCCTTTGACAGCTGTTGACATTGAGTTATATGCTGATGGAAAAGAACTTTATTCATTTACAGAGCCTTTTGCTAAACCTGGTGAAATGATTAGTGTTCCTCTAGCTCAAAAAACACTTGATGATTTAGAAGGCGTTAGTGAAATAAGGGTTGATATTATAGAAAAGGAGGCTGAATAAATGCTTGAAAAACAAACTATTACCTGTGTTGCTTGTCCAAAAGGATGTGAAGTAACAGTTGAGCATGATGGTGAAGAAATAATAAATATAATGGGTAATGCCTGTCCTCAAGGAGCTGACTATGCAAAAGAAGAAATAGTTGCTCCAACTAGAATTTTACCAACAACAGTTAAAGTCAAAGGTGGAGCTTTACCACTTTGTCCAGTCAAAACTACAAAGCAAATTCCTTTAGAAAATATGGATCAGGCGATGGCAATTATTGGCTCCAAAGAAATAGAAGCACCTTTGAAGATGGGAGATGTGATTATCGAAAATATTTTAGATACAGGGGCAGATGTAGTTGCTACTAGAGATTTACCTAAAAAAATATAAAAAAGTCTCAATAATTTATAAAGTGCTAAATCAGATTAATTTAAACAGTAAAGTAATTTTAGTCTGATTTAGCATTATGATTATTATCTTGAAATAGAGGGAGTCAGATTATGGAAATATTAAAAACTTTTAATTTAATTAGTTTTATTTTTGGAATTATTATCTCATCTTTATTATTTTTAAGTATTAATTATTTTAAAGCAGAAAAAAACAAAGCTGAAGAAAAAGATCTTAAGCATCAAAATGATTTTCAAAAAAGTGAAAATAAAAAAGAACATGCCAATAAATTATTAAATTTGTCCCAAGAAATTTCTTTTAAATCTCAAGATTTAATTTGGTTAATTAATGAAAACAATAAAAAAGCAGCTGAATTAGTTAAGAGGTTTGAAAATATATCTGGTTCAGTTGAGAATAATGCAGCTGCAGCTGAAGAAATTTCAGCTACAATTGAAGAACTTTCTTCTTCTTCTAATATTATTAAAGAAGAAATGACTAAATTAGAAGCAATAGCTCAAAACTTAGTTTTAGATTCAGAAAAAAATAAAAATTGGATTCAAGAATCAAACAATACTTTGCTTGAAATAGCAAAAAATGTTAAAAAATCTGGAGATTCTATTGGTAGTGTAGAAAAAGCAGTTGAAAAGGCAAATCAACTCTTAGCAGGGATTATTCAAATAACTGATCAAATAAATTTATTAGCTTTAAATGCTTCAATTGAAGCTGCTAGAGCAGGTGATGCTGGTCGAGGTTTTAATATAGTTGCAGGAGAAATAAAAAGTCTTTCTGAAGAAACTGAAACTTTAACTGCAGAAATTAGAAGAGCAATTAATGATATAAATTTAGAAATTAAAAATACTGATCAAATAATTGAAAATGGACTTGAAAATATTGAAGGAGTAGAAGAATTAGCTGGTAAGTCAATTGAATCTTTTAGTTTAATGAATGAAAAACTACATAAAGTTATGGATTCAGTCTCAAAATTATCTGAGAGTACTGATAATCAAGCTTCAGCAACTGAACAAACAACTGAAGCTGTTGAATCAATGACCCAAGAATTTATCAATATTTCTGAAAATATTGCAGAAGTAGATAAAAATATAAAAGATCAAAAAGATAATTCTAAGACAATACTAGATTATTCTGAAAATTTAAATACAGTTTCTTATAAACTGCATAAAATTTCAGTAGCAAATAAGACTAGTGAAATGTTGATTTTTGGAGTTAATCCTTTTACTAAACCTGAAAGAATTGAAGAATTATATGTACCAATTATTACTAAATTAGCTAAAAAAATTGGCAAAAAGGCTAAAACAATTATAGTTGCTGATTATGAAGAATTAGGTAAGTATATAAAAAATGATTTAATTGATATAGGTTGGTTTTCGCCAATGGCTTATGTAACAGCTAAGAGAAAAACTAATATAATTCCTTTAGTAACTCCTTTAATTGAAGGTAAAGCTAGTTATCAAGGTTATATTTTTAGCCGCAGAGATAGTAAATATAATAGTTTAAAAGATTTAAAAAATAGCAACTTTGCTTTTGTAGACCCATTATCAACTTCTGGTTATGTTTATCCAAAGCAGATGTTAAAAGAAGTAGGGATTAGGGTACCAAATGATCTGCAAAAACAAGAATTTATGGGGAATCATGATAATGTGATTAAAGCAGTTTTAAATTCTGAAGTTGATGCTGGAGCAACTTATAATGAAGCTTGGGAAAGGGCTGCCCAAACTTTTAATTTAAACAAATTAGAGATTTTAGCAAAAACTGATCCGATTCCAAAAGATGTCATTGCAGCGAGATCAGGACTGGAGCAAGAAATTTTAACTGCAGCTAAAACTATTTTCTTAGAAGCAGATAAGGAAATAAAATCTACTTTAAATAAAACAAATATTACTGGTTTTACAGCAAGTGATGATCAGAAATTTGATATTATTAGAAAATATAGCAGCTAAAATTAAAAAAATTAGCTTTTATATATTTGATAAATAAAAATTAGAGTGATAAAATTATGTTAGTAAGTTTATATCTAATCTAAGGAGGGTTTATTTATGAAGAAAAAATTAATTAATAATCCAGAACAGGTAGTAGAAGAGATGATTGAAGGAATAGTAATGGCCACTCCAGATAAACTGAAAAAATTAGATGATTATAATATTGTAGTTCGCAAAGATAAAAAAGAAGGAAAAGTTGCTTTAGTAAGTGGTGGAGGTAGTGGACATGAACCAGCTCATGCTGGTTATGTTGGTGCAGGTATGCTTGATGCTGCTGTTGCAGGTGATGTTTTTACATCTCCAACTCCAGATGCTGTTTTTGAAGCTATTAAAGCTGTTGATACAGGTAATGGTGTTTTATTAGTTGTTAAAAATTATACTGGTGATATTATGAATTTTGAAATGGCTGCAGAAATGGCAGAAGCTGAAGGTATAGAAGTTGACCATGTTGTTGTTAATGATGATGTAGCAGTAGAAGATAGTTTGTATACTACTGGTCGCCGTGGAGTAGCAGGTACTATATTTGTGCATAAAATTGCTGGAGCCAAAGCTGCAGCAGGGGCGGATTTAGCTGAAGTCAAGGCAACTGCCGAAAAAGTGATAGATAATGTTAGAACTAAGGGAATGGCTCTTTATCCTTGCCGAGTTCCAGCTGCAGATGAGTCCACTTTTAGTTTAGCTGAAGATGAAATAGAATTAGGAATTGGAATTCACGGAGAGCCAGGAACAGAAAGAACGGAATTAATGGAAGCAGATCAAATTGTAGAAGAATTATTAAATAGTGTTTTAGAGGATTTACCTTATGCTGAGGGAGATAATGTGGCCCTAATGATTAATGGTATGGGAGGAACTCCTTTAATGGAACTATTTCTTGCTAATAGAAAAGCTAATCAAATGCTGCAGGATAAAGGAATTAAGATTGAAAAAACTTTTGTGGGAGAATATATGACTTCTTTAGAAATGGCAGGAGTTTCAATTACTTTATTGAAACTAGATGCTGAATTAAAAGAATTACTTGCAGCAGCAACTGAAATCCAAATTATGAAATAATTATTGAGGAGGACTTTTTGTGGTAGAAAAAACTAAAGAGATTATAAATAAAATGGCAGATCTAATTATTGAAAATAAAAAATATTTAACTGAGTTAGATTCTGCTATTGGTGATGGAGATCACGGAATTAATATGACTAAAGGTTTTAAAAAAGTTAAGGAAAAGTTAGCTGCTAAAGATTATGAAAATAATAAAGAATTGATAAAAACTGTGGCTATGACCTTGATTTCAACTGTTGGTGGAGCTTCTGGCCCACTTTATGGAACAGCCTTTTTAAATATAAGTAAAATTATACCAGATGCTGATTTTGATTTAGATTCTTTAATCGAGATTGGAGAAGAAGCAGTAGCAGGTGTCCAAAAAAGAGGTAAAGCAGAACAGGGAGAAAAAACAATGTTAGATACTATGATCCCAGCTGTTAATTCACTTAAGGAAAGTAAAGAACAGGATCATGATTTAGAAACTGCTTTAAAAAAGGCTAAAGCAAGTGCAGAAGAGGGAATGAAAGCCACCATTGAGATGCAGGCAACTAAAGGAAGAGCAAGCTATTTAGGTGAAAGAAGTATTGGACATCAGGATCCAGGTGCTACTTCTACTTATTTAATAATTAAAACTGTTGTAGATGAATTGTATTAAAAAAATTGGAGGCTATTAATGGTAAATATAATTTTAGTTTCACATGTTAAAGAAATTGCTGAAGGTACTAAAAGACTAGCAGAACAAATGAATCAAAATCAAGTTAAAATAACTGCTATTGGTGGAACTACAGATGGAGAAATAGGTACAAGTCCAGATTTGATTGAAGAAGCTGTAGCAGAAGCTAATAAAGAGGATGGAACTATAATTTTAGCTGATTTAGGTAGTGCAGTAATGAGTGTGAATATGGTTTTAGACTGGTTAGATGAAGCAGAAAGAGAAAAAATTGTTTTAGCAGATGCACCATTTGTAGAAGGTGCTGTAGTTGCTGCTGTTGAAGCTGGAATGGGTAATAAAATGGAAGAGATCTTAGAATCAATCCAGGCTGTAGAAATGATAAAAAAGAAATAAAAAGATAATTTAATTGTGTTTTAGTATAAAAACTATGCACTTCTTGATTTTTAATTGATTATTTGATAATTAGTTAAATTAAGAAGTGCTTTTTTATTGCAATAATAATATTTAAATTTAAAAAAAGTAGATGTTTCACGTGCAACAATAATTGGGCTTATAAAATTTAAGTATTTTGAAAATAATTAAATTTTGATTAGAAATAAGTTGTCTGTCTTTGCTAAACCTTTATTTTATGGTATAATTTAAAGTGGAAATAAATTTAAATTATAATTAATTTGGGAGTGTTTATTAATGAATTTTAAAAGAAATATTCTAGTTATTACAGGTATTATAATGTTAATTTTAGCAGTGCCAGCAGCTGCCCAAGATATTCAAGAAGTAAATGAAACAGTAACTGAAGCAGATCAGGAAATAGCTGCTTATGTTAACAGTGAAGAAATTTCTATGCAAGAATTAGAGCAATTTGCAGGAGTAAGAAATATTTTGATGCAAATTTTACAAACAAACCAAGAATTTGGTTCTGTTATGCTGCAGACTGAAGCAGGTCAACAAGTTGTAGATGAATTTCAGAAATTAAAGCTTGAACAGTTGATAACTAATAAATTAATGGTTCAAGAAGCTAAAAGTAGAAAGCTTAAAGTAAGTGATGAAGAAATGAATAAGATTTTTGACCAACAAATTCAGGCTTTAAAACAGCAAAATCAATTAAGTGAAGAGCAGTTAGAAGCAGCGATTCAGAAGCAAGGTTTTGAATCTATGAAAGAATATAAAGAGCTGTTTTTTGAAAATAATATGAATGGTTTTTTAATTAATAAATTAAGAGAAGAAGTAGTTAATAAAGTTAAAGTAAGTGAAGAAGAGGTAAAAGATTATTATCAAAATAATAAAAAGCAATTTGAAAGTGAAGCTGAGAAAAAAGTAAGTCATATTTTATTTGATGATCAAGCAAAAGCAGAAAAAGTATTAGCAGAAATTAAAGCAGGTGCTGACTTTGCTGAAATGGCTAAAAAACATTCTACAGGACCAACTGCTGATAAAGGTGGAAATTTAGGTTATGTTTCAGCAAATGAGAGAGGTTTAGATCAGACCTTTAGAGATGCGGCTATGAAACTTGAGGTTGGAGAAATAACTAATGAGCCAGTTAAAACTCAATTTGGTTTTCATTTAATTAAGGTTACTGATTATCGAGAAGCAGGAGTAAGAGATTTTGAAGAAGTTAAAGCACAGATTGAAAGCAATTTAAAAAATAAGAAAAAGAGTCAGGCTTTTCAAGATTTTGTTGAAAACTTGCGAGAAAAAGCTGAAATAGATATTAAACTTTAAACTTAATTTATTTAGCTGAGAGTATCTAATCTAGCTTAGATTAGATACTCTCTTTTTGAGTTTTAGGAGAAAATTTTCAATTAATAAAAAACTTTTTTTAAAGTAAAATTTTTGATACTATAATTATAAATAATAATCTATTTTAGTTAATTATTTGTTTAAGGGAGGTAAAAATGGAGCAAGAATTAGAAAGACCAGCTTGGCTTGAAATTAAAATGAAGGCTCTAGCAAAAAATTATAAATTTATTCGGAGTAAATTAAATAAAAAAACTAAAATTGCAGCTGTTGTAAAAGCAGATGCTTATGGACATGGCGCTGTTAAAATAGCTAAAAAGTTAGTTTGTTTAGGCACAGAATATTTATGTGTTGGTAGTCCAGAAGAAGGGATTGAGCTTAGAAATGCAGGCCTAGAAGTGCCAATTTTAGTTTTGGCTGAAGTTTTGCCTGCTCAATATCAGTCAATTTTGGCAGGAGATTTAATTCAAACTGCTGCTAGTCGAGAAACTTTATTTGCTTTAAATAAATTTGCTGCTAAAAATAATAAAAAAATAAAAATCCATTTAAAATGTGATACGGGAATGGGAAGGATTGGTTTTCTACCAGAGGAATTATTTGAAGTTTATAAGTTAGCTCTGAGTTTAGATAATCTTAAACTAGAAGGTATTTTTAGCCATTTAGCTCGAGCAGATGAAACTGAGAAAGAGTTTTCCAATAAGCAGTTAGCTAGATTTGATTGTGCTTTAAATAAAATTAAGAAATCAAATTTCAAACTGCCTTTAATTCATATTGCTAATAGTGCTGCTGTAATAGATTTAAAAGCAACTTATTTAGATTTAGTTAGACCAGGTATTATTTTATATGGTCTTTTACCTTCAGCAGAGCTAAAAGAAGAATCTTTTTTAGAGCCGATTTTGGAGTTTAAGACAAAAATTGTTCAGCTGAGAGAATTACCGCCAGCTTCTACAATTAGTTATGGCTCTACTTACAAAACTGAAGCTTCAGAAAAATTAGCAGTGCTTCCAATTGGTTATAAAGATGGTTATCCTAGATTATTATCTAATCAGGGTGAAGTCTTAATTAGAGGCCAGAGAGCTCCAATTAGAGGTAAAGTTTGTATGGGTCAAACTATTGTTAGCGTAGAAGAGATAGAAAATGCAGCAATTGGAGATGAAGTTGTACTAATTGGGAAGCAAGGTACAGCAGAAATAACTGCTGCTGAAATTGCAAAGCTTGCTTCCACTATTAGTTATGAAATAGTTTGTAATCTTGACCGGAATTTAAAGAAAATTTATTTAGAAGATCAGTAAATTTTTATTTTATTGAGAAAGTTGTATGAGCAGTAACACTGATTTCTTTATTTTTACTGCTAGTATTATAGACACCTAAACTGGAAGTATTAGTAGAATAAGGTTCAGTTATTTGAAAAACGCCTGAGTTCATTGAAATTACTTTATCTATTTTTAGATTAGTATTAGCTAGCATTTTTTCTGCTCTAGTTTGGGCATTTACAGTTGCTTCAGCTAAGATTTCTTTTTTCAGTTCATCAATTTCAGAATAAAAATATTCTAAATTAGAAGCAGCTATTATAATATCTTTGTTATATAGTTTTAAAGGATCAAGAACTAAATCTTCTACAGCCTCAATATCTTCTGTAATTAAAAAGAGATATTGTTTTAGTTTATAGCCTGTAAAAACCCTTTGGCTATTTCCATTTTTAGTTATATAATTAAATTCTTTATTAACTGTAATTGGCTGAACATTAAACTGTTCAGTTTCAATACCCACATTTTTAATTTCTTTTTTAAAGTCGCTTAATTTTTTTTGCATTTCTAAATAACCTTGTTCAAGTTGATCTTGATCAGCTTTTGTTTCAAAAGTTAAAGCCCATTTTAGTTTATCAGCGGTAAAAGCTTTTTTAGAAATACCAACAACTTTGATTGTATTTTGATTTTTGACTGCTTGATAGAAAAAGCCACCTAAAATAAGAGCAGCGATTATTAGGCCAACTGTTAGAATATAATAATTTTTATTTTGCATAAAATCAGACTCCTTTTTTATTTTATTTAATCTAATAAAACTATTATATCACAGCTAATAATTATTTTGGGAATTAATTTCAGCTTGATTTAACTTGATTTTGCTTGCTGCTTATAATATAATAAAGCCAATAATTAAATAGCCATTTATTAAAAAGCTTTGAAGGACATTAGTAAATTTATTAACTGAAATAAGAGAACTGGTGGCTGCTGCAAATCAGTCAGTTAATTATTGAATCCAGTCTGGAGCTGTGAAGCCGAAAATTTGACTAAGCTGAGCCGGTTGAGTCCGTTAAAACTATTAAGCGGCAGCAATTTGCTGTCATTAGGGTGGCACCACGAGTACGCTCGTCCCTTTTTGAGGGAGGGGTTTTTTTATTTTTAAATAATTTTATTCAATAAATTCAAATTTACTTAAAATGTTAGAGTAAAATAAATTATTAGGGGGAATAAAAATGTTAGATATGAGATTTATTCGAGAAAATCCTGAAGTAGTAGCAAAGGCAATGGAAAAAAGAAATATGGAATCACCAATTTCAGAGTTTCAAGAGCTTGATGATAAGCGGCGTGACTTATTATATGAAGCTGAAAATTTAAAAAACAAGCGGAATATTAATTCTGATAAAATTGGTGAACTCAAAAGAAATGGAGAAGATGCTTCTGATTTAATTTCAGAAATGCAGACTGTTTCTGCTAGAATTAAAGAATTAGATCAAAAAGTAGATGAAGTTGAAACAAAATTAAATAAGCTTCTATTATCTATTCCTAATATTCCTAATCAGTCTGTACCGGTAGGCAGTGATGAAGCTGACAATAAAGAAATTAAAAAATGGGGTGAGCCTCGAAAATTTGATTTTGACTATAAAGCTCACTGGGATTTAGGAGAAGATTTAGATATTTTAGATTTTGAAAGAGGAGGTAAAGTAACAGGTACTCGTTTTACATTTTTAAAAGGTGCTGGTGCTAGATTAGAAAGAGCTCTAATTAATTTTATGCTTAATTTGCATACAGATGAACATGGTTATAAAGAAGTTTTCCCACCTTTTATTGCTAATGCAGATAGTATGACAGGAACTGGTCAGCTGCCTAAATTTGAAAAAGATATGTTCAAATTAGAAGGTTTAGACTATTATTTAATTCCAACAGCAGAAGTTCCAGTAACTAATATGTATCGGGATGAGATTTTAGATGTAGAACAGCTGCCTGAATATTTAACAGCTTATAGTGCATGTTTTAGAGCCGAGGCTGGTGCTCATGGTCGTGATACCAGAGGAATTATTCGTCAACATCAATTTAACAAGGTAGAAATGGTTAAGTTTGTAAAACCAGAAGATTCCTATGCTGAATTAGAAAAAATAACTGCTGATGCAGAAGATGTTTTACAGCGTTTAGAATTACCATATCGGGTAGTGAGCCTTTGTACAGGAGATTTAACTTTTTCTTCTGCTAAAACTTATGATTTAGAAGTTTGGATGCCCGCTTATGACAGTTATCGGGAGATTTCTTCTTGTTCTAATTTTGAAGATTTCCAGGCCAGACGGGCAGGGATTCGTTATCGACCTGAACCAAATGCTAGTACTAAATTTGTCCATACTTTAAATGGATCAGGCTTAGCAATTGGAAGAACAGTTGCTGCTATTCTGGAAAATTATCAAAATGAAGACGGAACAATAACAGTTCCTAAAGTTCTGAGAGACTTTATGGGGACAGATATAATTAAGTAAATAAATATATATATATAGTGTTTTTTTTCACTTGTACCCGGTACCAAAAATATCTTTGTGCCGGGTTTAAATCTTTCTGGTAGATTTGTTAATTTATACTTAAAGAAATCTGCTTTTTATGCTATAATAATTATTCAAGTAAAAAAATATATATAAATAATATAAATAGAAAACTTTAAGGAGGTTTTTATTTTGAGCAAATCCGACATGACGGTTATTAAGCGAGATGAAAGAGAAGTAGCTTATAGTCGGGATAAAATTACTAAAGCTATTTATCGAGCTATGATAGAATCAGGTGAAGATGCAACTGAAGATGATGCTGAACAAGTAGCTTTGGATGTAGAATCAGATTTAATACTTGAATTTTATAATGAAGATCAAATACCTAAGGTGGAAGAAATTCAGGATTTAGTCGAAGAAAAATTAATGAAAGCAGCTTATGTTACAACTGCTAAGGCCTATATTTTATACAGAAATAAAAGACAAAAAACTAGGTTAAAGCGTAAAAAAGATCGCCAAGAAAATCCATTATTATCAAATGATTTTTTGAGTAAATATAAGCACCAGCCTAATCCTTTTCCAACTGAGTTAGGAGAATTTATTTATTATCGAACTTATTCTAGGTGGTTAGAAGAAGAACAAAGGCGCGAATATTGGTGGGAAACTGTAAAAAGAGCTGTCGAATATAATTGTTCGCTGGCCCCAACAACAAAAAAAGAAGCAGAAAAATTATATGATAATGTCTATAATTTAAATAACTTTTTAGCTGGTAGAACACTTTGGACTGCTAGTACAGAATCATCTAAGAAATATGGAATGAGTAATTATAATTGTTCTTTTACAGTAATTGATAGTTTTAAAGCTTATCAGGACTTATTTTACTTACTCATGATCGGTTAATTAGTAGCCGCTTATTACAGTAATGTGATAATGAAAAATCTTGTGAACCTTATACTCAAGGGTGTGCTATTTTAATAGTGCTAACGGTATCAGTGAATAAATAATAAACTGACTAAGAAAACCTGTTGTCCCATCGGGATAGATGGTAATACCGTGCCAAGTTATTCTACTCTTTCTTTTTAATAAAGGAAGTGAATTTAAATATATGTATAATGGAGTTATTTATAAAATTAGCAATTTTATTAAAGAAAAAATAGCTTATGGTTTTAAATGGAAAATTGTAGAATAAAAGGTTTAACGACTATCCTTAAATGGAGTAGAATAAGAGTTGAGTACTTATTCAAAGCGCAAGATCCCCAATTGGGGAAAGATATAGTCTGCACTGCAGTGAAAGCTGTGGATAATGTGTCAGGAGTAGGATTTCGTGTATTACCACGTGATGTAGATAAACTACCTAAAATTAGAACTGATATTGAAGTTATTCATAAATATTATGAACCAGTAGCTAAAGATCAAAGAAGAGAATATACAGATTTTGATTTTGATGAAGATGATGTAGTAACAATTAATGTGGGTGATTCTAAAGAAGGTTGGATCCAGTCTTTGGAATATTACTTTAAATTTTTAGTTAACCATGCTTATCGACCTTTAAAAAGAATTATATTTAATTATGATTCTGTGCGACCTAAAGGTGAAAAGCTTAAAACTTTTGGTGGTACAGCTTCTGGTCATCAGAGTTTAAAAAGAATGTTTACTAAAATTGATAAATTATTAAAAGAAAAGCCTGCTCGTGCTTTAGATCAGATAAAAAGAGTGAAATTAAAGCCAATAGATGCTATGGATGTTGCAAATATTATAGCAGAAAATGTTGTTTCTGGTGGAGTTAGACGTTCTTCTCAAATTTGTCTCTTTAGTCAAGAAGATAAAGAAATTGCTCAGGCTAAAAATAATTTATATGTTAAAGAAAATAATGAGTGGATCATTAATAAAGAGATATCTCACCGCCAGATGAGCAATAATAGTATTTTTTATGAAGCCAAGCCTTCTAAAAAGCAGCTGCAGTGGCATGTAAAGCAGATGCGTTTTAGTGGTGAACCTGGTTTTATTAATGCTGTAGAAGGAAGTAGAAGAAGAGAAAACTTTAAAGGTGTTAATCCCTGTGCTGAGATTCTTTTAGATTCTCGGGGAGTTTGTAATTTAACTTCTTTAAATGTAATGGCTTTTGTTGATGATGAAGGTCAACTTGATAAAAAAGCTATGTTTGAAGCGCAAAAGCTTTCTGCTAGGGCTGGTTATCGGATGGCTTTAATAGAATTTGAATTACCTGAGTGGGATCAAATTAATAAAAGAGATCGTTTAATAGGTACTTCCTTAACTGGCTGGCAGGATATGAAAAATGCAGCAGATTTAAATGAAGCTGCAGAAGCTAAATTATTAGAAGAATTGCGTCAAGTTGCTAAAAAAGCAGCTATAGAGATTGCTAAAGAAGCAGGAGATAATGAGCCTAAATTAATAACAACAGTTAAACCTGAGGGAACTCAAACTCAAATGCCTACAGTTTCTAGTGGACTCCATTATTCACATAGTGCTTATTATATTCGTCGAGTTAGAATTTCTGCTTCTGATCCTTTAGCAAGAGTTTGCGAAGAGTTAGAATATCCAATTCATCCTGAAGTTGGTCAAGATCCAGATGATCCAGAAACATTAGTAGTAGAATTCCCAGTTAAAGCACCTGAAGGTCAAGTTAAAGGTGATGTGGATGCTATAGATCAGTTAGAAACATATAAAATGTTTATGGAAAATTATGTGGATCATAATGCTTCAATAACTGTTCATGTTCGTGATGATGAGTGGGAAGCGGTAGAAGAATGGTTATGGGAAAATTGGAATAGTGTAGTTGGTATTTCCTTTATTTCCTATAGTGATAACTTTTATGATTTAATGCCTTATGAGGAAATAACTGAAGAAGAATATCAAGCAAGAAGAAAAGCAATGGAAAAGTTTAATCCTTCTTTAGTTTCTAAATATGAGACTGAATATCTAGAAAGAGAATTAGATAGTTCTTCTTGTGAAGGTGGAGCTTGCCCAGTTAGATAAATAAAAAATAGATAATTATAAAATATTTAGGTCCTGCTTTTAAAAGCAGGACCTAGGTATATAAAAGGAGTTTCAAATGAAAAAAAAGCTAAGATTTATTCTATTATTATTATTTTTTATGCTACTAAACAATTTTCTTTATGGAGTAATAGCTGCTGCTGAAACTGTTAGTTTAGGTATCCCTTCTAAAAATTCAGCTTTAACATTATTTAGTAATTGGAAGCAAATAACAGCAGAAGTTTCTAAAAGAAGTGGTTATCCTCTAGAAATTGTAATGGTCAAAAATCATCAGCAGTTAACAGAAAAAATGAAAGCAGGTGAAATTGATTTAGGTTATTATTCTCCTTTTTTTTATGTTGAAGCTGCTAAAAAAATTGATTTAACTCCTTTAGTGATGCGGGTTAAATTTGGCAGTCCTTATTATCGCGCTGGTTTTATAGTTAGTAAAGAATCTGAAATTAATTCAATAAATGATTTAAAAGATAAAAAAATAGCTTTAACAGCAGAAGCAGATTCTACTTCTGGCTATTATATTCCACTATCTATGTTAAAAAATAATAACTTGGATTTAAAAAAAGATCTCAAGCTTGTTTTTACAGGTAAACATATTAATGTTTTAAAAAGTGTAGTTTATCAGTCAGTTGCTGCTGGTGCCATAAAATTGTATATTCTAGATGAAGCTGCTAATCAAAAATTTAGGTCTCAGATTAAAATTATAGAGCGTTCTTTTTATTTGCCTGGTTCTTCAATTGCTGTGCTTAGTAATTTTGATCCAGAAAAACTAACTAAAATCAAAGCTGCTTTTTTAAGTTTAGCTACAGATAGTAAAGGTTTAGAAGCTCTTAAAGCAATGCAATTTGATGGTTTTGTAATTAGTAATGATCAATTATATAATCCAGTGAGGGATTATTTGAAAAATTTAGATTAATTTAAGTATCTATTTTAATAAATAGAAATAAAAATTAAGAGGTTTTTATCTTGTCCTTAAAAAAACGTTTAATTATATATATAATGCTTATTTTCTTATTTGTCATGGTTTTTGTTGGCTATATTTTAATTTCTCAACAAAAAGATATATTTCAAGAAGAAATAGAAAGAAGAGGTCGACTTTTAGCAAGTACTTTAGCTAAAATAAGTAGAGAGCCAATCCTTGTTTATGAATTTAGTGCTCTTAATCAAAATGTACTTTCCTTTAAAGGTGAAAAAGGAGTAATTGAAGCTAAAATTTTAAATAATAAAGGTCGCATTGTAGCTTCAATTGATAAAACAGAAGAAGGAGAATTTGCAGCTGCTAAATACTTTTCGGATTCCAAACAAAGTTATTTTGCAGATAAACTTTTGAGTATAGAAAAAATTAAGCATAACGAACTTGAAATGGGAAGAGCAGTTATAGTTTTATCTTTAGATTCAATGAATAAAAAAATAAATTATTCTGTTAAAATGATAGTTTTTATTTTAGGAATATCCTTTGTATTTTTATTTATATTTATTAATTTTGCTTCTAGTTATTTACTTAAACCAGTAATTTTACTAACTAATTTAGTTAGAAAAATTCCAGACAGTAAATTTGAAATTGAAGCATTAAAAAAGCAAAATCCACCAGCAGAATTAGAAGAACTTTATAATTCAATTATCTGGATGTACGAAGAAATGCTCCTTATTCGTAAAAGATTAATTGAAAAAACACAAATGGCAACTATCGGTAAAATGTCTGCCTATTTTGCTCACGAAATAAGGAACCCCTTAGAAGCAATGTCGGGAGCAGTAGAGGTTTTGAAAATTAAAGGTGATTTTTCTAATTCTAATAAAATGTTTTTTGATATTATAAAAGAAGAAATAGCTACTCTGAATAGTTTTTTAGATGAATTTTTAAATTTTACTAGAATTAAATCATATTCTTTTGAAAAATTTAATTTACCTAAACTAATTAAAGATATTATAATTTTATTGAAACCAATGTTTAAAGCTAAAAATATTGAATTAGTTTTTGATTTTGCAGAAAATGAAATTTTAATCGAAGCTGATCTTAATAAAATAAAAAGTGTAATTACAAATATTTTATTAAACGCCAAAGATGCGATTAAAGAAAAGGGACTTGTTAAAATAGAGCTGACTAAAAAGCAAGATTTAATCGAAATTAGAATTACAGATGATGGTCAGGGAATAAATAAAGCTGATTTAGATAAAATATTTAATCCCTTTTTTAGTACCAAAAAGGCAGGAAACGGAATTGGTTTAAGTATTGCTAAAGAAATAATTGAAGCTCATAAAGGCAAGATTTTAGTTAACTCTACTGCAAATACTATTTTTAGGATCCAATTACCTTTATCTGAGGATGATATAAATGAAAAAAATTCTAATAGTTGATGACAAAAAGAATATCTGTCGAGTTTTGACTGCAATTTTGGCAGCTGAAAATTATCTTGTTGACTCTGCTAATGATCCTTTAAAAGCTGTTGAGAAAGCTAAGAAATTTAAGCCAGATTTAATTATTTCAGATATTAAAATGCCTGGTTTAAATGGTTTAGAATTTTACCAACTTCTATTGCAAAATAATTTGGATTTAAAATTAATATTTATGACTGCTTTTGGTAGTATTCCAATGGCTGTTGAGGCAATTAAAATGGGGGCTTCGGAATTTTTAACTAAACCAATTGATTATGAAGAGTTAAAATTAAAAATTCGTAATTTATTATTTGATAATCAAAGTAATATTGCTTCTCATTATACTGAAAAATATCCTAAAATTATTGGTCAGAGTCAGGCAATTATAGATTTAATTGAAAAAATAGATTTAGCAGCAGATTATAGTTCAACAGTTTTAATTCAAGGAGAGAGTGGAACTGGCAAAGAGCTTGTAGCTCAAGCTTTACATTATCACAGTCAGAGAGCTACCGAAAAGTTTGTTGCTGTTAATTGTGCTGCTTTAGGTAGGAATTTAATTGAATCAGAGTTATTTGGCCACCGTAAAGGAGCTTTTACAGGTGCTATAAGTGATAAGAAAGGAAAATTTGAAATAGCAGATGGTGGTAGTATACTTTTAGATGAAATCAGTGAAATTGATTTAGATATTCAGGCAAAACTTTTACGTGTTTTACAAGAAAAAGAATTTGAAAAAGTTGGTGAAAATAGGACAATTAAAAGTGATGTGAGAGTAATTGCAACTACTAATCAAAATTTAGCTGAAATGGTAAAAAATAATAAATTTAGAGAAGACCTTTATTATCGTTTAAATGTGATTCCGATTTTTATGCCTCCTTTAAGAGCCAGAAAAGAAGATATTAAATTATTAGTTGATTTTTTTATAGATAAAATTTGTGAGAAAGAAAAAATTGTAAAGAAAACAATTAGCCAAGAAGCTATTGATGTCTTAAAACAGCATAATTGGCCAGGGAATGTAAGAGAATTAGAACATGTAATAGAGCGTTTAATAATTACAAACAGAAGTGAGAAAATATCTGCTTTAGCTGTTTATAATGAGCTGCCAAAGAGTAAATTAGAGGCTGCTAAATCTGGTTTAACAGAAAAAGAGAAATTAATTGAGGCTTTAAAAATAGCAAAAGGGAATAAAACAGAAGCAGCTAAAATTTTGGCAATCTCGAGAAGGACTCTTTATAACTGGCTGCAAAAATATGGTTTAGAAGAAGCCTAATTTCAGCTGAGAAAGCTTTACATTTTGGTGTGCAAAATAAAAAAAATTATACATTTTAAGAAAATAATTTATTTCAATTAAGGAAACCAGTTTTGAGTGGTTTCCTTTTTTTTATTAATTAAATGAGATTAAGGGCTGTTAAAATAGGCTTCAAGCTTAAATAAATAATTTGTTATCTTTTAATTATACTTTAGTTAAGTTAGGAATAAAAATTGCATTAGTTATAGTTGAATAAAAAAAGGGAGGAATTTAAAATGAAAAAAGTTCTATTAATTTTATTAATCTTAGCAATGTTTTTTAGTTTAACTATTAGTAATGCAGCTGCAGCTTATCCAGAAAAACCAGTGCAGATGATTGTTGCTTTTAGTGCTGGTGGAGGAACAGATACAGCTGCTAGAACAATAGCAAAATATTTTAAAAGATATACCGATCAGTCTTTAGTAGTTGTTAATAAACCAGGTGGAAGTGGGGAAGTTGGATTTACTCAATTAGCTATGGCCAAAACAGATGGTTATACAATTGGTTTTCTAAACACACCTCATGTTGTTACACCACCAATTATGAGAAAGACTAATTTTAGTTTAGATAGTTTTGTTCCCATTGCAAATATTGTTACAGATCCTGGTGTTTTAGTTGTTAGAAATGATGATCAGTTTGCAAATTTAGCTGAATTTATTCAGTATGCTCAAGCAAATAAGATTAGTACTGCAAGTGGAGCTCCTGGTGGAGATGACCATTTAGCCGGTTTAAATATTATGGATGAGACAAATGTTAAATTGACTATGATTCCATTTAATGGTTCTTCAGAACAAAAAAGTCAATTATTAGGTAAACATGTAGATGCTGCCTTAATGAATGCAAGTCAGGTTAAATCATTAGTTGATGCTGGTGATTTAAAAGTATTAGCAGTAATGGCTAAGAAAAGAAGCAGTTATTATCCAGAGGCACCAACCTTTATTGAAGCAGGTTATGAAGTTGTTTCTGGTTCTTCAAGAGGAATAGCAGCTCCTAAAGGAATGGACCAAGCTCAGATTGAAAAATTAGCTGCAGTTTGTGCAAAAATTGTAAAAGATGAAGATTTTTTAAGAGAAGCTGAAAATCTTAATTTAATTATGGATTATATGCCTCAAGCTGAATATCAAGCTTATTTAGCAGAAATGAATGCTAAATACAGCAAAATGTGGGAAGCTAATCCTTGGAATTAAATTTTAAATTTAAAGTCGGGAATTAGTCCCGGCTTTTTCTTTGCTTAAAAAATATAATTATTTTAATTAGTAATTATTATAAAATTAGAAACTAAGAGGTGAATTTAAATGGAAATGTGGAAAAGAGATAGAATAGTTGCTATCTTTATGCTTGTTTTATCAGGCTTAGCTTATTATGGGAGTAGATCCTTTTCAGAAATGGCACAAATTTTTCCTACTTACATCATTTATGTTTTAGCAATTCTTTCTTTGCTGCTTTTGCTAAAAACTTTTAATAAGGATAATTATAAGCATATAGAACAAGAAGTAGATCAAAAAACAGGTGAAGTTAAAGAGGTTATTGAAAAAGCTGAGGTAGTTACAATTGATCAAGAAGGTAAAAAAAGAGTGTTAATTACTGTACTTGCAACTATTGCTTATATATATTTAATGAATTATTTAGGCTTTTTTGTGACAACTTATTGTTTTATGTTTGTTTTATTTACCCTGCTAAAAGTAAATAATTTAATGGTGAAAATATTTGTACCATTATTTACTTCTGCTTTTGTTTTTTTGATTTTTAGAGTCTTTTTAACAGTTCCCACCCCAAAGGGGATATTTTTCTAAAAAGGAGTTGAGATAAATGTTTGGAATGGTATTTAATGCTTTTTCGGTTTTATTAATGCCTATCAATTTATTAGCTGTTGCGGCAGGGATGGTTTCGGGAATTATAGTTGGAGCTCTGCCTGGATTAACAGCAACAATGGCTGTGGCTTTATTAGTGCCAGTAACTTTTAGTATAAATCCAATTACAAGTTTAGCTATGTTAGGTGGAGTTTATTGTGGTGGTATTTATGGAGGTTCTATTTCTTCAATACTTTTAGCTACTCCAGGAACACCAGCTGCAGCAGCTACTGCTATTGATGGTCATCCAATGGCCCAAAAAGGAGAAGCTGGTCAAGCTTTAGGAATAGCAACTATTAGTTCTTTTTTCGGAGGAATTACTAGTGCAGTTGCTTTATTATTTATTTCTACCTGGTTAGTTCAATTTGCCTTAAAATTTGGCCCTTCAGAGTATTTCTTTTTAGCTGTTTTAGGTTTAACTACAATAGTAACTTTATCAACTGATTCATTACTAAAGGGACTTTTAAGTGGAGTTTTTGGACTTTTAATTGCAACAGTGGGGATGGATCCAATTAGTGCTTTTCCTCGCTTTACTTTTGGCAATGTTAATCTTTTAAGTGGGATTCCTTTTATGCCAGCTATGATAGGGTTATTTTCTGTTAGTCAGGTTTTGAAATTAATTCGTAAAGGTGGTACAATTTCTAATTCTACTGATAAAGTTAAAATAGGTAGAGTAATGCCTAATTTTAAAGAGTTTAAGAGATTATTACCAACTATTTTAAAAGGCTCAGGGATGGGAACAGTAATTGGTATCTTACCTGGAGCTGGTTCAACAATTGCTTCTTTTATTAGTTATAATGAGGCTAAACGCTCAGGCAAAAAAACAGATATATTTGGAGAAGGAGAACCTAAAGGGGTAGCTGCTACAGAGTCCGCTAACAATGGTGTAACAGGTGGTTCTTTGATTCCTTTACTTACTTTAGGAATTCCTGGTAATTCAGTTGCAGCTGTTTTATTAGGTGGATTAATGATTCAAGGTTTAATTCCTGGTCCAGATCTTTTTACTCTATATGGTGATATAACTTATGCTTTTATTGTTTCCTTATTTATAAGTAATATTTTTATGTTAGTTATTGGTTTAGCAGGTGCTAAATATTTTGCGAGGGTAACAAATGTTTCAAATAAAATATTAGTACCTATTATTTTAGTCTTAAGTGTTATTGGTTCTTTTTCAATTCAAAATAGTATTTTTGATGTTTGGTTGATGTTTGGTTTTGGTCTTTTAGGATTTTTATTTAATTTCCTTGGTTTTTCTTCAAGTCCAATTGTTTTAGCTTTAATTTTAGGACCAATAGCAGAAGAAGGATTTACTAGATCAATGCTTTTATCTGGAGGAGAATGGGGAATCTTTTTTAGTAACCCAATTTCTATAATTTTAATTAGTCTTTCAGTTATAGCTTTAATACCACCAATTATCCGTTATCTTAAAGATAGAAAGAAAATTTCGGAAAAAAATAATTAAAAAGGGGTGATTGCAGTAGTTTCAGAAAAGAATATAATAATCAACTTAATTTTGGCTTTGTTTTTAAGTGGTTTAATTGGCTTTGAAAGAGAACAGCATGAGAGACCTGCAGGTTTAAGAACTCATGTTTTAGTTGGGACTGGAGCAACAATAATTATGATGATTTCGCTGGCAATGCATGAGATTAATGTCGAAAATGATGCAGGTCGAATAGCAGCTCAGGTAGTTAGTGGAGTTGGTTTTTTAGGAGCAGGGACAATAATTAAAGAAGGATTTTCAGTTAAAGGTTTAACTACTGCAGCCAGCCTCTGGGCAACAGCAGCAATTGGTTTAGCAATTGGAGCTAATTATTATTTTTTAGCTGTTTTAACTACTTTGTTTGTCATAGTCAGCTTGTATTTGCTAAATAGTATAGAGTTTAATAAAAACTCAAAAAAATATAGACGTTTAAAATTTAGACTAAAAAATGAAAATGAAATTTTAAGTAAAATCAGTAATATTTTAAACACAGATCAGCTTCGGATTAGAGGTATGCAGATTAAAAGAGATTTTCGGAAGCTAAGTGAAAGTGAAAATGAAATAATAGTTAAATATAAACTAGAAAGTAGAGATAAAGAGAAATTATTACAAGCAGCAAACAAACTATTAGAAAATGAAGAAATAATAGAATTAGATATTAGTGATTAAAAAATTAATATTAAAATAAGATGTTAACAAAGTCTACCTTAATTGGTAGGCTTTTTTTGAGCAAATTATTAGAAAAATAAAGGAAAATGCGAATAATTGTAGAAAATAATAATTAGCCAAATAAATTTAAGTTACTTAATTAGATGAGGTGTTAAAGTGTCATATTTAGCAAAAATTTTAAATCAGAGTCCTGTAATTGCTGCAGTTAAAAGTATTAGTGATATTCAAAAGGTACCTGAAAAAATAAATGTTATTTTAATTTTATATACTGATATTTTTTATTTGGAAAAAATGATCGACTTAGCAGTTGCCAAAGATCTCCTTGTTTTATTACATGTAGATTTATTTAAGGGGCTAAGTCGAGATGAATATGGAATTAAATATTTAGCTCAAAAAACAGGAATTGATGGTATTGTTTCAACTAAAGGCTATTTGATTAAAGCTGCTAAAAAACATAATTTAATTGCTGTCCAAAGATTGTTTATTTTAGATTCATCCGCTTTTGAAAAAGCTTTGAGAATTGTAAATGATGCTCAACCAGACTTTATAGAGGTTTTACCTGGACTTGTTTATCCCCGGATTGCGAAAAAGCTGAGAAGAAGGATTAATCAACCTTTAATTGCAGGTGGAATGATCGAAAAAACTAAAGATATTGATGATATTTTAGCTGCAAAGGCAATTGCTATTTCTACTAGTAATAAAAAATTATGGACTTATAGAAATTATTAAATTAAAATATTTTGTTAATAAATATATTGTAATATTTTTAAAATTTAAAAAATTATTTGACTTTTATCCCAAAAAAGATTATAATAATAATTGTTAAATTACTTTGAATTATTAAATTAAATAGTTAAATAGGTGAATTTAGAGAAATCCTATTTGTATAATTAAAGGCTGTTTAGAAACTTTAAATAGTCTCTGGGATATTTATGCCCAAATTATACAGATAGGATTTTTTATTTTAAAAAGATGGGAGGTGAAAAATTGAAAAAAATATTAAATATTGCTCATAAAGGGGCTAGTGGTAACTATCCAGAAAATTCTATGCTTGCCTTTACTAAAGCAATAGAAATGGGGTGTGATGGTTTTGAAGCTGATGTTCAGTTAACTAAGGATCAAGTACCAGTTATTTTCCATGACGAAAAATTAGATAATTTAACAGATGCTAAAGGCTTATTAGCTGATTATAGTTACCAAGAATTAAGTAAGTTTGAGTTATTAAAAAATAAAAACGATAACTATGAAGTTCAAAAAATACCTAAATTGGACCAATTATTAGCTTTAGTTAAAAAGCATAACTTATTTCTTAATTTAGAATTAAAAAATAATATAATTTTTTATAAAAATTTAGAAAAAATAGTTTTGGCTAAACTAAAAGAATTTAACTTAGAAAACAAAGTTCTGATTTCTTCTTTTAATCACTATTCTTTAAAGAATTTTGCAGAATTAGCTCCCACAGTTGATTTAGGCTTATTATATGAGTCAAATCTATATCAACCAGAAAAATATGCTAATTCTTTAGATTTTTCAGTGAAATCTTTAAACCCAGCTTTTACAACTTTAAACTCTGAAAATGTAAAAGAAATTCAGGTAAATGGTTATCAAGTTTTTCCTTATACTTTAAACAAAAAAGAAGATTTTATCAAAATGAAAGAATATGGAGTTGATGGGATTATTACAGATTATCCAGATCAGTTAAAAAATATTCTTAATAATTAATTTTTATTTAAGTTTTTTTAAAAAAATAAGGGGGATAAAAAAATGAAAAAAATTACTTTAACTTTAGCTGTGCTTTTAATTCTAGGAACTGTGATTTTTGGTGGAACTGCTTTAGCTGCTGATGATTATGATATTACTATTCGCTTAAGCCATGTTTTTCATCCAGATGAAGATTTATCAATAGTTATTGAAAATGTAACTGAGAGAATTAAAGAAAAAACTGATGGTGATGTAAATATTATTGTTTTTCCAAATAACCAGATAGCTTCTTATAAAGATGGTGTTGAACAGGTAATAAGAGGAGCCAATTTTATTTCAGCAGAAGATCCTACTTATATTGGAGATTATGTACCTGATTTTACTGCTTTAGTGGGACCAATGCTTTATGACAGTTATGATGAATATTTAGCAATGACTAAAACTGAATTAGTTCAGGATCTTAAAAAAGAAGCTGAAGAAGAGCATAATATTAAAATCTTATCTTTAGATTATATCTTTGGTTTTAGAAATTTAATTACTGATCAGGTAATTAGAACTCCTGAAGATTTAGAAGGAATAAAGCTTAGAGTTCCAGGAAGTCAGTTATTTATTGATACTTTAAATGCAATGGGAGCTAATTCCACTCCTTTACCATGGGGAGAAACTATTTCTGCTTTACAACAGGGAGTAGTAGATGGAATAGAGGGTACAGAATTTACAAATTTAGCAGATGGAATTTATGAAATTAAGAAAAATGTAGCTACAACTCGTCATTTCTTGGGAACTTTAGGTATTTATATTTCAGCTGATGTATGGGATGAAATGCCTGCAGAGTACAGAACAATTGTCCAAGAAGAATTTGATAAAGGTTCTTTAGAGTTAGTAAATAGACTAAAAAATAGTCATGCAGAAGTTGTATCTGAATTAGAAGCTAATGGAGTTAAGTTCAATAGTGTTGATCGAGAAGCTTTTGTTGAAGCAACTGAGCATATCTATGATGAATTCCCTGGTTTCAGTCCTGATATTTATCAGAGACTCCAAAGTGAATTAGAAATAATTAGAGAAGATTTAGAAAATAAATAAAGCTTAAGTAAATAGCTTAAACTTAAATTGTCCTAACAATAAATCATGTTAGGGCAATTTAATTCTATTAGAAGGCAAAGGAGGAAAGTAGAATGAAGATTTTAGGGAAATTAGAAGAAATTTTGAGCGCTTCTTTTATTTTGATTACAGTAATTTTAGTAATTATGAATGTTATTATGAGATATTTATTAAATATGGGCATTTTTTGGACAGAAGAAGTAGCTACTTATTGTTTTGTTTGGAGTGTTTTTTTAGGTGCTAGTGCTGCTTATAAACAGAGGATACATATTGGTATAGATCTTTTAACTAGAATAGTTCCTGAAAATTTAAAACCTTTAAGTAAAATGATTATTAATTTCTTTATGATTTTAATTAATGGTTATATTACTTATTTAGCTGTTATTTTTGTCAGTTTTTCAATTGGAAAGCCAACTCCAGTTTTGGGTGTTTCTTCTGCTTATGTAAATTCGGCAGTATTAGTTGCTTTTGCTTTAATGACTTTTCATGCTCTAAGGTATTTTATTAAGAATTTAAAATTAATGGTCAAGGAAAACAATAACTAAAAAAGGAGTGATTTTATGGCTTTTGTTCCCGTTATTATAGCCTTTATTTTATATTTTACTGGTATACCGATTGCTTTTGCTTTAATAGCTGCGGCTTTATCTTATTTTTCCTTTATTAATGTTGGCATGCCACCAGATTTGATTTTGCAGAGATTTGTTTCTAGCTCAGCTTCTTTTCCGATGTTAGCAATTCCATTTTTTATTATGGCTGGTTCGATTATGAATTACTCTGGAATTAGTGCTAGTTTAATGAAAATGGCTGATGTGTTAACAGGACACTTGACTGGGGGACTAGCTCAAGTTAATATAGTTTTGAGTTTATTAATGGGTGGAATTTCTGGTTCTGCTAATGCTGATGCTGCTATGCAGTGTAAAATTTTAGTGCCAGAAATGGAAAAAAGAGGCTATAGTCGAGCTTTTTCAACAGCAGTTACAGCTGCTTCATCTTCTGTGGCACCTGTAATTCCACCAGGAATTGATTTAATAATTTATGCTTTAATTGCTCAAGTTTCTGTTGGAAAAATGTTTTTGGCTGGCTATGCTCCAGCTATTATTATGGGTTTAACTTTAATGGTTACAGTTTCAATTATTGCTAAAAAAAGAAATTATGCTCCTTCGCGAGCAAAGAGAGCAAGTTTAAAAGAAATATTTACCCAAGCTAGAAAATCAATTTGGGCACTTTTTTTACCTTTTGGAATAATTTTAGGTTTAAGAGCAGGGATGTTTACCCCAACTGAAGGTGGAGCTATAGCTGTTTTATTTTGTACTTTAGTTGGAATTTTCGTTTATAAAGAATTAGAATTAAAGCATTTACCTTTAATTTTAAAAGATACAATTTATAGTACAAGTACAGTCATGTTTATTATTATTGCAGCTTCTATTTTTGGTTATTATATGACTTGGGAAATGATTCCTCAAGCTTTATCTGCAGCTTTACTTAGTGCTACAAATAGCAAAATTTTAATGCTTTTAATGGTTAATTTATTATTACTTATTTTAGGTATGTTTTTAGAAGGTGGAGCAGCTTTAATAATTTTAGCACCTTTATTAGTACCAGTAGTAACTGGTTTAGGTGTTGATCCAGTTCATTTTGGAGCAATTGCTATTGTTAATATTATGATTGGAGGGATTACTCCACCTTTTGGCTCAATGATGTTTACTTCTTGTAGTATAACTGGAGTAGAAATTAGTGATTTTGTCAAAGAGGTCTATCCTTTTATTTTAGCCTTAATCGTAGCTTTACTTGTAGTAACTTATGTTCCAGGAATTGTAATGTTTTTACCTAATTTATTTTAATTAGAAAATCAAGCTAAAATAATTTTAGTTTAGCTGTTCTTAAGTTTAGATAGAAACTAAGGCTAATTAATCTTAGAATTTGATTAACTAAAGGGTGATAGAATGGTTTCAGAAAAGAATATAATAATCAACTTAATTTTGGCTTTGTTTTTAAGCGGCTTAATTGGCTTTGAAAGAGAACAGCATGATCGACCTGCAGGTTTAAGAACTCATGTTTTAGTTGGGACTGGAGCAACAATAATTATGATGATTTCGCTGGCAATGCATAATATTCATGTCGAAAATGATGCAGGTCGAATAGCAGCTCAAGTAGTTAGTGGAGTTGGTTTTTTAGGAGCAGGGACAATAATTAAAGAAGGATTTTCAGTTAAAGGTTTAACTACTGCAGCCAGCCTCTGGGCAACAGCAGCAATTGGTTTAGCAATTGGTGGTAATTTTTATTTTTTAGCTGTTTTAACTACTTTATTTGTCATAGTCAGTTTGTATTTGCTAAATAGTATAGAGTTTAATAAAAACTCAAATAAATATAGGCGTTTAAAATTTAGACTAAAAAATGAAAATGAAATTTTAAGTAAAATCAGTAATATTTTAAATACAGATCAGCTTCGAATTAGAGGTATGCAGATTAAAAGAGATTTTCGGAAGCTAAGTGAAAGTGAAAATGAAATAATAGTTAAATATAAGCTAGAAAGTGGAGATAAAGAGAAATTATTACAAGCAGCAAACAAACTATTAGAAAATGAAGAAATAATAGAATTAGATATTAGTGATTAAAAAATTAATATCAAAATAAGATGTTAACAAAGTCTACCTTAATTGGTAGGCTTTTAAATTTATTATTAACTATATTATTTATTATAAAAACGAAAACAAATTTATTTTTAATTAAAAAATTTTCGTTTTAGTTAATTATTTAAGCTTAAATCTTTAAGACTGTAATCTTTTTGGTTGACTTCTGGCTCTAATTTGACTATCCTATTAGTTAGGATAATAAATATTTAATGATTATTGGAGGGTTAAAATGGAAGTTAAGTCAAAATCAAGTAGAATGGGTGAAGAACCTATTTTAAAGTTACTTTTTAAATTATCTGCACCTGCTATTGCAGGAATGCTTATCCAAGCACTTTATAATATTGTAGATAGTATTTATGTAGGTCGTTTAAGTACAGATGCTTTATCAGCTTTATCAATTTCATTTCCAGTGCAGATGTTTTTAATTGCAATTGGAGTTGGAACTGGAGTTGGAACTAGTTCTTTAATTTCTAGATTATTAGGAGAGGGAAATAAATGTCGAGCTAATAATGTGGCAGAACACGTCTTTTTTATTGCCATTATTTATGGAATTTTAGGTGGATTAGTCGGAATCTTTTTTTCAGAGGATATTGTGCGCCTATTTACTGATGATCCTGTTTTGATAGATTTAGGTTATCAGTATATAAATATAATTTTAACAGGCTCAATTGCAATCTTTTTACCAGCAATTTTTAATTATACATTAAGAGGTGAAGGTAATACTTTTTTGCCAATGTTAACAATGGTTATTGGTGGAGTCTTAAATATGATTCTGGATCCATTTTTAATTTTTGGTTTAGGTCCTTTTCCTCAACTTGGAGTAGCTGGTGCTGCTTATGCAACTGTTTTTTCGCGGATTATTGGTGGTATTTTTATTAGTTTTATTTTATTTAGTGATAAAAATGAGTTAACCTTAAAATTAAAAGATTTTAAATTTGATTTTCAAATTATAAAAGAAATATATAATGTTGGAATTCCAGCAATGGCAAATAGATTATTATTTAGTATGGCAATTGTTTTTATTAATTTAATTTTAGGTGCTTTTAATTCAACTGCTATAGCTGTAATGGGTTTAATTTTTAGAATGCAGTCTTTCTTTTTAATGATGGTTTTTGGTTTAACTCAAGGTTATTTGCCAATAGTTGGTTATAATTATGGTCATAATAATCCTGAACGAATGAAAAAAACTATTTTAGTAGGAAATGCAGTTGCTTTAAGTTTTGGGGTTTTTGGCTTTGTTATTTTCCAATTATTTCCGGAAGCAATTATTAGCTTATTTAATAGTGATCCTAAGTTATTAAGAATTGGAATTGATGCTTTTAGAAAAGTTAGTTTGTCATATTTCTTTTTAGTTTTAAATATAGTTGGAGTGGCTACTTTCCAGGCAATTGGTCGGGGAATGCCTAGTTTTATTTTGACTTTTTTAAGGCAGGCTGTGTTTTTAGTTCCAGGAATGTATCTTTTAGGAGAATTTTTTGGTTTAGATGCAGTGTGGTTTGGTTTTCCAATCGCAGAATTGACTTCTTTTTTGATTATGCTTTTTTGGTTAACTATTGCTATTAAAGATGCAATGGCTAATATGAGAAAAGCAGCTTAGTTTTAGTTTAGTCGAGTTTTGAAGGAGGAAAAAATGAGTAGAGCAATCAAAATTGAAAATGTAAATAAGAGTTATGGTGATTTGCAGGCTTTAGCAGATATAGATTTGGAGATCAAACAAGGTGAATTTTTTGGCTTATTAGGTCCTAATGGAGCTGGTAAGAGTACTTTAATTGGAATTTTAGGTGGTTTAGTTAAAAAAGATTCAGGACAGGTCACTGTTTTGGGAAAAGATATTATTAGTGATTACAGAAAAACTAAAAAATCTTTGGGAATTGTTCCCCAAGAAATAACCTTTGATCCTTATTTTACAGTTAGAGAAACATTAGAAATGCATTCTGGCTATTTTGGGATTAAGGATAATTCGGCTAAAATAGATGAGTTATTAAGAGCTTTGAGTTTAAAAGATAAGGCAGAAATTGGCCCCCGTGAACTATCAGGTGGGATGAAAAGAAGATTGCTGATTGCTAAAGCTTTGGTCCATGATCCTGAAATAATTGTTTTAGATGAGCCAACTGCTGGAGTGGATGTTGAGTTAAGAAATAGTTTGTGGGACTATGTCATTGATCTTAATCAAAAAGGAAAAACAATTATTTTGACAACTCATTATTTAGAAGAAGCAGAAGCACTTTGTGATCGAATTGCAATTATGGATCAGGGGAAAATTATTAAGATAGATAGTAAAGAAAATCTAATTAATTCAATAGATAAAAAATTAATTAAGATTCAATTTAAAAATTTGGCTTCGAATATAGAAAATGAGTTAGCAGAATTTCAATTTGAGTTAAACAAAACAGAAAAAGAGCTTATAATTGAGGCTGCTAAAAAAGATCTAGATCAAATAATGACTAAAATTAATAATTTGAAGCTAGAAATTGTAGATTTAAATATTGAAAGTGCAAAATTAGAAGATGTCTTTATTAAGCTGACTAATTTGGGTGGTGAGACTGATGAATAATATTACTTTTTTAAGTTTAGTTAAGAGAGAAATTTCTCGTTTTTCTAAAGTTGCTATTCAGACTATTTTTGCACCTTTGATTTCTACTGGTTTGTATTTAATTATATTTTCTTATTCTTTTCAAAATAGAGAGGTAGCAAGATATGCCATTCCTTATATTGATTTTATAGTGCCTGGTTTAATTATGATGAGTTTAATTCAAAATTCATTTGCTAACACTTCTTCTTCTTTGATTGGAGCTAAATATAATGGGATTATTATTGACTTTTTGCTGGCCCCTTTTTCTCATATTGAACTAACTTTAGGTTTTATGATTGGAGGAATGGTTAGAGGAATTTTGGTAGGAAGTGTAACTTATTTAGTGGCTACTTTCTTTTATGGAGGAGCAGTTGCTCATCCTTTTTTGGCTCTCTTTTTTGCTATTTTAGTTTCTGCAATTTTTTCTCTTTTTGGAATAATTGCTGGCTTATGGGCTGAAAAATTTGACCATGTTTCTATTTTTTCTAACTTTTTTATTACTCCTTTAACCTTTTTAAGTGGTGTTTTTTATTCTGTTAAAGGTTTACCAGGAATTTGGAGCACAGTATCTTTATTTAATCCGGTTTTTTATATGGTAGATGCAGTTCGCTATTCTTTTATTGGTCAATCCGATATAGCACCTGCTTTTTCCGCTTTGATTATGGCTAGTTTGGCTGCTCTTTTATTAGTAGTAGTTACTTATTTATTTAAAATTGGTTATAAAGTGAAAAGCTAGTTTTTAATTATTTTTTGTTTTTTAAAATATTTAAAGTTTAATCTTTAATTGGAGGTAAAAATTATGGCATGGATGGGAAAACTTTTGGGAGGCACAATTGGTTTATCTTTTGGTGGCCCTTTAGGAGCTGTAATTGGAGCTGCGATTGGTAATCATTTTGATCAGAGTAGTTCAAATTATAGTCAGACAAGAGTTAGTGGAACTAGAGCGAGACAAAGAACTAATTTAAATCAGCAGGAAAAAAAGCAGACTATATTTTTTACTAGCATATTTTCTATGTTAGCAAAATTTGCTCAAGCTGATGGTACAGTTAATCGGGCAGAAGTTAAAACTATTGATAATTTTATTAAAAATGAACTTAAATTAAGGGGAGAAGCCCGTCAATTAGCAATTAAAGTTTTTGATGAGGCTAAAAGAAAAAATAATAGTTTTGAAGAGTATGCCCAACAATTTTATAATAATTTTAAAAATGAACAAACTTTGGTTTTAGGAATGTTTGATTTATTATTTAGAATTGCTGCAGCAGATAATGATTTTCATCATAAAGAAAAAGAATATATTAAAAAAGCTCAAAGAATATTTGGATTAAATGAAAGTCAATATCAAAGTATTAGATCTCAATATTTTGAGAGTGCTGATTTAGATAATTACTATAAGATTTTAGAGTGCTCTCCTCAGGCAGACTTTAAAGAAGTTAAGCGTCAATATCGAAAAAAGGCTAAAGAATTTCATCCAGATAATGTAATAGGTAAAGGATTACCAGAAGAATTTGTTGATTTTGCTGAACAAGAGTTTAAAAAAATTAATGATGCTTATGAAAAAATCAAAGCAGAAAAAAATGCTTAGAGTTTAAGTAAATTCTAATTTTGGGGGAATGAAAATGAAGATTGTGATAATTGAGCCACTTAATATTTCTATGGCGAAAATAGAAGAGTACAGAAAAAAAATGGAGCTTGAAGGTCATCAGTTAATTGCTTATTCTAAGCGAGCCGAAACTGAAGCAGAAATGATCAAAAGAGCAGAAGTAGCTGATATTCTAGTTATAGCTAACCAGCCATTATCAGCTGAGGTAATTAATGCTTGCCCCAAGTTAAAGTTTATTTCTGTTGCTTTTACTGGTTTTGATCACTTAGCAATAGAGGCTTGTCGTAAAAATGAAATTTTAGTTGCTAATGCTGCTGGTTATGCAAACCAAGCTGTGACAGAATTAGTTTTTGGATTAGTAATTGATTTAATGAGAAAAATTAAAAAAGCAGATGCTTTTGTTCGAAATTCTAAAACGAAAGCTAGTTTAATTGGCACTGAATTAGCTGGTAAAAATTTTGGAATAGTTGGTTTTGGTGCTATTGGTCAAAAAGTTGCTCAAGTTGCTAATTCTTTTGGCTGTAAAATTTTAGTTGATAAACATAAAGAGTATAATTTTGAAGCAGATTTTGAGGTAGAATATTTGGAATTAGAAAAATTAATGCAGAAAAGTGACATTGTTAGTCTGCATGTTCCTCTAAAAGAAACAACTCAAAATTTAATTACAAGCGAAGAACTTGCCTTAATGAAAAAAAGTGCAATCTTGATTAATACAGCTCGTGGCCCAGTTGTTAATAGCCAGGACTTAGCTAAGGCCTTAAATAATGGAGAAATTGGTGGAGCTGGGATCGATGTTTTTGAAATGGAACCTCCAATTCCAAAGAGTCATCCCCTTTTAAAGGCCAAAAATACAATTTTGACTCCTCATTTAGCCTTTGCTACAGAAGAAGCATTTTTAAAAAGAGCTGAAATTGTTTTTGAAAATATAGAAAATTGGTTAGCAGCTAAGCCGCAAAATCTTGTTTAATTTTTTTAACAAATAATAAATAATAAATATTTATTCAATATAATTTAAATTTGAGCTTCCCTGTCTGAGTTATTTTACTTCTAGACAGGGATTTTTTTAGTTTTAGAGAATTTAGGTTATCTCCAATTATAAAATTATAGTTTATTTATAAGCTTTGATAAATTTATAATTATTTGCATCTGATTCTTTGGGCTCAAACTGATAACCATTAACATTTAATTCTTTAATTTCTTTTAAGCTTTGAACTTGATTTTTTATTAGCTTATTTAGTAATTTACCTCTATTTTGTTTAACATAATAACCAACTGTTTTTAAGCTGCCATCTTCTTTTTCTTCTTTAAAATAAAAGTTGATTATTTTCCCCTGATAATTATCTTTAACGACTTTACTATATTCATTTGAGGCTAAATTAATAATTAAGTCAGTTTTGGCAAAATAATTTTTCATTATTTCTTGCCAATATTCTTTTAGTTTAATTCTATTTGGCTTAAGTTTCATTTCTAGCCTATAAGGCCAAATTTCTGTCTGAGCTGTTAAAGGTCCATACATAGGAGAGATTATAACTAGTTTTTCTTGGAGATAGTTAATTTCTTTTTTTTCGAAATTTTCAAGTTCTATTTGTTTAAAAACAGCACCATTATAGCATTCTAAGGCAGGAATTGTCTTATCGGAAAACTTATGATTTTGATAAAGCTCATAAGTTCTATCTAATAAGTTGCCCTGAATATCAAGTTCTGTAGCTAATTCTTTTTTGGATAAGCTTTTTAGGTAATTAAATAATTTTTGAGTCATTTTTTCGGCTATAATAGATTTTCCTTTTTTAGTGCTTTTTCTTTTATGATTTTGAGTTTTACTAGGAGATAGAATTATTTTCATTTTTAACATCCTTTCTTTTTTAAAGTTAACTTATTTAGTTTACTTAAGCTATTATTTCAAGAAAACAAAGAATATCCCTTTTTATTAAAATATTTTTTGAATTATCCTTGACAATAACTAAAAGATGTAGTACAATGTTATTCGTGACATAAGTGGAGAGATGTCCGAATTGGCTAAGGGGCCGGACTTGAAATCCGGTGAAGCCGAAAGGTGTCAGGGTTCGAGTCCCTGTCTCTCCGCCATTGAATATTAAGGGCTAAAGCCCATTTTAGAAACCTGCCGAGAGGCGGGTTTTTTTGTTTTAAATTATTTATTAGCTTATAGAAAATTAATTAGCACTAATTTTTGCTGATTTTAAATTAATTATATCAAAAAAGAGAGGACTTCTTTTAAAAGGAGTCCTCTTACTAAATTATTCAGCAGCTACTATCTTAAAAGAACTTTTAAGTTTTTTGCTAGGCTGATTTAACTTTTTATAAACGGCTGCTGTATTTACATATTGAGATAATCCTTTTGGTATATCTTTGCTTTTAATATTATCATAGCCAAAAGTTCTGAGTATATCTTTAACCATGACCCCCATAGTTTGTTTAGAGAAGCTATGATTAAGATTAAATAGCTCCTGGTCTCCATAGATACTTTCTATTTCAGAAATAGAAGCAGCTAAAGCTGGTATTTCTAACTCACTAAAGACCATCATTCTATAGATATTTTCACCTGCTGCTAAAAGATTATATATTTTTTTAGCTATTTGATTGTCTCTAAATTTTTGGTGTCTGGGATTTCTCTCGATAAAAGAATTAAAATTAATTTTATAATTTTCCATTTAATCCACTCCTTTTAACCTACTCCTTAAATCTAATTTATTAATTAAAATCTATTTAAAGTTTTAAAATAATCAATATTATAAGATGACTCTTCGCTGAAAATTAGGGCTTTAAAAAATGCAATGTTATAGTTATTTTCTGCTTTCAGTTTAAAAATAGCGAAAGAATTTTCCTCTTCTGAAAAAGCATAAATATAATTTTTAGGTTCAAAAATTTCTGCTTCAGGAGCAAAACAGATACAATAATACTGATTGTCTCTAAACTTAAAACTTTTTATTTGATAACTATCTATTAATTTTTTGAATTTTTTTGACTTCATCTCAAATTCTATTCCTTTTATAGATAAATCATCAGCAAGATCATTCTGAAATTCTTCTATAAAATCTTTATTTTTTGCTTCAACATATTTTTTGTCAGCCCAATTAAGTTTATTTAACTGTTCGCTGAGCTTATTATCTGCTGTTAAAGTAGAGTTTATTCTTTTGAATGCAGTTTCACCCTCATCACAGCAATAATTATCCTGAAGATAAATATATCCCATATTCCACTCATTATAAGTAATATCCATCAATTTAACCCCCTATTTTATTTTAAACATGCTATATTCAAGCCTTTGTATTTAATATATTTATTATAGTATATTTAAATTTAGGTGTCAAGAAATTTTATAGTCATAATAAAAAATATTTAAATTTAACTATTTTTTAAACTCTCTATAAATATTTTAGCTAATTTGGGATCAAATTGTTTACCTGCACAATTTTTTATTTCGTTTAAAGCTTCTTCTTTGAGCATAGGTTTTTTATAAGGCCTGCCATTAGTCATTACATCATAGGCATCGACAATTGTAATGATACGGGCTAGAAGTGGAATTGATCGTCCTACAAGTTTTTGGGGATATCCCTTGCCATCCCAGCGTTCATGATGGCATAAAATTCCTTCAGCTACTTCATTTAATTTAGGAGATGATTTAGCTATTTTATAGCCTGCTTCTGGATGTCTTTTTATTTCTTTCCATTCTTTATTGGTTAATGAACCTGATTTTTGTAATATTTCTTTAGAAATAGTAATTTTTCCTAAGTCATGTAAATTTGCTAATGAAGCTAAAACATCTAACTCATGTTGGGATAGGTCTAGCTTTTTTCCTAAGGCTATAGCTAAATTATGAAGTCTTTGACTGTGTTTTAAAGTTTCATTTGTTGTTTCTCTAAGCATTGTTTCTAATGAGGCCAAAATAGTATTATGCACACTTTGACTTTCATGAACTTTATTTTGATACATTTTGTCTTCTGCTTTTTTTAATACTTTTTCAAAATCAATGCCGATTTCTCTTTTAGATGCAATTCCAAGAGCAATACTAAGCTCAATTGGCTCAGATTTAGCTTCTTGACAGGCAATTTTTATTCTTGCATAAATTTCTTTGGCTTCTTTTTCAGAAGTCTTAGGTAATAAAATTATAAATTCATCTCCTCCAGTACGCGCTACTAAATCTTCTTTCCGGCAGGAATCTTTAATTATTTGAGCAATTTTTTTTAAAAGTTTGTCACCTTGTTGATGACCAAAGCTATCATTAGCTATTTTTAAGCCATTAATATCTCCCATAATCACACTGAGGGGCAATTGTCTTTTATTATCATAGCGTTTTATTTCCTCATTAAAGTAGGCTCTATTATATAATCCAGTTAGTTCATCGTGAAAGGTTCTATATTTTAATTCGGCTTCTACTTTTTTACGTTCAGTTATATCTGAAAATATAGTCGCAAATTTACCTTGTTCTGGGGAGAAGGCCCGGACTATAAAATATTTATCTTGTTCTCGTGCATATTTTTCAAAAGAAATAGATTCACCTGTGGCTGCTACTCTGCCATATTTATCAATCCAGTCTTGTTCTATTTTAGGTAATACTTTTTTGACTGTATTTCCAATTAAATTAGAAGCACTAAGGCCAGTTAATTCCTCAAAAGCAGGGTTTAGATCTAAAAAACGATAATCAATAGCCTTTCCTTGCTCATTATAGATCATTTGATGGAGAGCAAAACCATTTTTCATATTTTCAAAAAGATTTCTATATTTTTTTTCGCTTATTTTTATTTCTTCATATGATTTTTTCAGTAAATTATTTAATTTTTCTTGTTCCATTTTTTCAACAGTTAAATCTGAAATCATTTCAATTATTTGAACTAATACTTTCATGATCGATTTAACTTTAGCCTCTGATACTACAGGCACTTTTTTGATTGCTGCCAGATATGAATTTTTATCAAAATTATATTTAGCTGCTTGTTTTTCGAAAAACTCTATTGAAGGTTCAGTAAAGAAAAATTGGCCTGTAAAAAGATTAGCAAAATGTTCTCCTTGGATAATAATTGGAACCACAACATCAACTAAACCATTTAAGCAACTATAAGCATGATAATTTTCTCCCTCAAACATTTTATTTGCTAGGAAGGTATCACTTTTCCAGCAATTTTTTTTAGTTTCTTGATTAATTCTATGAAAATCAGTACAAACTTCTCTCCAACCTGATTTAGATAATACATTGCCTTCAAGGTCAAGAATAGCAGTTACAAAACCGGTTGCTTGATTAAAACTTTCAAGTACTAAATTAAGTCTTTTAAAATCAAAATGGTCATTGATCTTTATATCCATCTTCTCCCTCCCCTTTAATAGCTATAAATTATTTAATATTTTGGAAGTATTATTTTAGTTATATCATCTAATTCGCCAAAAAATAATTTCTTCCTCTTATTATTTTTGCAAATGTCAGAAATTTAGCACAAAATAATTGACGACATTCAACAATTAATGCTATAATATTAATATAATGTAAAAATATTTAATAAATTCAAAAGGTGGGGAAAAATGAAAAAATTAAAAATTGTTTTGTGTACACTTATGATTTTGTTTGTTTTTAGTAGTGGAAGTGTACTTGCTTGTAGTGCAGTTTATGTTGGAAAAGATGTAAGTGCAGATGGGAGTACAATTTTTGCCAGAAGTGAAGATCAAAGTACAGGTGCTTATAATAAAATGTTTAAGGTTGTTGAAAGAGTAGAAAATGAATCTGGTCGGACTATTGATGATGTAAATGGATTTTCTTATAAATTGCCAGAGACCACTTATAAATATACAATTATTCCCGATTCGTCTACTTATGAAGATGGCCCTTATTATGGAGCTTCTACAAATGAATTCTACAAATGAATATGGATTATCTATTAGTGGAACTGTATCTGCTTATCCAAAGGAAAGTGTTTTAGAAGTAGATCCATATGTTGAAGCTGGACTTCGTGAATCTATTCTGCCTGGAGTTGTAGCTGCAACAACAAAGACTGCAAGAGAAGGTGTTAAACTTTTAGCAGATCTAGTTGAAAGTTATGGTTCAGCTGAAGGAAATGTAATCATGCTTGCTGACCAAAAAGAAGCCTGGGTATTTGAAGTTTATAGTGGTCATTTGTGGGCTGCTAAAAAAATGCCAGCAGATAAAGTAGCTGTTTTTGGAAATCAATTTATGATTGAAACTTTAGATCGAACTGATACAGAAAATGTAATGTTTCATGAGGATCTATTTAACATAGCTGATCAACATAACTGGACTCAAAAAGTAAATGGTAAAGTACATATTGCTTCAACTTTTGGAGAAGCAAGAGAAGATTATTCTAATATGCGTACTTGGATGGGACATCGTTTATTAGCACCATCTAGTGTAGGTGAATATAAGACAGATAGATATTACCCATTTTTTTATAGCCCAGATAAAAAAGTATCTGCTTTAGAGGTAATGGATGTACTCCGCAATCGCTATGAAGGAACAAAATATGATGCTTCACTTCCTGAAAACAAAGATTTGCGTGTAATTGGAGTAGAGCGTCAGTCTCAAATCCATTTGACATCCTCCCCGCCCGTTCGCAAAGCTTAGGACCGAGGATTCCTTAAAGGAACTTTCACCGAAACTCTTTTTTTGTATTACGAAATTCTAGTTTCAATATTAGCCAGCGAGCCTATTTCAATAACCCTACATTTGTGATACGCATAGTTGGGTTAGCATTAGGCTATCGAGGCCTTCACGAGGTTGTCTGCTGATTAAATGCCAGTCCATTTCTGGTAGGCAAGTGCACTGAAACTCTCTTTGTAGTTGCGTATTGATAGTTTCAGTATTAGGTCATCGAGACCGTCATGACGCAAACTTTAGGCTGTGTCATCAGCCCTCCTGAGATAGCCGACTATGCATTCTAATAGCATATTCCTAGCACTATTGCTAATATAGGCACTCAGGCACTTAGACTATTACCATCTAAGCAGATTGTTGTTCTAAATATTTATTAGCTATATTACGACTTGCATTTAAATCAGAGTGGATATGATTACCACACTCACAAGAGTATAGATTAGCTTTGCGGTTAGATTTTTTAACTTTAGCACATCTAGAACAACTCTGGGAAGTGTACTTTGGATTTATATATTCCACCTTCATCCCAGCTAATTCAGCTTTGTATTCAATAAACTGTTGAAGTTGATAAAAAGTCCAGCTATGGATGTTTCTATCAGCTCTATTAAGACTCTTAGCAGTATTTCGGATATTCTCTAGATTTTCCATAATTATAGTACCAACTTGCTTTTGCACAGCAAGATTAATAAGTTGGCGACTAATTTTATGGTTTAAATCAGTCATCCTTCTCTGCTCTTTGTCATTAATATTTTTAATAGCTTTAATTTTTTTAGATTGACCCAGTTTTTTTCTTAACATACGATACTTTTTGCGGATAAAACCTGCCTGTTTACCATTGTAGAATTGGCGATTAATCTCTTTGCCTTGAGGAGTTTTAACACTAGCAACTGCTAATTGGCGAAGCCCTATATCAATTCCCATTAAATTAGAGTTAGTGGTTTTTTTATCAGCAATTTTAATTGTTACAGCAAAATACCATTTACCTTTTTTGTAGAAGAGACAGGCTTTACCCAATTTGCATCCACTATCGATATGCTGGTGCAGCTTTTCAAATCTTTTAGTTTGCTTAACAGGGAAGGCAAACCGCTGACATTTAGTTGTATAAAGAGGTATTGAGATTATATGATGATCAATCTTATAATTTTGATTATTATAGCAGATGGGCTGGTTATCTTTAAATTCGATATTATCTTTATTAGAACCAGATTTTAAAAATCGTTTATAGAGAGCTTTAACTTCTCTAATATTCTGATTTTTAACAGCAGAAGGTAGTTTTATATTTTTAAAGTCAGCAGAACTTAATTTAGTTTCTCCTGTTTTAAGTTTTGCAGCAATAGCCTGACGATTCTTAACTACTTCTACAATGTTATTTAAGAATATATTTTGTTTTCTTTTAGTTGGTTTTAATAACTCTAAAATATAGGTTAGCTGCATATTAATCACCTTTGATTTTCAATGTAGTGTTGGATAGTTTCAGAACTCATATTACCTGCAGTAGCTACAAAATATGCTCTAGTCCAAATAGAACCTTTAATATTCAACTCTGGAAAGTGCTTTGATATTCTCCCTCCAGTAGTACCTTTAATGATATTCATTAGCTTACTGGGAGAATACTTAGGCAAAGCTGATATAAAAAGGTGTATATGATCTGGCATTATTTCAGTAGCTAACACTTCAAATTTATGTGTATCAGCTAATTCATTGATAGTATCTAAGGTTAATTGTTTAATTTTAGGATTATCTAAAATATGTTTTCTATATTTAGGAATCCATATAAAATGATAATTTAAAAGAAACTTTGCATGTCTTGTGTTTTTATAGGTATTCATTATTAAAATCTCCTAAATGTTAGCTGTTAAACACATTATATCATAAACATATGTTCATTTTCAAGAACATATTATACAAAATTTTAATTTCCACATTAACTAAAAATTAAAATAGCTGATTCATCCCCGCCCATTATCATAGGCGAGGCTTTCTCAGCTATAATTCGGTAATTTAAAGACCAGTAAGGAGATTTTTTTATTAATCTTTAAATCTTTAAAGATAAATTGTATAATTAAATGCACGCGGTGATTTGAAAAAAAATAGACACATACCTGTACCTTTTGTATAATGTTAATAACCACAAAAACATTAGGAGGGTACAGAATATGTGTCAAAATAATTGTAACATAAAAAGAGAAAAAGGTGAACACCTAAGTTATGAAGATCGCGTTAAAATTGAGCATTTATACAATCAACAGGATAAAAATTATACTGAAATAGGTGAAGAACTAAACTGTCATAGAACTACAGTAAGTCGTGAAATTAAAAAGGGTGAAATAAAGCAAAAAAATTATGATTGGACTTATAGAAAAGACTATAGTGCAAAAAGAGGACAGGAAGTTTATGAGCAAAATAATACTGCTAAAGGGCGAGATTTAAAAATAGGTAAAAACAAAGATTTAGCTAAATTTATAAAAGAACAGATACTTAAATTAAGATCACCTGCAGCACTTGCAAAAGATATTAAAAAATCAGATGATTATGACCTACAATTACACTGGAAAACAATCTATAATTATATAGATAAAGGTGTTTTGGATATAGATAGAGATGATCTGATACATGGCAATTATAAACCTGAGAAAGATAGGCCTAAAGAAAGTGCAAGCACTACAAGACGCAAGGAAGGGCGGACAATTAGGGATAGACCTAAAGGGGCTGATACCAGGGAAGAGTTTGGACACTGGGAGATGGATTTGGTAGAGGGTTTAAAAGAAAAAGGAGAACCGTTTTTACTAGTCTTAACAGAAAGACAGACAAGACAGGAAATCATAGAGAAAATACCCAACAAAAAAGCAGAATCAGTAGTAAAAGGATTGGATCGAATAGAAAGACGATTTGGGGTAGTTAATTTCAGGGAGACTTTCAAAACGATAACCACAGACAATGGATCAGAATTTGCAGATTATGAAGGGATAGAAGAATCATTTACAGGCAGTAGCATCCCCAGAACCAGCCAGTATTATTGTGATGCATACTGCAGCTGGCAGAGAGGCTCAAATGAGGTAGCTACCCGGTTTATTCGAAGATTTTTACCTAAAGGCACAAGTTTCAAAGGAATCAAAAGAACCCTGGTAAAAAAGATTCAGGAATTCATAAATACTTATCCCAGAAAGATGTTTGACTACGGTAATTCAGATGAAATATTTAGAGAAAAACTAAATTTTAGCATCTAGAAATACTGAAGGTACAGGTTATTTAAAAAAAATCAAAAAAACCGTGCATTGCAACTTGCAATTCACCTTTAAATCTTTAAATTAAATTTTACCCTTGTTTTTTATGTTAATTAGTATTATTATGGTATATAAGTCTAATAATATAACTTATAATTATTTAGTTTAGATCTCAAAATAAAATATTATTTTACTAAGGTGCCTCTAGCTAATAAGAGGAGAATAGGGAATCAGGTTAAAATCCTGAGCGGTCCCGCCACTGTAACTAGCATTTTTGGACTTTGTTCCACCTAATTTTTAGGGAAGGACTAAGTTTTTCAGCTAGAAGTCAGGAGACCTGCCTGAGTAAATTACCTATAATTCAGCGATGGACATGAAATAGGTAAAACTATTAAAATTTTTAGTTTGCAAATTAAAGTTAGTTAAATTTGATTGCTTAATTTTGATTTATTTTAAAAGCTAAAATTAATATTTTGATTATAAATAGTTTTTACTTACTCAACCTCTATCGGGTTGGGTTTTTTATTTTGGACTGAATAATTTAATATTTAAGTGAAGATTATATTTTAAAAGGGAGGAATTAAAAATGAGAAAAAGAATTATTTTTTTAATAATTATCTGTTTATTTAGCTTTCTGTTTTTAGGAGGAAGTGTTTTAGCTGCAAATCATTATCCAGTTACAATTACCAATTTCAATGAGCAGGGTGAAGCTCAGACAATAACTTTTTCTAAAAAGCCTGAGCGGGTGATTACTACTAACCAACCCCCAACTGAACTTTTATTAAAATTAGGTTTAGAAGATTATATGGTAGGTACTGCTTGGTTGGATAATCCTATTTTACCAGAATTAAAAGAAAAATATCAACAGATACCAGTCTTAGCAGATAGATATCCAGCTAAAGAAATAGTGATTGCTAAAAATCCTGATTTAATTATTGGCTGGAAGAGTGTTTTTGCAGCTAATAATCTGGGTTCTACTTCTAGCTGGAAACAAAAAGGTGTTAAAACTTTTATTCAAAGAAATTCTGGTGTTAAAGAAAAAAGTAGTTTAGAAAATGTTTTTAAAGATATTAGAGATTTAGCTACAATTTTTGCTGTAGAAAAAAGAGCAGCTGAGCTAATTGAGCCAATTGAAGCTAAGATAGACTATATTGCTCAAAAAACTAAAGGGAAAGAACCAGTTAAAGTTCTTATTTTAGAAAGCTCTGGCAATAATAAATATCGGGCTTATGGACAAAATTCTTTAGTGAATGATTTAGTAGAAAAAGCTGGTGGGGAAAATTTGGTTCAAAAAAAGGCTAATCAAAGTTATGGCCCAGAAAATATTATTGCCAAAAATCCAGATGTTATTATTTCAATTTATTATTTAGAGCAGAGCCAAAATCAAGCTAGTTTAGCAAATAATAAAGTTTTAGCAAATGTTAAAGCAATAAAAGATAAAAGAATAGTAAATACTCCTCTTGCTGAAACTTATGCAGGTGGAATTAGGACAATAAATAGTATTGATAGATTTGCTCAAGCTTTTTATCCTGAGCTATTCGAATAAATTTTAATTGACTTAGAGCTTAAGTTTTATAATTTAGAGAAAAATAGGTGGTTTTTTGTTTAAAAAAGGTAATTTAGATCAAAATGAGTTTAAAAATAAAATAAAGATTAAAAAGAAATCATTATTGATAACTATTGCTTTATTAGCTTTGATTCTTTTTGCTTCGATGGGAATTGCTGTTTTTTTTGGCCCTGTTTCTATCCAAATCACTAAAATCTTTAGAATATTATCTTATAATATTTTTAAAGTCTTTTTAGGTCCTCAAGCAAGTTTAACTACTGGAATGACTTATGATATAGTCTGGGGAATTCGTTTTCCGAGAGTTTTAATGGGGGCTATTGTAGGAATGGGTTTATCAATCGTTGGGGTTGTAATGCAAGCAATGGTTAAAAACCCTTTAGCTAATCCTTATATTTTAGGGATTTCTTCAGGAGCTTCATTAGGAGCAACATTTGCTATTATGCTAGGGGTTGGTTCTTTACTAGGGTCTAATTTTATTGGTTTAGCAGCTTTTATTGGTGCCTTATTAGCTTCAATAGCAGTCTATAGTATTGCAAATTTAGGTGGTAAATCTTCTTCAGTTAAATTGCTTTTAGCAGGGATGGCAATTAGTGCTTTATGTTCTGCTTTTACTAGTTTTATTATTTACCTTGCTAATGATGCTCAGGGGATGAAAACCTTAACTTTTTGGCTGATGGGAAGTCTTGTTCCAGCTGCTTGGGAAAACATCTTGATGCCAGCAGTGATAATAGTTTTAGGAGTAATTTATTTTTTATTTCAGTTTAGAAATTTAAATATGATGTTAATTGGAGATGAAAGCGCTTTAACTTTGGGAACTAATTTAAAATCTTATCGCAAAAAATATATAGTAGTTACTTCAATAATGACAGGAATGGTAGTTTATACTGCAGGCACCATAGGCTTTGTAGGTTTAATTATCCCTCATATTGTAAGATCATTTGTAGGTACTGATCATAAAAAATTAATTCCTATTTCTGCTTTAGTAGGAGCAATTTTTTTAGTTTGGACAGATGTTTTAGCCAGACTATTAATTACTAATTCAGAAATGCCAATTGGAATTATTACCTCATTATTAGGAGCACCATTTTTTATTTGGCTTTTGATAAAAAAATCATATGGATTTGGAGGTAATTAAATGGAGTTAGAAATTGATAAACTTAGTCTAATGATTGAGGGAAAAAAGATAATAGAAAAAATAAAAGCTCAGGTTTTTAAAGGTGAATTTATAGGTTTGATTGGCCCAAATGGTAGTGGTAAAAGTACTTTGTTAAAAACTATTTATAGAGTTTTAAAACCGCAAGCAGGTTTAATTAAACTTGATCAACAAAAACTTCAAGATTTATCTTTTCAGGCAAGTGCAAAAAAAATGGCCGTAGTGAGACAACTTAATAATTTTAACTTTGATTTTACAGTTGAAGAAATAGTAATGATGGGTCGTTCACCTCATAAAGGAATGCTAGAAGTTGAAAGTGAACAAGATTATAAGATAATTTATAATGCTTTAGCAAAAGTTAATTTAGTTGATTATGCTGCCAGAAGTTTTGCTACACTTTCTGGAGGAGAAAAGCAAAGAGTTTTAATAGCGCGGGCTTTGGCTCAAGAGACAGAATTACTGATTTTAGATGAGCCGACAAACCACCTTGATATTAGATATAAATTACAAATTCTAGATTTAATTAAATCATTAAAAAAAGAGGTTTTAGCTGCTATTCATGATTTGAATTTAGCAGTAAGTTATTGTGATCGAATTTATGTAATGAAAGCAGGGAAGATATTTGCTGAAGGAAAGCCGAAAACTATAATTACTGAAGATCTTTTGCGCGAAGTATATCAAGTAGAGGCTAAAATAATTGAAGATCCCGAAACTAAAAAAATTAATATTATTTATCGAAGTCAAGTTAAAAATGATAATTAAAAGTCTGCTTTTAAGCAGACTTTTTATTTTTTTAGAAAATAAAAGCCATTATTTTCAGCTATTTTTAAACAGGTTTCAACTACTTTTTTATCATATTTAATTCCACTTTCTCTTTTTAATTCAAGACAGGCCTCTTTAAAACCTGGTTTTTTTCGATAAGGCCTATTATTATTCATAGAAGCAAAAACTTCAGCAACAGCTAATATTTTTGCTTCTTTTTTTATTTGATTTTGTTTAAGCTTTTGCGGATAACCTGAGCCATCAATTCTTTCATGGTGTTGTTTGATGATTTCTGCTATATCTTTGTTTAAACAATTAAATAATTCATAGCCGTAGTTTGGATGTTCTTTAATAATTTTATATTCATTTTTAGTTAGATTTTCTTTATAAAGTAATTCTGTTGGTAAAAGCAGAGAACCAATATCATGTATTTTAGCACTTTGTTCTATCAAATTTGTTGTTTTAGTATCTAAATTCAAATTATTAGCAATTAGATTAGCTACTTTTCGTACATTTTCATGGTGTTCATTTAGAAAAGGAAGCTTAGAATTAAAAATTTTAAGAAAAATTTTAGAAACTTTATTTAAATTAAATATTATATTTGCTGGAGCATCAAAATCAAAAATAGTAGCATGAATAATTTTTTTAGCATTAATTTCAATTGTTTGATAAAAAACAATAACATCTCTTAATTTTCCATCTGCAAGCTGATGCACAAAATTAGCAGAATAACTTTGGTTTTTAATTGCTTTTTTAATTTTAGTTTTAACAATAGTTTTATTTGATTTATTAATTTTAAAAATACTTTTATAATTTAATTGATGTTTTTGATATTTATAGTAATTAAGGGCTTTTTCATTAAAATCTATAATCTTATAACTTTCAGAATCTATTAATAAAACTGGCACTTGCATTTTATTAAGAATTAAATCTTGAAATGTATTTTTGATTTTTGTTCGTCCAAGCAAATAATCAACAGAGACGTTAAAATAATCAGCTATTTCTGTTATAGTTTGGAGTGAAGGAATTCTAATATTTTGTTCATAGTTAGAGATTGTGGTTCGAGCATAGCCTAATTCTTCAGCCAATTTTTTTTGGCTTAAATTGTGTTGATTTCTAATATTTTTTAATCTTTTATAAAAATTGTCCATTTAATTCCTCCTTCTTAGAATAATAGTAAAAAATATTTTATATTCAAAAATTAATTACTAATAATAATTATAACATTTTAACTATAAAATGTAAAATTAATAAAAATATTCTGAAAATAAAAAACTAGACACAAAGAGAGTCTATTTAATTTTATTTCTAATAGATAAAAGAAAATTAATTTTTATTACACAAATTGTGTAAATATTAGCACTTTTATTACAATTATAATATACTTTAGTTATTCACTAATATATAACTAATAAATTTGAGGAGGCCATAATGAAAAATCCATTTAAAAAACTAAGTGTTAGTCAAAAATTAATTACTGTTTTTGTTGGAATTACTTTTTTAAGTCTTAGTATTATGACTTATTTAAGTTATCATGATTCTTTAATTATGAATGAAGAACAGACAATAGATCAGTTGGAAGTTGTGAGAGAGTTAAAAGAAAAGGAAATTAATAATTATTTTAAAGAATTAGAAAAAGAATTGAGCTTGTTATGTCAAGTTAACTTGATAAAAGGTAGTATTTCAAATACTTATAATCCTGAAGTGATTGATTTTTTAAATCTACAGCAAAAAGAATTAGGTTGGAAAAATATTTTTATATTAAATTCTGAGGGAGAAGTTAAATATGCTACTACTAATAGAAAAGATTTAAATACTAACTTTAAAACAGGTCGATATAATAATACAGGTCTTGCTAAAGCATATGAAAAAGGTTTAATTAAAAACTCAATAACAGATTTTTCTCATTATGAACCTAGTCAGGAAAAACTTGCTTTTATGTCAGCACCTATAACTAATAATAATCAAATTGAGGGAGTAATAGTTTTAGAAATAACATCAAATAAAATAGACCAGATTGTAGCTGAGAAAAATTTAAAATATGAAAGTGGTAAATCATACTTAGTCGGAGAAGATTTTTTAATGAGGTCAAATGTTAATTTTATTGAAAAAGATACTTTACTTAATTTCAAGGTGGATACTCAAGCTGTTAAAAAAGCATTTGCTCATCAAGAAGGGATTATTGTAAATCAAGATTTCAAAGGGAATGAGGTTTTTAGTGCTTATGCACCGCTTGAAATAAAAGATTTAGATTGGGCTCTAATTTCTGAAGTTGATGAGGCAGAAATTATGTCACCAATTAATAGCTTGTTAAAAAAGAATTTGATAGTTTTTATGACAGTTATTCTATTAGCTTTATTAAGCAGTTTCTTTATGATTAGATTTATAATTTCTCGTCCTTTATATAAAATTAGAACTGTATTAAAAAAGATAAGTGAAGAAACCGATTTACGACAAAGAGTAGATGTGAATAAACAAGATGAAATAGGTAAATTAGCTTATGATTTGAATCAGACCATAGATTCTTTGGTTCAAATTATTGAAGGTGTTAAATCTATTTCTGGAGATTTAAAAAAGTCTACTAATAAAATTAAAAAACAAAATAATAATTTGGCTGCTAGAACAACAAGTCAAGCTTCATCAATTGAAGAAATATCAGCTAATATGGAAGAAGTTACAGCTTCAATTGAAGAAGTTGCCTCTGGCTCAGAAGCAGCAAGTGCAATTGGAAAGAAAAATCTTAATGTTGTAAGACAGGGTTCAGAAACTATAGAAAAAACTGTTGATTCAATGGCAGAAGTTTCAAAAAGTAGTTTTAAAATAGAAGAAATAATTTCAACTGTAAATGAAATAGCTTCTCAAACTAATTTGTTAGCTTTAAATGCAGCAATCGAAGCTGCAAGAGCTGGAGAGGCTGGAAGAGGTTTTTCTGTTGTAGCAGCTGAAGTTCGAGATTTATCAGAAAGAACTTCAAACTCTGCTAATGAAATTGAAAATTTAATAAAAGATATTATTGAAAAAATAGAAAATGGAAACAAATTAATAAATGAGACAGGTGAAACCTTTAAACAGATAGTAGAAAACTCTTCTCAAACTGCAGAAACAATTAGTGAAATATCTGTTTCAATTCAAGACCAAGCAACTGCATCTGAAGAAATTCAGGAAGTTGTTTTAGAAATTGATAATAATACTAAAAAGAATAATGATTTGGTCGAAGAAATAAAAGCTGATAGTTCAGAACTTGATCTAAAGGCAGAAAAATTAGCTAAATTAGTTTCTAAATTTGTAGTAAAAAAGAAAAATAATGAAGAAAAAGAAGAAGAATAAAATATTTTTGATTTTATCTCTAAACTAGATGGAGGTATTTAGATGAATAAAAGAAATAGAATAGAGAAAAAATCATTTTGCTTTTTTAAAAATAATAGGATTTTAATTTTGGTTGATGATAATAAATTATTAGCAAAGATAAAATCGGTATTAGCAAATAAATATGTTTTAGATACAGCTAATAATTTTAATAAAAATAAATTTAGCTCAGCTGATTTAATAATTCTTGATCAAAATAATTATTACCAGATGAAGAATAAATTTGTTAAAAATAAAAGAGTGATTCCTAAATTGCTAATAAAAAATAAAAAAATAAAAGGAGAAAAAGCTTTACCAGTAAGAATTACAGAAGTTATAGATTTACCTTTAAGAAAATCCATTTTTTTAAATCGGATTAAATTAATACTTAATCGAAAAAAAGAATTATATCAATATCAATTAAAATTAAAATATTTTCTTTTACATGATCAGTTAACAGGTCTTTATAATCGCCAATTTTTAAATAAATATTTAATTAAATTGAAAAATAAAAAATCTATTCCAATTAGTTTTATTGTTGTAAATATTGATAGCTTAAAGGCTATTAATAAAAAGTATGGTCATAACTTTGGGGATCAAATAGTTAAGGAAACTGCTACTATTTTATCTAAGTTAGTTGGACTAAGAGATTATATAATTAGGACAGGTGGAGATGAATTCTTAATAATTCTACTTTCTAAAAATTTAGTTAAAGCGGAAAAAATAGTAGAAAAAATAGAAGTTATGTTTTATAATAATTTGATTAATAAAGTGAAAGTTAGTCTGGGCATAGGAGTAGCAACTTGGTCTAAGTTGAGCCAAAGTATAGAAAGTGTGATAACTACTGCAATGACTAATATGTATTTAAATAAGTTAAGTAAAAAAGAAAGCACAAGACATCGTGTTATAAGTGCAATGATTAAAACCTTAGAAGCTAAATCATTTGAAACTTATGATCATGCTGAAAGAATGAAAAAATTAGCAGTGAACTTAGGAAAAAGTGTTAATCTTAATAAAAAAGAAATTGATGAATTGAAATTATTATCAGATTTACATGATCTTGGTAAAGTTGCTATTCCAGAAAGTATATTAAAAAAACCAGCTAAGTTAACAAAAACTGAATTTGAAATTATAAAAAAACATCCTAGGATTGGTTATGAAATTATTAAAAACATACCTGAACTGCAGAATGTTGGCAAAGCAGTTTTAGCACATCATGAACGATGGGATGGAAGTGGTTATCCTCAAGGTCTTAAAGAGTATGAAATACCGATATTAGCAAGGATTATCACAATTATTGATGCTTTTGATGTAATGCTAAATCAAAGAGCTTATAAAAAAGCTTATTCCTTTGATTATACAATTGGTGAGTTAAAAAGATTTTCTGGTAGTCAATTTGATCCTTATTTAATAGCTAAATTTTTAAAAAATATAAGTAGTGAAAAAATTAATTTTAATAAGATTTTATTAAGTCATTAAGAAAAAAGTTAAGTTAATTGTTAAATATTTACAAATTAAGGCCTATTAAATAGGCCTTTTTTCTTTTAATTTTTTAAGCTTGATTTTGTTTTTTCACCTTATAAATGCTAAAATTAAATATATAATACTTTTGCTTATTTATTTTAAAAAATTGAGAAAAGGTGATAAAAATTAAGATTTTAATTGTTGATGATGATCAGGATATGCGGATGTTACTAAAAACTTATTTAGAAAAATTGGAGGTTGATGAAATTCATTTTACAGCTACAGCTGCTGAAACATATGATTTTTTAAATCTGTCTGATTTGAAAACAGAACCAAAAGTTGATTTAATAATTTTGGATATTATACTTGAAGCTGAAAATGGAATTGAGATCTGCAAAAAAATAAAGCAGTCACCAGTTTATCAAGAAGTTCAGATTATTATGATAACTGCTCAGCAAGAGGCTGGTTTTTTGAGAGAAGCATTTGCAGCAGGGGCCATGGATTATATTAAAAAACCAATAAAAAAGATTGAGTTTATGGCTCGGGTTAATTCTGCTATTAAGTTAAGAAAAGAAATTAAATCAAGAATAGCAAGAGAAAAAGAATTATTGGCTCTTTCCGAAAAGTTGAAAAATGTTAATAAAAAATTAGAAAAGATGGCTTTAGTTGATGGTTTAACTGGAATTTCAAATCGTCGTTTATTTGATAAAACATTAAAAAAAGAATTAAAGAGAGCCCGCAGAAAAGAAACAGAATTAGCTTTAATTATGCTAGATATTGATCATTTTAAACAATATAATGATACTTATGGTCATCAAGAGGGAGATGAGTGTTTAAAAGAAATAGCCTCTGTTTTAGAAGCAAATAGTAAGCGAGCCTCTGATTTCGCAGCTAGATATGGTGGAGAAGAATTTGCTGTTATTTTACCTGATACAGCTAAAGGCGGAGCTTTAAAAATAGCTGAAGATATTAGAAAAGATATTATGGCTTTAAAGTTAGAGCATAAAAACTCGCCAATAGCTGAATATGTAACAGTTAGTTTGGGAGTTAGCAGCCTGCAAGTGAAAACTGAAGTTAGTCAAAAATTAATTAAATCTTTTATTGATAAGGCAGATCAGGCTTTATATCAAGCCAAAGAAACTGGACGCAACAAAACTGTTTACTATGATTTTAATTAAAAATATTTTAGTTTAATAGTGCTCAATTATAGAGGAGGGAAATTAATGGCTCAAAATAAAGTTTATATTGATTCTGATTTAGAATTTTTAATTCCACAGTATTTAGAGAATAGAGAAGAAGATATTACGGAATTAGAGAAATTACTAAAGAAATCAGAGTTTAATCAAATTAGAATTATTGGTCACAGCTTAAAAGGATCAGGTGGAGGTTATGGTTTTGATTATTTAACAGAGTTAGGTAGTCAAATAGAAAAAGAAGCTGAACTTAAAAACGAGAAAATCCTACAAGAAATAATTTTTAAACTAAAAAAATATCTAAACAATTTAGAAATTATTTATGTAGAAAAATAAGGGAGTTGGCATAAATTGACTAAATTCAATTTAAAAAAAGAATACGAAATTGTATTTAATAATACCCAAGATGCTCTTTTTATTATTGAAGTTGATCAGAATAAAGATTTTCGTTTTTTAAAATTAAATCCGACTCATGAAAAATTAACTGGACTTAAAACTGAAAATATTTATGGAAAAACTCCGGTTGAAGTTTTAGGTGCAGAAATGGGACAAGCTGTACAAGCTTGTTATCAAAGATGTTTAGATCAAAAGCAAACTATTAATTATGAAGAAGTTTTAGAATTTCCAACTGGAACTACAGTTTGGGCAACTAAGTTAAGTCCTGTTTTAGAAGCTGGAGAGGTTAACTATATTGTTGGTAGTGCCCGTAATATATCTCAAAGAAAAAAATTAGAAGAAGAAAAAGAAGAATTAAGTAGAAGGTATAAATTGGCAACTAGTGCAGCAGCAATAGGAGTTTGGAAATTAGATTTAGTAACTGATGAGCTTATTTGGGATGAATATATGCTCAAAATTTATGAAATTGATGATCATAGTGATTATTCCTATCAAAGTTGGACTGAGCATATTTATATTAAAGATCGAAAAGAGACATCTTCTAAATTTAAAAAAGCTGTGGCAAATGGTCAAATTTTTGACCATGAATTTAGAATAATAACTAAATCTGGAACTTTTAAATATATTAAATCTTTTGGTAAACCAGTCAAAAATGCTGAAGGTAAAACAAAAGAAGTCATTGGAGTTAATTATGATATAACTGAAAGAAAAAAGTATGAAAAAAAGTTTAAGAGAATTTTTGATGAATCTCTTTTTGGTTTAGCTTTAATTAATCCAAGGACAACCAAAGCTGTTGAATTTAATAATACAGTCTGTGAATTATTGGGATATACCAGAGAAGAATTTGCTCAGCTGAAAATAGAAGATTATGAAGCTTTGGCAGATCCTAGTTCAATTAGATTTAAATTAGAAAAACTAGCAGAAGGTGAAAAATTAAAATTTGAAACCAAACATATTAAAAAAGATGGTTCTTTAATTGATGTTTTAATCAAAGCTAGTTCTATTAATTTAAATGGTTTAAATTTAGTTCAGATTGTTTATGTAGATATAACAGAAAAAGTAGAGGCTTTAAATAAAATGGAAGAATATTCGAATGAATTAAAATTAAAAAACCTTGAATTAAAACAGGCGCGTGACAAAGCAATGGAAGCTTCGCGTGCTAAATCAGAATTTTTATCAACTATGAGCCATGAAATTAGAACTCCGATGAATTCGATTATTGGGATGGCTGAATTATTACAAGAAACTGAGTTGAGTGAACAACAGCAAAAATATATTAATATCTTTCAAAATGCAGGTGAAAGCCTATTAACTTTAATTAATGATATTCTTGATCTTTCCAAAATAGAAGCTGGCAGGATAGAGTTAGAAGCAGAAAAATTTAATTTAGTTGAAACAGTTGAAAATATTGCTGAAATGATTTCTCTGCGTGCCTTTAAAAAAGGTTTAGAATTACCTTTAAGAATTGCAGCAGAAGTACCTGAATGTGTAATTGGTGATTCTGAAAGAATTAGACAAATTTTAATTAATTTATTAGGTAATGCAGTCAAATTTACCGAAAAAGGTCAGGTTTTTTTAGATCTTAGAATTGATTCAGAATTTAAAAGCAAGGATCAAAAGCAGGTTATCTTTGCTATTAAGGATACTGGAATTGGAATTGAAAAGGCAAAACAAAAACAAATTTTTGATAGTTTTACTCAGGCTGATTCTTCTAGTACTCGTAAATATGGAGGGACAGGACTAGGATTAACAATTTCTAAACAATTAGTAGAATTAATGGGAGGAAAAATTTGGCTTAAAAGTACTCCTCAACTTGGTAGCACTTTTTACTTTTCTCTACCTTTAAAAATAGTTGAAAATAATTTTAAGTCTCAGAAAAGTCAGACTCGAAATTTTGAGCAGTACAAAATATTAGTTGTTGATGATAATCCAACTAATATCTTTATTTTAAAAGAAATATTGGCTGAAAGAGGAATAGAAATAGGTACAGCTCAAAATCAGCAAGAAGCTTTAACAGAGATAGCTCAAAGTATTGAAGCCCAGGCACCTTATCAGATTATATTAATGGATAATTTTATGCCTCAAAAAAATGGTTTAGATACTTCTAAAAAAATAAGAGAAAAGTTTGATTTACCAAACCTACAGATAATAATTTTATCTTCAGCTTATGCGGAAAAAAATTTACAAAACAGAGAAGGTTTAATTAATGATTTTATGATGAAACCAGTTCGTAAAAAAGATTTATTTTCTTTATTAGAAAAAGCAGCAGCTAAAATAGAAAATAAAAAGGCTAATGATTTTAAACAAAAAGCCGAAAAAGAAAAAGTTAGTCAAAAAGATTTAACTACTGCAAATAAAGAGTTATTAATTGTTGAAGATAATCCAGATAATCGTTTTCTAATCAAGGCTTTTTTAAAAAAGAAAAACTATCAGCTTGATATTGCTAAAAATGGAATTGAAGCTGTAGAGAAATTTAAATCTAAGCTATATGATTTAGTTTTAATGGATATTCAGATGCCAGAAATGAATGGCTATCAGGCAGTAAATGAAATTAGAAAATGGGAAAAAGAAAATAAAAAAATTAAAACACCAGTAGTTGCTTTAACTGCTTATGCTTTAGATTCTGATAAAGAAAAAGCTTTGAAAGAAGGTTTTGATGACCATCTAACTAAACCACTAAAAAAAGACAAACTTTATCAGCTAATAGCTAAGTATATTTAGTGATTTACAAGAGAACATAGTGTAAAATAAGTTTTGGAGATTCAAATTAAAATTAGACAAAAAAATAGAAAGAAGACTCCCTTTTTGATAAAATGTTTTTAGGACAAAAAACAAAATAGAAAGGGGAGTCTTCTTATTATGCCTCTAAAAACACTGAAGATATTGATTATACTTATCTTGTAGATGATATCTTTGGTATTGAAAGATACCAGCGACTGGATAAAGGTCTAGAACTTGATCTGGTAGAAAAGGCTGAAGAATATTCCTATCAGAAAGCAGCTAACATGGCTTCTAGGGTTGTTCCTTTAAGTAAGCAGACAACTTTAAACAAAATAAAAAAACTTGGTAAAATAGACAATAGAGCTACTGACGAGAAACTTGAAGATAAAGAGAAAAAGAAAGTTAAATATCTTTACATAGAAGCAGATGAAGATCATATCTCTATCCAGAAGAAAAACCGTGATGAAGATGAGAAAAGTAAATCTAAGAACAAAATAACTAAGCTTGTTTATGTACATGAAGGACGTCAAGGAGCTAGAAATAAATTAAAGAATGTTAAATTCTTCTCTGGTATTTACAACAAGTCTGAAGACCTCTGGGAAGAGGTTTTAAGCTATATAGATGATATTTATGACATGGACTACATAGAGACGATATTTTTAGCAGGAGATGGAGCAAACTGGATTAAAACCGGTCTAAAAGAGATTCATAAAACAAAATATATACTGGATAGATATCACTTGAATAAATATGTAATTAAGGCAACTGGGCACTATCCAAAACAAAGAAGTAATCTCTGGTTGGGTTTAAATCAAGCTAAAATCAAATGGGTTAGATCAACTTTTAAAATACTGTCAGAAAAAGCAGAGAATGAGGAAGAAAAAGAGAGAGTTAAGAAAACAAGAAGTTATATATACTCTAATTGGGCAGGTATAGAGAACTTTGTAAATGATTCAAATGCAGAAGGTTGTAGTGCGGAAGGTCATGTAAGTCATGTATTAGCTTCGAGAATGTCTTCGAGACCTTTAGCCTGGTCAGAAGATGGTGCAGATAGAATGGGCAAGATTAAGAGCATTTAAATATAATGGCGGTAAAAAAGATGATCTATTCAAACTATATGAGCATAAAGAAAAAGAAAAAAGAATCAAAATGAGAACCGAAAGAATTATAGATCATAGAAAAACATTATTTCCTGTTGCTAAGGAAACAGTTCCTGCCTTACGTAAAGGCAAAGTTAATGGATTACAGAGAGTAATAAAGTCTCTAGCATTTTAAAATATTTACAGGGAGTCTTAATTTATTTCCAAAACCTACTTGGCACAATCGTAAGGTTCAACACCTTCAAATATTCCAGTTAGTATGATATAATACTAATTACAAGGTTATAAAAATAGTAATGCTAACTCACAACCTGAGTTCAGCCCCTTGTCGTAAAAGTGAATATATGGAGTTGCAAACACTAATCCTTGTTTGTGTAAAATATTCAAGGTATCGCAGAATTAATGTATTCCCAGAATAGCTATATAGCTATGAGGGATAATGGGTTTGTGGACAGCCCCTAGTGAATAAGGTAATCTACATTTGTAGAGGAAACTTAAACTACAAACTTCACTAAAAAGCTACTAGTAATATACTTGTTTTTTTGAGTATATGAAGTATAGCGAAGCTCCATCTAAATTTTTAATTTAGGTGGTGAGGTTCACATGATAAACTTATTATACATTTGCTTGACTTAATTATTGGATTTTTATTTTATTAATTCGATAAATTCAGGCAAATGTTTTTGTTTAGCAGAAGCTTTAATTAAAGCTTAAGGCTTTTTTGATAATTTTAAGATTATTATGAAATGAGGGAAAAATATGAGTTGCTCTTTTAAAGTCGATGTAGTAGATACTCCTGGAGTTACCAGTAAGCTTTTAAATATTGTTGACAGTTTTAATTTAAACTTAAAAGCAATGGAAGTAATTCCTGGAGAAATTTTTATTCGGATTAGTAAATTGCCAAAATCTGAGCCAGATTCTACTCAAGAATTATTTGATAGATTAAAAAAGTTAGAGTTTGTTAAAGATGTTTATGATATAGAGTATATGCCCTTTGAAATTAAAGAACAGCAGTTGAAAACAGTAATGAATAATCTAAAAGAAGGAATTATAGCTATAGATAAAAATGGTAAAATTAGTACAATGAACAAGTCAGCGGAACTAATGCTTAATGTTGCTTTAGAAAATTCAATTGGGAAAAATATTAATCAGATTATAGATTCTAAACAATTGCCAATTATGGAAACTCTAAAAAAAGAAAAGAAAATTGAAAATGAAGAGATATTTGTAGAAGCTGACTATGGTCAATCACATTATTTTACTACAACAACTCCAATTTTTGATGCAGAAGATAATTTAATTGGAGCAGTAGCCTCAATGAAAGACATAGATGAAGTAAGAAAACTTTATAATACAATTTTAGAAAGTCCAGAGATTCAATTTAGTGATATAATTCACCAAAGTAAAAAAATGCAGCAGTTGATAGAATATGCAAGAAGATCTGCTCAAAATGATTCTACAATTTTTATTAGAGGTGAAAGTGGAACAGGTAAAGAATTATTTGCCAGAGCTATTTATTCTGCTAGCTCTAGAAATCAGGAAGCTTTTGTTCCTGTTAACTGTGCAGCCTTACCAGATTCCTTATTAGAAAGTGAACTTTTTGGCTATGAAGAAGGATCGTTTACTGGTGCTAAAAAAGGTGGTAAACAAGGTCTTTTTGAACTAGCAGATAAAGGAACTATTTTTTTGGATGAAATAGGAGAGATGTCAGCTCATTTACAGGCTAAGCTTTTGCGGACTTTAGAACAAAAGCAAATCAGAAAGGTCGGAGGAGATAAAGTAATTAATATAGATGTTCGAGTTATTGCAGCTACAAATAGAAAGATAGAAGAGATGATTAGAGAAAATAAATTTAGAGAAGATTTATATTATCGCTTAAATGTGATTCCAATAGTTATTCCACCGCTGAGAGAAAGAAGAGAAGACCTATTACTTTTAAGTAAATACTTTCTTTGGAAAATAACAACTAAAATGAGAATCCCAAATAAATATTTAAATCCAGCTGCCAAAGAAAAAATATTAGCTTATAATTGGCCAGGAAATGTAAGAGAATTAAAAAATGTTTTAGAAAGGGCAATTAATTTTGTCTCTTCCCAAGAAATTAAAGCAAAAGATATAATTTTTGATCAACTCCGTTTGCGCAATAATAATAGCTTAAAGGATGAATTTAATAATTATCAAGCAGAAGATAATTTATTGAGTGGGGACTATTTAGAAGTAAAAGAAATGGCTCCAATTAAAAAAATGGTAAATGAATTAGAAAAATTAGTAATTGATTATACACTTCAGGAAGAAAAAAGTTTGAGAAAGGCAGCTAAAGTCCTAGGTGTCTCACATACAACTGTTTTAAATAAAGCTAAAAAATATAATCTGCAATAAAACTTTCCACCTGTTAAATTAATTTTACAGTAGGATTAACTATTATTTGATAGTAATAATCTTTTAATTTAAGCTAATCATTTTTAATCCGCTTTCTTAAAATGTAAATAATAATTGACAAAAATCTAAATTTTAAGACTATTCATATAAATTTTATATTTTATATTTCAGTTTTAAAATTTCAAAAATTAAAATAAAAGTCTTAAAGCCTGTTAAAATAGGAATATAAATATTATTTGCAAAAAGTCTTAATTTTTGGCATATTAATTGCATTATATTGTGAGTGAGAGCAAATAAAAATATAAATTAAATTATTTTTAAATTAAATTATTTACAGGGGGTTTTTATTTTGGAAAAGAAAGATTTAGGAAAATTAGGATTTCAATCACTTTGTTGTCATGCTGGTCAACATGCAGATCCTCAAACTGGTGCTCATAACACACCTATTTATCAAACATCTACTTTTGCCTTTCAAAATGTAGAAGACGGAGCGAAAAAGTTTGCTGGAGAAAAAGAAGGATATATTTACACTAGATTAGGTAATCCAACTCAAACAGCTTTAGAAGAAAAAATGGCTGCTTTAGAAGGTGCTGAAGCTGCAATTGCTACTGCATCTGGAATGGCGGCAATTTCTGCATCTGTAATGGCTGTTGCTTTTGCTGGAGATCACATTCTGGCCCATGATTGTCTCTATGGATGTACTCATTCCTTAATGGAAGAAATATTACCAAGATATGGAATTGAAGTTACTTTTGCTGATTTATCTAATTTAGATAATGTTGATAAAAATCTACAAGATAATACAAAATTAGTTTATCTTGAAACACCATCTAATCCAACTCTTAACCTAGTTGATATTGAAGAAATTAGTAAAAAAGCTCATGCAGCTGGAGCAAAAGTTATAGCAGATAACACTTTTATGACTCCTTATTTACAAAATCCTTTAGCATTAGGAGCAGATATGGTTGTTCATAGTGCTACTAAATACATAGGTGGTCATGGAGATGCTATAGCAGGTGTGATTGCTGGTAATCAAGAAATGTTAGCTGATATTAGAATGACTACTCTTAAAGACTTTGGTGGAATCATTAGTCCTTTTAATGCCTGGTTATTATTAAGAGGTCTTAAAACTCTACCTTTAAGAGTCGAAAAACATAATCAAAATGCTATGGAAGTAGCTAAATTCTTAGAAAAACATGATAAAGTTGAAGAAGTATTTTTCCCAGGTTTAGAAAGTCATCCTCAGCATGAATTAGCTAAAAAACAAGCCTCTGGTTTTGGTAGCATGATCAGTTTTGAATTAAAAGGTGGTCATAGTGCAGGAGAAAAAATGATGAATAATGTTAATTTAGCTACTTTAGCTGTTAGTTTAGGTGATGTTGATACTTTAATTCAGCACCCAGCTTCAATGACTCATGCTCCAGTACCGCGTGAAGAAAGATTAAAAGCTGGAATTACAGATGGTTTAGTTAGAATTTCAATTGGAATTGAAGATTTAGATGATATTATAGCTGACCTTGACTCTGCTCTTGCAAAAATATAAAATAAGAGTAGTTTAAACTAAAATAAATTATATTATATAGAAATTATATTCTTTAAATAAGGGACCCTAACTATTGCAAAGGGGTCCCTTATAGGATATAATTAATCAGAATCTTTTTATAATTAATGATCAGGATAAGACTATATAATTTATAATTTAAGAATGGAGGTCTTAAAATGGAGGTGAGTAAAGAAATAAAAGTTGGGATAATCGCAGGAACTCCCTATGACACAAAATTAGGAGTAGAATATTTTAGGGAGCAGAATTTGAAAGTTTTTGCTGAAGCAGTAGCAGCTAGTCCAGAAGAACAGAATTATTTACAGTATATTAATCCTAAAAAGTTAGAAGAGATAACTTTAGAAAAAATTGAAAATTTAAAAATTAAAGAAGCTGAGTATATTATAATTTATTGTAATTCATTGAGTGCAGTACTTGATAAAAAGAAACTGGAAAAATTATCAGCTATAAGAATTATAACCCCACTTGATATTTACAAAAATCTCGTAATTGATAAAAAGAGAATTGCAATTTTAGCAGCTAATTCTCAGAGTGCAGCCAAAATTGAAAAAATGTTTATGCAAAAAAATCCTAAACTTGAATATGTAAGTGCTGGTATTCTACCAATTGTAAATTACATAGAGCAAAGAGTAGATCCAGCCACTATAGTTAAAGAATATGGACTTTTAGAAATTATATCCTCTTTCAAGAAAATGGAGATAGCTAAAATAGTTTTGGGATGTACTCATTTTCCGTATTTGGAAAAAGAAATAATGAAAATATTTCCTGAAATAATTAATCCAGCTCAGGAGATAGTAAGACAAATAAAAAATTATTAATATGGGGGTAATTTTTAAATGAAAAAGGATATTGAAAAAATTGATAAAGGAAATCCGGTAGCATTAGTTCCTTTATTTGTCTTTCTTGTTTTATACTTGGGAATGGGTATTTATTTTTCTATGCAGGGTGTAGAAATGGCTTTTTATCAGTTTCCAGCTCCAATAGCTGCTTTTGTAGGAATCGTTGTAGCATTTATAATGGGGTCTGGTTCTATTCAAGATAAAGTGAATTCATTCATTAAAGGTGCAGGAGAAAATAATGTTATTATAATGTGTATGATCTATTTACTTGCTGGTGCTTTTTCTGCAGTTTCTCAGGCTATGGGGGGAGTAGATGCAACAGTAAATTTAGGACTTTCAGTTATTCCATCTCAATTTTTACTACCAGGTTTATTCGTAATAGCAGCTTTTATTGCAACAGCAATGGGTACTTCAATGGGAACAATTGGAGCTGTGGTTCCAATCGCTGTAGGTATTGCTTCTAAAGCAGCTTTACCATTACCTTTAACTATTGGGGCTGTTGTAGGTGGTGCAATGTTTGGAGATAATCTTTCCATAATTTCTGATACTACAATTGCTGCAACCCAAACTCAGGGAGTTGAAATGAGAGATAAGTTTAAAATGAACTTATTGATTGTTTTACCTGCAGCTTTAATTACTTTAGTCTTTTTATTCTTTTCAGGTGAAACAGCAGTTCAAGCATCAGAGTATTCTTTTGAATTAATTAAAGTTTTACCTTATGTTGCTGTTTTGATTTTTGCTTTAATTGGAGTTAATGTTTTTGTAGTTTTATTTGGCGGTATGGTTTTATCTGGTCTGATTGGAATTGCTTTTGGAGACTTTACTTTTATAGCTATGGCTCAGGAAGCATATGCTGGTTTTAATAGTATGACTGAAGTTTTCTTCCTTTCAATGTTTGCCGGAGGTTTAGCGGCCATGATCCAAAAAGAAGGTGGACTCCAGTATTTAATTCATACTATTTCTAGTAAAATAAAAAATAGTAAAGGGGCAGAACTTGGAATTGCAGCTTTAGTTAGTGTTACAGATATTTGTACTGCAAATAATACAGTTGCAATTATTATCAGTGGTCCTCTGGCCAAAGATATTGCTTTAGAAAATGAAGTTGATTTAAGAAGAAGTGCCAGTCTTTTAGATATTTTTGCTTGTGTCTGGCAGGGTATAATTCCTTATGGAGCTCAGCTTTTATTAGCTGGATCTTTAGCTGAAATTTCACCAATGGTAATTATACCGAATTTACATTATAATTTCTTAGTATTGATTTCAGGTTTATTAGCAATTTATTTTGCCTTCCCTAAAGCAAGTGATATTTTTGATAATCGAGTAGAAGAACAGCAAGGTAAGATTGCTAATTAAGAATTAAATTTAAGTAGATAATTAAAAATTAAGCTGTGAGTAATAGGTAGAAAACATTTGCAAATGTTTTCTACCTATTTATTTATTGAGAATGTAAAAGAATTTTAGATTCAGCTAAATCAGCAAAAATCAAAGCTTTTTAAAAAAATAAAAATAATTTTTGAAAAAAAGAAGGAGATTTTAAATAAGAGGAGAATTAATAAAGTATAAGCAATTGTCGACAGATGACTGTATATTATTTTCAATTATCTAAAATTACTAAATCTAACTAAGTTTTGCTTTAGTAAACTTAAAAGGAGGAATAAAATGTTATTTACAGAAAAAGAATATGAACAAAGGATTCAAAAAACTAAAAAAAGAATGGAAGCTGCTGGCATTGAAGTTCTAATTGCAACTCATCCTGCTAATATGAACTATCTAACAGGATATGATGGCTGGTCTTTTTATGTTCATCAATGTGTGATTATTTCTTTAGATCAAAAAGAACCAGTTTGGATTGGTAGAAATATGGATGGTAATGCAGCAAAAGTAACAACCTTTTTGAGTCCAGAGAACATAAGAAATTATGCAGATGATTATGTTCATTCCCCAGTTGGTAAACATCCAATTGATTTTGTAGTAGAAGTAATTAAGGAAAAAGGCTGGGAAAATAAAATTTTTGGTTTAGAAATGGATCAATTTTATTTTACTCATAAAACATATCAAATTTTAAGTGATAATTTAGCTAATGCTAGTTTTAAAGATGCTACTTTTTTAGTTGCTAAAGTTAGGGCAATTAAATCAGCTCAAGAAATAAAATTTATGCAAAGAGCTGGTAAAATTGCAGAAAAAGTTATGAAAACAGGTATTGAAGCAGTTAATGTTGGGGTTAGAGAATGTGATGCAGCAGCTAAAATTTCGCATGCTCAAATTAGTGGTACTGATGAATTTGGAGGCGATTATCCAGCAATTGTACCTTTAATGCCTGCAGGTGATGGAATTGATGCTCCCCATTTAACTTGGTCTGACAGAAAATATCAAGAAAATGAAGCTGTTATTTTAGAACTTTCTGGCTGCTATAATCGTTATCATGCTCCAATTGCTCGGACATTATATTTAGGTGAAGCTCCTGCTAGAATGCAAGAAATAACTGATTTGGTATTAGAAGGTTTAGAAGAAACTTTGGACTTTATTAAACCAGGTGTAACTTGTGAAGCAGTAGAAGAAAAGTGGAGAAATTCAATTGCTAAAGGTGGTTTAGTTGATGCTTCTAGGCTGGGATATGCTTTTGGTTTGAATTATCCACCAGACTGGGGAGAACAAGTTGCAAGTATGAGACCAAAAGATAAAACTGTACTTAAAGAAAATATGACTTTTCATTTAATTCCAATTATTTGGCAGGATGATATAGGTTTTGAAATGAGTTCTGCAATTAGAATAACTGAAAATGGTTGTGAAGAATTTTATGATTTCCCTAAAAAATTATATACTAAATAAAGATTGAGAATAAAAATTAAAAGAAAAGCTCAATTTGAAATTGGGCTTTTCTTAAAAAATAATTGAAAGCTTATTTCAGATATGATATACTGTAAACAGTCGACAAATAAAAAGGAGGTGGACTATGAATAGTCAAAAATCTTATCAAACTCAAAGCCTAAAGGATGTGGCTGTTGATTATTTAACTCAAAAAATAATGACAGGTGAATATAAACCAAATGAAAAAATAAATGAAGTTCAAATTTCTAAAGAATTGGGGATTAGTAGAGCTCCAATTAGAGAAGGAATTAAAGAATTAAGCAGCCAAGGCCTTGTTAATCAGATACCTCGCAAAGGAACTTATGTAGTAGAGTTGACTGAAAAAGATGTTAAAGAAATTTATGAAATAAGAATTTCTATAGAAAATTCTATAATTGAAAAAGTTATAACTGAAAATAGATTAAAAAATAAAGATTTTGCTTGCTTAAAGCAAAAGATTAAATTAATGGAAAAAATAGCTAACTCGAAGGCTGATTTTAATACAAAAAAGATTAAAATCAATAGGGAAGATATAAAATTTCATAAATATATTTGGGAAAAAGCAGATAGTCCTAGAAGGTTAGAAATTTTATTTGATTTACACCGTCAGTTACAAATGGCAATGTTATTTGATACTGAAATGACTGGTGATCTTAAAAATACTGCTGAGACACACCATGCTATAGTAAAATATTTAAAGGCTGGTGATATTCAAAAAACTCAGGCTGCTTTAGTTGATCACATTGAAATGTATAATTTGGAAAATCAAAATTAGCAATTAAAATTAAGGGGCTAAACTCTTAATTTTTAATTATTGTCGACAGTGTACAGTTTACTTTAGAATATTCAAATTTTAACTTAAAAAAGGGAGGAATAAAAAATGAAAAAAGAAAAAATGGGGTTTGGTTCCAAAACAATTCATTTAGGTCAAGAACATGATCCAAGAACTGGTGCCCATAATAGCCCAATTTATCAAACTTCAACTTATGTTTTAGAAAATGTAGATGAGGCAATTAGATTAAATAAAGATCAAGAATTAGGTTATACATACACTCGTTTTCGCAGTCCTTCAGAAGCAGAATTAGGGAAAAAAGTTGCTTTATTAGAAAATGGAGAAGAAGGTATTGCTTTGGCTTCTGGTTTAGGAGCAATCTCTACAGCAATTATGACCCTTGTTAAAGGTGGAGATCATATTGTAGCAAGTGATGTTCTTTATGGCTGTACAATAACTTTTATGGATCAAATCTTGTCTGATTATGGAGTTGAACTTACTTTAGTTGATACAACTGATTATGATGCAGTAAGAGATGCAATGCAGACAAATACTAAAATTGTTTATTTAGAAACTCCTTGTAACCCGATTTTAAGAATCACTGATATTGAAAAAATATCTGAAATTGCTCATGAGCATGGAGCCCAAGTTTTAGTAGATAGTACTTTTGCTTCTCCTTATATTCAAAATCCACTTGATTTAGGAGCAGATGTTGTAATTCACAGTGCAACTAAATATTTAAGTGGTCATGGAAATGTAGTTGCTGGTATTATTGTCGGAAGTGAAGAATTTATTCGTAAAGTTAGAATGCCCCATTTACAAACTTTAGGAGCAGTTATTTCTCCTTTTGATGCTTGGCTTGTGATGCAGGGAATGAAGACTTTAGAATTACGAATGGAAAGACATTGTGCAAATGGAATGAAAGTAGCTGAGTACTTAAATGAGCATCCAGCAGTAGAAAAAGTATATTATCCTGGTTTAGCTGATCATCCTCAACATGAGTTAGCTAAAAAACAAATGAATGGCTTTGGTGGAATGATTAGTTTTGACCTCAAAGATGGATTTGAAGCTGGAAAAGCTCTAATGAATAGTGTTGAAATGATTAGTTTGGCTACAAGTTTAGGTAATGTTGATTCTTTAATTCAGCATTCTCCTTCAATGAGTCATTTTGATATGACTCCTGAAGAAAGAGCAGCAGTTGGGATTAATGAAGGTCAAGTTAGATTATCAGTTGGAGTTGAAAATGTTGAAGATATTATTGCTGATTTAGAAGAATCTTTAACTAAAATGGAAAAATTGATTAAATAAAATTAAAATATCAACCGTTTTTAAAAGCGGTTGATATAAATTTATTCTCAATAAAATTCAAAATATTCTCAAAGGAGGAAGTGGAATGAACTTAAAGGAAAGAGTTTTAGAATTAGAATCAGAACTAATTCAGCTGCGCAGAGAATTTCATAGAATGCCAGAATTAGGTTTTGAAGAATTTAAAACTTCAGAAAAAATATATAATTATTTGCAAAAGTTAGGACTTGAAGTGGAAAAAATAACTCAGACAGGAGTTGTTGGCCTTTTAGAAGGTGAAAAATCTGGTAAAACTGTAATGCTGCGAGCTGATATGGATGCTTTACCTGTTAAAGAAGCTACTGGCCTTGATTTTGCTTCTGAAAATGATGGAGTAATGCATGCTTGTGGCCATGATGGTCATATGGCTATGCTGTTAATTACTGCTAAAATTTTAGCTGAAAATAAAGATAAGATAGCTGGTAAAGTTAAATTTGTTTTTCAGCCAAATGAAGAAGAAGCAGGGGCTAAATATATGGTTGCAGATGGTGTTTTAAAAGAGCCTACAGTAGATGCTGTTTTTGGGATCCATCTTTGGGCCCCCATTAATGCTGGAACTATTGGGGTATCTGCTGGCCCTTTTATGGGTTTACATGAAAATTTTGTTTTAAAAATTAAAGGCCAAGGTGGACACAGTGGTAATCCTCATACTGCAGTTGATCCTTTTTTACCAATGGCTAATATTATTCAAAGTGTACAAATGATTCAGACTAGAGAAATAGATATTTTAAAACCAACTTTAATTATGTTTGGCCAGATAGAAGGAGGCACAGCCCCAAATATAATTCCTGGTGAACTAAAAATTAAAGGTTCAATGCGTTATCTTTATCAAGGTGGAGATGATAGTAAAGAGTGTCCAGAAAAAAGGTTTGAGCGGATAGTGAGTAATATTTGTCAGGCTCATCGAGCAAGTTATGAATTAGAATTTTTCCCAAGTAATAGTACTTTGATTAATGATCCAGAAACAACTGAAATTGTAAAAGCAGCAGCAGTAGATGTTTTTGGAGCTGAAAATTTAATTAATTATGTTTGTATGGCGGGAGAAGATTTTGCTGAATTCACAGCTGAAGTGCCTGGTACTTTTTATTTTATTGGAGCAGGAAATAAAGAAAAAGATTGTATTTATCCTCATCACCATCCTAAATTTGATATTGATGAAGATGTACTTACATTAGGAGTGGAAATGCATCTTAAAAGTGTTTTTAACTTTTTAGATTAAGTTTAATTTAATTTTAATTAGAAAACTTAAATTAATGAGAGGTGATAGCAAAGATGAATCTAATTATAAATTTAAATAAAAAAGTGAGAAAATTAGAAGAACTTTTAATTAGCTATGGAATTATTATTATGGCTATTGTTTTAGTAGCAAATGTAATTTCTAGAGTTGTTTTTAGTAATAGTATTCAGGCTGCAGAAGAGATTGGCCAAGTATTAATTGTAATGATTACCTTTATTGGTACAAGTTATGCTGCTCGAATGGGAAAACATATTACTATGTCAGCCTTAATTGATTCAATTCCGCGTAAATATAAAAAGTTCTATATCTATTTTACTTCTGCTGTATCTACAGTATTATTATGGTGGCTTGGTTATTTAGGTACTTTATATGTTCTCAGAATTATGAACTCTGGTCGAATTACACCATCTTTACAATTTCCGATGTGGATTTTGTATATTTTTGTCCCTTTAGGATTTTTCCTCGCCTCACTGCAGTATTTAGTTACAATTGTAGCTAATATTCAAGATAAAGAAAAAATCTATATTGGGAGTGAGAGAACTTTAACTGAGGCTGATATTAGTTGTGAGTTAAATGAAGACCTTGAAGTTGAAACTGGGCTTAAAGATGCTAAAAAAACAACAGAAAAAGTTGTTAATTAAACTAAAAAGTTAGGAGTTGAAAAGATGGTTACTTTATTATTAGGTCTCATGTTTAGTTTTTTATTTTTAGGATTCCCTTTAATGTTTTCCATGATTATTGCTCCACTTGTTGTTTTAATTAAAGAGTTTCCTGTAATCCAACCAATGCTAATAACTCAGCAGACAATAGCAGGAGTATCACCTTATACTTTATTAGCTGTGCCAATGTTTATTTTTGCAGCTGATATTATGAGTACTGGTGAAACAGCAGATCGGTTATTAGATATGGTAGATAAATTTGTTGGTCATATGAGTGGAGGTTTAGCTATTACAACTGGTGCTACTTGTACTCTTTTTGGAGCTATTTCTGGTTCAACTCAGGCAACCTTAGTAGCAGTTGGTAAAACAATGCATAAAAAAATGTCAGAAGCTGGTTATGATATTTCTCATACACTAGCTTTGTTAATGAGTTCAGCCAATATTGCTTTATTAATTCCTCCCAGTATTACCATGATTATGTATGCAGTTATTACTGGAACTTCAGTCGGGGAATTATTTATTGCAGGAATTGGACCAGGGATTATTGTTTTTCTACTTTTTGCTATTTTTGATTATATTTATGCTAAGTACAAAAAGATTCCTACTACCCCTAAAGCTAGCTGGTCAGAAAGATTAGAATCAATTAAAAGTGCAATCTGGCCTTTAGGTTTTCCAGTTATTGTTTTAGGAGGATTTTATACTGGAATTTTTAGTCCAACAGAAGCTGCAGCTTGTTCAGTTTTATATGCTGCTTTAATAGAGCTCTTTGTTTTTAAATCAATTAAATTTAAAGATTTGCCTGATATAGCACTTTCAACTGGAGTTGTAACAGCAACTGTTTTTATTTTAGTGGCAGGAGGTCAGGCATTTTCGTGGGTCATTACCTTTGCTAAAATACCACAGATGTTAACTTCTGGAGTTTTAGGTGCAGATCCTTCAGCAACTTTTGTTTTATTTACAATCAGTATTTTCTTTTTTATCTCTTGTATGTTTGTCGATTCAATCCCAGTTATTTTAATTTTGACTCCTATTTTTTATCCAGTAGCTATGAAAGCAGGAGTTGACCCTATTCATTTAGGCTTGATTGCGACTATGCAGGCTGGAATTGGAGCTATAACACCACCTTTTGGTTGTAATATTTTTACTGCTTCGGCTGTTTTTGATGAAGACTTTATTACTGTAGTCAAAGGTGTTTGGCCGTATATGCTTTTATTTGTTTTTGCTTCAATAATGATGGTTCTTTTCCCAAGCTTAGCTTTATTCTTTAGGGATCTAGTTTATTTTTAAAATTTGATTTAAAATAATTTAGCAAAAATTAGAAGGAGTGAATTAAATGTTAAAAAAAATTTTAGTAGGGTTTTTATTATTAACTTTAGTTTTTGTGCTTACTGGCTGTGGCTCAGAAGAAGAGGCAGCAGGAGATGGAGCAGCAGAGACTCAAGAAGCTATAACCTGGACCTTTGCTCATGAGGAAGTTCAAGGTAGTGTACAAGATCGTTATGCTCAAAAATTTAAAGAAGCAATTGAAGCAAAAACTGATGGTGCTGTTAAAATCGATGTTTACCCTGTAGGTCAATTAGGTGATGGGGCAAATCAAGTTGAATTATTACAAAATGGAGCAATTCAGCTAGGAATTAATAATCCCGGTTCAGTTGGAACTTTGGTTCCTGAAACTAATCTTTTCTCTTTACACTTTTTACTCCCTTCAGATATGGATAAGGCACATGAGTTAGTAAATAATAGTGAAGCCATGGAAATGTTAAATCAAAAATACTTAGAAAAAAATATGAAAGTTTTAGGTTGGTTTCCTGAAGGATATCAAATGTGGACTGGAAATAAAAAGATTACCGAGCCTGCAGATTTTGAAGGTTTTAAAATTAGAACTATGGCTTCTCCAGTAATTTCTGAAAGTTATAAAACTTATGGAGCAGATCCTACCCCAATTCCATATATGGAAGTTTATAGTAGTTTGCAATTGAATATGATTGATGGCCAGGTTAATCCAATTTTTGCAATTGAAGAAATGAAATTTTATGAAGTCCAAGATTATATGATGCTTTCAAATCAGGCCATTTTTGTGGGAACTTTTGTAGCTAATGATTTATTCTGGGATTCATTATCAGCTGCCAGAAAAGAGCAAGTAAAAGCAGCAGCAGATGAAGCAACAGCTTATATTTTAGGTGCTCAAAAAGATCTTAATGCTACTCGCTTAGAGTCTATTAAAGAAAATAGTGAAATGGAAATTGTGGAGTTAACTCCTGCTCAACGGGAAAAGTTTAAAGAAGCTAGTTTACCTGCCAGAGAATTTTATGTTGAAAAATATGGAGAAGATGCTGGTGAAATATTAGAGATGTTATTAGAAGATGTAGCTAAAATAACTAAATAATTAACAGCTTAGCCCCCATAACTAAGTTGGAAATTAAATTAGGACTGCTGGCTTTAAAAATCCAGTGGTCCTTTTAAAAAATTAACTTTATTAATTAGATAATTAGTTGAATTTTTGTTATTTATTAAAAAAATTTAATAATAGCTTGACAAATTGTTTAAATAGTTTTAAAATAAAGTTAATATTAGAACTTTTTAAAAATTTAAAAAACTATTGGGGAGTGGTATTTGATGAAAAAATTAGGGTTGGTACCAAGGCTATTATTAGGTATTTTTTGTGGTATTTTGATTGGTTCTTTTTTACCAGAAGTATTTTCAAAATTAATTTATACTTTTACTTATATTTTTGGGGAATTTTTAAATTACATAGTTCCTTTTGTAATTTTAGCTTTTATTATACCAGGAATTGCAGAATTAGGTGATAAAGCGGGGAGGTTATTGGGGTCAACTGTTTTAATTGCTTATGGCTCTACAATTACTGCTGGGATAAGTGCTTATTTAATTGCTAGTAGAATTGTGCCTGCAATTGTAAAAAGTGCTTCTGTTGCTAACCCAGAAGAAGGTGGATTAGAACCTTTTTTACATTTAGAGATTCCACCACTACTTGGAGTAATGACAGCTTTAGTTACAGCTTTTGTAATTGGTATGGGAATCAATTATATTAGAAATAATGGTGATCACCAGAACTTATATGGATTTATGAATGAGTTTAGAGATATTATAGTTTTAGTTATTGAAAATGTAATTATTCCATTTTTACCTTTCCATATCGCTGGTGTTTTTGCTAATATGGCTTATTCCGGAACTGCATTTGAAACTCTAAATGTATTTGGTAAAGTCTTTGCTTTAATTATAGCTATGCACCTTGGTTATTTAGTGATTTTATATTCTATTTCTGGTAGTGTTGCAGGTAAGAATCCATTTAAGAGTTTAAAAAATATGATTCCTGCTTATACAACTGCTATTGGTACAATGTCAAGTGCAGCAACTATTCCAGTAACTCTTAAAAGTGCTAAAAAGAATAATATTAGAGAAAAAATAGCTGATTTTGTTATTCCACTATGTGCTACAGTTCACCTTGCTGGAAGTACAATTACTTTAACTACTTGTGCTATTGCTGTTGTTCTAATTCAGGGGGGAACACCGCAATTTGGCCATTTTCTTCACTTCATCTTAATGTTAGGAATAACTATGATTGCTGCTCCAGGAGTTCCAGGGGGAGCTGTAATGGCTGCTTTAGGATTATTAACTTCTATTTTAGGTTTTGGAGAAGGAGCAACAGCTTTAATGATTGGTCTTTATCTTGCTCAAGATAGTTTTGGTACAGCTACTAATGTTACAGGTGATGGTGCAATTGCAATGATGGTTGATGCTATTGGTAAAAAAACTGAAAAAGCTAAGAAAACTGCTTAAGTAAAAGGAGGCGATTTATTGAGACTTCAAATAGATAATAAAAGAGAAGTCCATCCATATTTAAATAATATGAAATCGGTTGCTGAAGGTATTTTTAAGTTTTTAGGTCAAGAAGCAGAAGTTTTAATTCATGATTTAAGTCAACCAGAAAGTTCTATTATCTTTATTGCAGGGGAATTAACAGATAGAGAATTGGGAGGTCCAATTACTGATGTAGGCCTTAAAAGATTAAGAGATAAAAACAATCCTGATGATGTTTTAAATTATAAAAATCAGTTAGAAGATGGAAGAATCTTAAAGTCTTCAACCATGTTTGTAACAGATGATGATGGTCAGGTTTTAGGCTGTCTGTGTGTTAACTATAATATCACTAACTTTTATATGGCAGAAAATGTGATTAAAAATTTCTGTAACTTTAATCAACGAAGTTCTAAAAAAGATACAGAAACTAAACATGAAATATTTGCTGAAAATATAAATGATGTGATGACAAAAATAATGAATGATGCTATAAAACAAGTAAAAAAACCAATTCTTTATATGGAAAAAGAAGATAAAATAGAAATTATTAAATATCTAGATCAAAGAGGGGCATTTATGATTAAAGGTGCTGTAGATCAGGTTGCAGATAAATTAAATGTTTCCCGTTATACTATTTATAATTATCTAAAAGAAATAGATACTGGGGAATAATTTTAATTTAAAAACTTTAATTAGTAAAAATAATGTCCAGCTTAGTTATGGGGGAGATAAATAATGGCTGTTGTTAGTTTAGATGATATTAAAAAAGCTCGCAAAAAACTTAAAGATGTTGCTTTGAAAACGAAGCTAGATCATTCTAGAACTTTTAGTAAAATGAGTGGAAATCAAATTTATTTAAAGCTAGAAAATTTACAGAGAACTGGTTCTTTTAAAATTAGAGGGGCTTATAATAAAATAAGCAACTTAACTGAGGCAGAAAAGAAAAATGGAGTTGTAGCCGCTTCAGCTGGTAATCATGCTCAGGGGGTTGCTTTAGCAGCTTCTAAAATGGGGATTAAATCTACAATAGTTATGCCTATTGGAGCTCCGATTGCTAAAATTAATGCGACCCAAGGTTATGGAGCTGATGTTATTTTAAGTGGAGAAAGTTATGATGAAGCACATGCTGAGGAAGAAAGATTTGCCAAAGAAACTGGAGCCACAATTATACCAGCTTTTAATGATCCAGATGTTATTGCAGGTCAAGGTACAATTGGGCTTGAAATTTTAGAAGAAGTACCAGATATTGATGTGGTAATTACTCCAATTGGGGGAGGTGGTTTACTTTCAGGAGTTGCAGTGGCCCTTAAAGAATCTAATCCAGATATTGAAGTGATTGGAGTTGAGTCAGCAAATGCAGCTTGTATGGCTGAGTCAATGAAACAAGGCTGTTTAGCCCATTTAAATGGAGTTGATACAATAGCTGATGGCATAGCCGTTAAAACACCTGGTGATCTAACCTATAAAATTATTTCTGAATATGTTGATCATGTAGTAACAGTTGAAGAAGAAGAAATAGCTCATGCTATTTTATTATTAATGGAAAGAGCTAAATTAATTGTTGAAGGAGCAGGTGCAACAACTTTAGCTGCAGTTTTAAATAATAAGATCAATATTCAGGGTAAAAAAGTAGCAATAGTATTAAGTGGAGGTAATATAGATTTAGACATGGTTGCCACAATTATTGAGCGTGGTTTAATTAAAGCTGGTCGCAAAATCACTTTTGAGACTTATCTTTCTGATAAACCTGGTTCACTCAGAGATTTATTATCTACTATTACTGAAACTAAAGCAAATGTAGTTTCTATTAATCATGATCGATTAGCACCTGATACACCTTTAAAAAGTGCTAAGGTTCAGCTAACATTAGAAACTAAAAATGAAGAACATATCCAAAAAATACAGCAAGTTTTAAAAGAAAATAATTATCAAATAAAAAATTTACATTAAATTAAAGCAAACTAATAGGAGGAATTTACAATGGCAAAAGAAATAATTCATACAGATCAAGCACCTGCAGCTGTAGGTGCATATTCACAGGCAGTTAGAGCAGGTAATACAGTTTATTTATCAGGACAAATAGCTATTGATCCAGCAACACAAGAAATTATTGAAGGTGGAGCTGAGGCTCAAGCTAAAAGAGTTTTAAAAAATCTAGAAGCAGTTTTAAAAGCAGCTGACTGCACTTTTAAAGATGTTGTTAAAGCAGAAATATTTTTAGATGATATTAATGACTTTGCTACAGTTAATGATATTTATGCTGAATATTTTACAGAGGAACCACCTGCAAGAGCTTGTGTAGAAGTAGGTAGATTACCTAAAGGTGTTGCAGTTGAAATTTCATTAATTGCAGTTAAATAAATTATTTAATTTTGATTCAAAGTTCTCAAGTTGTGCTTAGAGCTTGAGAACTTTTTGAGTCAAAAAAGTTTAATTAAGTTAAAAAAAATGAACATTGTTAATTTTTCTTAACAAAGATTAATTTTATTTATAAGCTCTCTAAGAGTTTTAGCTTGTTTATAATAGATTATAGTCGTTTATAATTAATTTTAAATTACTGTAAAATATTATTTACAATTTATTTTAATAAATAAATAAAATTAAAGAAAATATATACTTATTAAACTTTATTTGAAAATTATTAACAGATATTTATTGTTTAAAAGGCTTTTAATTTAATTAAAAGCAAAAATAAAGAAAATTTTTAATAATTTAAGCTTTAGGTATAAAATATGCATTATTATATAAATGAGATTAAAGTTATACCAAAACCAGAAGGGAAGTGTAAGAGATATGATGCAGATCAGATGGCATGGTAGAGGCGGCCAGGGAGCAAAAACTGCTTCTCTACTTTTAGCAGATGCAGCTTTTTCTACCGGCAAATATGTACAGGGGTTTCCAGAATATGGCCCAGAAAGAATGGGAGCACCAATTACAGCCTATAATAGAATTAGTGATGAAAAAATAAGAGTTCACTCTAATATTTACAACCCGAATTATGTAGTTGTAGTAGATGAAACACTTTTAGAAAGTGTAGATGTTACAGCAGGTTTAAAAGAAGATGGAGCAATAGTTGTGAATACAGCTAAAGCTGGAGAAAAAATTAGAGAGAAATTAAAAGGATATCAAGGTGAATTATATACAGTAGATGCAAGAGAAATTTCAATGGAAACAATAGGTAGATATTTTCCAAATACCCCAATGTTAGCAGGTTTAGTGAAGGTAGCAGAAATAATGCCTGAGAATGATTTTATAGAAGAAATGGGCAATTTATTTAAGAAAAAATTTGCTTCTAAGCCAGAAGTTATAGAGGGTAATGTAGCAGCATTAAAAAGAGCTTTAAAAGAGGTGAAGACACATGGTTAAGATTAACGAAAAGTCTAACTGGAAAGAAGTTACTCCTGGAGGAACTATTTATAACACAGGTAATGCAGCTGAGTTTAATACAGGAGATTGGAGAGTAAACAAACCAATATTTAAAGAAGATAAATGTATTCAATGTTTGCTATGTGCACCGGTTTGTCCAGATAGTTCAATTCCTGTCAAAGATGGTCAAAGGCTAGAATTTGACTATGATCACTGTAAAGGATGTGCAATTTGTGCTGAAGTATGTCCAGTAGATGCAATAGAAATGGTTCCAGAAGGCCAAGAATAAGGAGGTAATAAAATGAGCATTAGAGAAAAATTATCAGGAAACGAAGCAGCTGCCATAGCTTTAAAACAGATTAACCCAGATGTAATGGCTGCTTTTCCAATAACACCATCAACAGAAATACCACAGTATTTTTCTAAATATGTAGCAAATGGAAGTGTAGACACAGAATTTGTACCAGTAGAATCAGAACATAGTGCAATGTCAGCTTGTGTTGGGTCTCAAGCAGCAGGAGCCAGAACAGTTACTGCAACTTCTTCTTGTGGATTAGCCTTAATGTTTGAAGAACTTTATATAGCTTCTTCATCTAGACTGCCAATTATTCTTTCAGTAGTAAATAGAGCTTTATCAGGTCCAATTAATATTAATGCTGATCATAGTGATTCAATGGGAGCTAGAGATTCTGGGTGGATTCAGCTTTATTCAGAGGATAATCAGGAAGCATATGATAATTTAATTCAAGCAGTTAGAATTGGAGAACATGAAGATGTTCAACTTCCAGTTATGGTTTGTCAAGATGGATTTATTACTAGTCACGCTATAGAAAATATAGAGCTTTTGGAAAAAGAAGTAGTACAAGATTTTGTGGGAGATTATCAAGCTAAGGAATATCTTTTAAATAAAGATAATCCAATTGCTATGGGACCATATGATACTGCTGATTACTATATGGAGCATAAATATCAACAAAATAGAGCTATGGAAAATGCAAAAGCAGTAATTGAAAAAATTGCAGCTGAATTTAAAGAAATCTCAGGTCGAGAATATGATTTTTTTGAAACATATAAATTAGAAGATGCTGACTATGCAATGGTTGTTCTAAACTCAACTGCAGGTACAGCAAAAGCAGCAATTGATAAAATGAGAGCAGAAGGTAAAAAGGTTGGTCTCTTAAAAATAAGAGTTTTCCGTCCTTTTAATGCTGAAAAATTAACTGAACTTTTAAAAGATATTAAGTATGTAGCGGTAATGGATAGATCAGAAACCTTTTCTACAGCAGGTGGACCAGTTTTCCACGAAACATCTGCAGCACTTTATCCTTTAGCAGAAAGACCAGAATTAATTAGTTATATTTATGGCTTAGGTGGCCGTGATGTAACAATTGAATCAGTAGAAAGTGTTTTTAATGATTTAATGGAAATTGAAAAAGCCGGAGAAGTTAAAAATAGATATAGATATTTAGGATTAAGAGAATAAAAACTCAGGAGGTGAAGGGATATGACAGAAAAATATAATTTTAAGCAGGAAATGGAAAAAGAAGAAAGATTAACAGGTGGACATAGAATGTGTGCTGGTTGTGGAGCACCAGTAGCTGTTAGAGCAGTACTCAGAGCTTTAGAGGAAGATGATGAAGCAGTAATTGGATGTGCAACAGGATGTTTAGAAGTTTCAACCTTTATGTATCCATATACAGCATGGAAAGACTCTTTTATTCATAATGCTTTTGAAAATGCAGGTGCAACAACTAGTGGAGCTGAAGCAGCTTATCAATCCCTAAAAAAACAAGGTAAATTAGCTAATGATAAAGATCATAAGTTTATTGCCTTTGGTGGAGATGGTGGAACATATGATATAGGTTTCCAGTCTTTATCAGGAGCCATGGAGAGAGGCCATGATATGACTTATGTTTGTTATGATAATGGAGCTTATATGAATACAGGTATTCAGCGATCTTCAGCTACTCCTAGATTTGCAGATACTACAACAACTCCAGTTGGAACTGAGAAAAAAGGTAAAAGTCAGTATCGTAAAGATTTAACTGCAATTATGGCTGATCATAATTTACCTTATGTAGCTCAAACAACATTTATTGGTAATTTTAAAGATTTACATCAAAAAGCTAAAAAAGCAATTTATACAGAAGGGGCTACCTTCTTAAATGTAATGGCTCCTTGTCCAAGAGGTTGGAGATATCCACCTGAAAAAATGATGGAACTTTGTAAATTGGCTGTAGAAACTTGTTACTGGCCTATGTTTGAGATTGAAAATGGTGAGTGGAAGTTAAACTATAAGCCGAAAGAAAAAATGCCAATAGAAAAGTTCTTAGAAGCTCAAGGAAGATTTAAGCATATCACAAAATCTGAGAAAAAAGATATGATTGAAGAAATGCAAGCAGAAGTAGATCATCGTTGGGAAAAATTGTTAATCAGATGTGGAGAAAAAGAGAAGTAAATTAGTGCTTAATGAAGACTGCTGGCTTGAAAATACCAGCGGTCTTTTTTTTGATAATAATTTTAAATTCTATTAAGTGGAGAGTGTTATTAATGAAAATTTTTGTAATCAATTGTGGTAGTTCATCTTTAAAATATAAAGTCTTTGAGATGGAAACAGAAAATGTTTTAGCAGAAGGAATTATTGAAAGAATTGGAATTGCTAATTCATTTTTGAAATATGAAAATAATAAAGGACAAGAGTTAAAGATAGAAGCAGAAATTAAAACTCATAAAGCTGGAATACAATTATTAATTGAGAATCTTTTAGCAGCTGAGCACGGTGTTTTAGAGAGTATGGATCAAATCAAAGCTGTAGGACATCGAGTTGCTCACGGTGGAGAAAAATTTGACAGCTCAATTTTATTAAATGAAGAAATTTTGGCTGAGGTAGAAGCAATGTCTGATTTAGCACCTCTGCATACTCCCGCTAATTTAATGGGGATTAGAGTGTGCCAAGAATTAATGCCTCAAACTCCTCAAGTAGGTGTTTTTGATACTTCTTTCCATCAGACAATGCCCGAAAAAGCATATCTTTATGCTCTTCCTTATGAGTATTATAAAAAGTATGGAGTTAGAAGATATGGTTTCCATGGTACTTCACATGGTTATGTTGCTCAAAAAGCAGCTGAACTTTTAGATCAAGATTTAGAAGAACTTAAAATTATTACCTGCCATTTAGGTAATGGTGCCAGTATGGCAGCTGTAAAAAATGGTAAATCAATTGATACTAGCATGGGTTTTACTCCTTTAGAAGGCTTAGTAATGGGAACTCGCTGTGGAGACATTGATCCAGCTATAGTACCTTTTATTATGGAAAAAGAAGATTTAAAGCCAGCTGAAATAGATAATATTTTAAATAAGAAAAGTGGTTTAGCTGGAGCTTCCGGGGTTAGTAGTGATATGAGAGATATTGAAAAAGAAGCTGAAGCAGGAAATGAGCAGGCAGAGTTAGCTTTAGAGATTTTTAATTATCGAGTTAAAAAATATATAGGAGCTTATGCAGCAGTAATGGGCGGAGTAGATGCAGTAGTCTTTACAGCTGGAATAGGTGAAAATGCAATTGAAACTAGAACTGAGATTTTAAAAGGCTTAGAATATCTAGGTATAGAAATTGATGAACAGGCTAATAATTGTCGGGGAGAAGAAAAAATAATTAGCAGTGCTGATGCTAAAACTAAGGTGATGGTGATCCCAACAAACGAAGAATTAGTTATTGCTCGTGACACTAAAAATATAGTTAGCTAAAAGTAGATTTAAAAATATAATCATAGAATTTTAAACAGGCATTTACTATTAAAATTTAAAATTAATGGTAAATGCTTTTTTATGTGAATTATTTAGTAAATGCTGAAAATCTATGTTATAATATATAATGTAATATCATCTGAGTTTAAACTATTTTTAAAAAATATAAATAAAAAGAAGGTGGTATAAATTAATAATTTCGAGGTTTTAGGTAGCTTAAATAATTTACAGCAGTGGATGCTCTTGAATCATAAAAGTCACAAATTAATTTATTTATTAGCTATTTTATTTTTAACAGCTTTTATAATTAAGACAATTACAGATAAATTTCGGATTCCAAGTGTTGTTGGCTATATTCTTTTGGGAACAATCTTTAGTCAGAGTGTAGTTAGTAATTTTGCTTTTCTTTCGAAAGAATTTTTAGCTTGGTATAATTATTTATTGAATACCCTTAATTTTATTACCGTTTTAGCAGTTTCTTTTATTTCTTTTGGAATTGGAACTTCTTTATATATTAAAATTTTAAAACAGTTAGAATTAGAATTAACTTTAATAGTGATTTTTGAATCTATAGGTGCTTTTGTTTTAGTAACAGGGGCAATGCTTTTGCTGGGGAAAGAGCTTTTTGTGGCAATTCTTTTTGGGACTATAGCTACAGCTACAGCTCCCGCTGCTACAGTTATGGTTTTAAAAGAATATGGAATTCCCGGTGAGTTTTCAGCTACTTTGATGGTAGTTCTGGCCTTAGATGAATTTTTAGCTCTATTAATTTTTTCTTTTATGGAACCCTTATCTTACATATTAGCTTCACCAGAATTAGAATTAACCATCACTAACATGCTGATTGAGCCTTTTCTTAAAATAGCTGCTGCAATTTTATTAGGTTTAATTATTGGTTATATTTCTCAATATTTAATGGTTAAATGTAGTTCTGAAACCAGAAAAATATTATTAATCTTAGCAACTATATTGGGAACTACAGCTTCAGCAGTCTTTTTACATATTTCACCTTTATTTGCTAATTTAACAGTTGGTTTTGTTTACCGGAATGTACCTCAGCGGAGGTTAAATGTTTCAGATAAAATAGATATTTTAACTGTACCACTTTTATCGACCTTTTTTATTTTAGCCGGTACTAAAATTGATATTAGTAATCTGTTCCACAGTAGTTTTTTAATAATAGCAGTTACTTATACATTTATGCGGGCAATGGGTAAAATTGGAGGTTCTCACTTAGGAGCAAAGTTATCTTCTGCTCCAGAGCATGTAGAAAAATATATTGGTTTTGGCTTAATTCCTCAAATTGGAATCACTATTGACTTAGCTTTTATAATTCAAAAAGATTTTATCCACATTCAAGGTGATGTAGCTAATATTTCGATGTTAATTTTAAATGTTATTTTACTTACTTCAATTTTCACTGAAATATTTGGTTCTTTAGCAACAGAATATGCTTTAATAAAATCACATGAGACTAAAAAACAGTTAAGGTGGAATTTTTTGAAAGTAGAATAATTAATTAAATTTAAAATTAATTTCATAAAACAGAGCTGAATAATTACTTGAAAAATCTGAAAAATAGTGTTATAATTAAGAAAATAAATAAAAAGATGAGAGTGTTACTGTTAGATCAGGCATAATCTAGGGGAAAATAAAAGTCACGATTTAAAATTTTTGTTTAAAAGTGGTTTATTATTTTTTGCTAGATTTTTCTTTTTTAGAGTAAAAAAGAAACTGTTTAAAGTTTAGGAGGAATCAAATGTCTGTTAGAGAAAAATATAAAGTTAAAAAGATATTTAATAATAATGTCATTCTAGCAGAAAAAAATAAAAATCAGCAGGAATTTATTTTGCTGGGAAATGGAATTGGTTTTGCTACTAAAAAAGGTGATGTTTTTGCTAAAGAAGACTATCAGATAGAAAAAGAATTTGTTCCCTTAACAGGCGAAAAAAGAAATAATTATTTTCAATTGTTAGAGGAAGTTGATAGTAAAATTATTCAGGCAACTGAGCAAATAATTACAATGATTAACCAAGAACTAAATAAAGATATTAATCAATATATTCGAATTGGTTTAACTGATCATATTGCTTTTACTTTAAAAAGAATAAGAGAAGGTTTAGAAATAACAAATCCATTTTTAGTTGAAACAAGAACTCTTTATAAAAAAGAATTTCAACTAGCCAAAAAATCTGTTGAGATTCTGGAAACTACATTTAAAATTAAAATTCCAGAAGCGGAAATTGGTTTTATAGCTTTTCATATTCATGGAGCAATAAATAATAGTGAAGTTTCTAAAACAGTTAAAAACACTTCAATTATCAAAGATTTAGTTGCTAAGGTAGAATTGGAATTAGATCAAAAATTAGAGTATGATAGTCTAAATTATGCTCGTTTAGTTAATCATTTACGTTTTGCTTTAGAAAGAATTGAAAGTCGGGAAAATAATAATAATCCTCTTTTAGATAATATTAAAAAAGATTTTAAAGAAACATATAAAATTGCTGGTAAATTAGCAGAAATAATTGAAAAAAGATTTGATTATAAAGTACCAGAAGATGAAAAAGGGTATTTAGCCTTACATTTACAGCGCTTAAAAAGGGATTTTAATTAGTTTAAAATATTTTGATTATCCAAAAATTAAAGTTTAATAGATTAAATTTAATCAGGCATGTTACTGTTAAATCAGGCAAGAGCCGAAGAGATACTATTACTGCTAGGAGTGGTAGGTTCTCTTCGGCTTTTTTATTAGCTTTAAAAAATAAAATTACATTAAATTGTAATTTTGATATAGATAGCTTGTAGTTGGTCAAATTGTATTTGAGCTCAAGGTCAATTGTTAATTTAAGTCAACTAAAAACAGGAGGTTTTAAAATGAAAAAAGTATTTTCTAATTTGCAAAAGATAGGTAAATCTTTAATGCTGCCAATTGCTGTTTTACCAGCAGCTGCTTTGCTACTTAGACTTGGTGCTGGTGATGTTTTGGATATTCCTTTTGTGATGGCCGCTGGGGCTGCAATTTTTGATAATTTAGCTTTATTGTTTGGAATTGGAGTTGCAGTTGGAATTGCCCATGATAGTTCTGGAGCAGCTGGTTTGGCTGGAGCAGTAAGTTATTTTATTTTAACTAATGCAACCCAAGCTATTAATGGCGATATAAATATGGGAGTTTTAGCTGGTATTATCGGTGGTCTTTTGGCTGGATTTTTATATAATCGTTATCATGATATTGAATTACCTGATTTTTTAGGATTTTTTGGTGGTAAACGTTTTGTACCAATTGTAACAGGAGCTGCAAGTGTTTTATTGGCTGGTTTATTTGGTTATATTTGGCCTCCAATTCAAAATGTAATTCAGCTAACAGGAGAATGGATTATTAATGCAGGTCCAATCGGTGTTTTTGTATATGGATTTTTAAATAGATTACTAATTCCTCTTGGTTTACATCATGTTTTAAATAGTTTTATTTGGTTTGTCTTTGGCGAATTTACTACCGCAGCAGGAGAGGTTGTTACAGGAGATTTATCTCGCTTTTTTGCTGGAGATCCTTCAGCTGGATTTTTCATGTCAGGCTTTTTCCCAATGATGATGTTTGGTCTGCCAGCAGCAGCCTTAGCAATGTATCATGCAGCTAAACCGGAAAACAAAAAAGCTGTTAGTGGTATTTTCTTAAGTGTTGGTTTAACTGCCTTTTTAACTGGAATTACAGAGCCGATCGAATTTGCATTTATGTTTTTAGCACCAGTTTTATATGTTATTCATGCTATTTTAACTGGTTTATCAATGGTTGTAACTTATATTTTAGGTATTCAACATGGTTTTGGTTTTTCAGCTGGGGCAATTGATTACTTTTTAAATTATGGTTTAGCTACAAAACCAATCTTAATTATTCCTTTAGGAATTGCAGCTTTTGCTATTTATTATTCTCTTTTCCGTTTTGTAATTGAAAAATTTGATATTGCAACTCCTGGCCGGGTAGAAGGAGAAGCTGAAACTAACAATATGAGTGTAATGCCTGATTCGCAGTCAGAATCTGAGCAGTCTACAACCAATACAAAGAATAAGACAAAAGCAGCCCAATATATTGAAGCTTTAGGTGGAGCTGAAAATATTGAAAGAGTTGATTCTTGTATTACTAGATTAAGACTAGAGGTGAAAAATTCAGATAATTTAGATGAAGCTAAATTAAAAGAATTGGGAGCTTCTGGAGTTATGAAAGCTAATAAGTCTAATGCTCAAGTTGTAGTTGGAACTAAAGCAGAACTAATAGCTGAACAAATAAAAAAAGAATTAAATAGTTAAAAATCATTTTAATCTACCAGGCTAATTAAGCTGGTAGATTTTCTTTTTTAAATTAAAAAAAGTAAAATATTTTATAGAAAAGTTTTAAAAAATAGTTTATCCTTATTTTAGAAATCAATATTGTAAATTTAAGCTTTAAAAGCTTAAAAAATGGAAAAAATTAGAGTTAATTTAAAACTAAGGAGCGAGATAAAATGAATTATTTAGATAATGTTAATCTTTATCAAATAACTAAAATTGAAACTAAAATTAGATTAGAAAGTTTATTAGGTGCTGAAAAAGAAAAACTCTCTTTAGCCAAAGCAGAAATAAATAATTTTGCTGAAGGTGATATAGTACTTTTAATAAAAAATAATTTAAAACAAAATTTAAAAAAGCGAAAAGCTATTTCTTATCCTGTTAAAAAAGTAAAAGGACGTTTTTCTGATGTCAAAGAATATGATTATTTAAAAATGAAAATATTATATGATTTTAATTTATATTATTTAGGCAAAAAAGAAATAGAAGCTGTAGCTAAAGATCCTTTACATTTAAAATTTGAGGATGATTTAACTAAAAATAAAAGTCAAATAAAAACTTTAATAACTTATAACCAAGATGAAAAAGTAAAGCCCTTTAATCATACAAATTATACTGTAGCAAATATTTTAAGCTCTAAAAAAATATTTAGCCAAGAAGAAGGTTCAAAATTTGATTGGGGCTGGAGTTTGATGGAAATTTATCAAATAAATGCAGAGGAATTTGTTAGTTTTAAACAAAGTAGTTATTTTAGAGAAAGGCAAAGAGGGGAATTTTTTCAAATTAGCAAAAAAGCCGTTGAGTTTATGCGAGATTTTCCAGATGATAAAGATGATTTTTTAGATTAAAAAATTTTTTGACTATTCAGCTAATAAATATGATATAATGGTTTTGAGGTGAATAATTATGAATCAATATCAAAAAGCTGCTGCCCTGATTAAAAACTCAAAACATACAACAGTTTTTACTGGAGCAGGTGTTTCTGTAGAAAGTGGAGTTCCACCTTTTAGAGGTGAAAATGGACTTTGGAATGAATATGATCCTAAAATTTTAGATTTAAGAAATTTTTATAAATCACCTGAAGCTAGTTGGGTGATAATTAAAGAAATCTTTTATGATTATTTTGGTAAAGCAGAACCAAATAAAGCACATCAGGTTATTGCCCGTTTAGAAAAAGATGGACATTTAGAAACTGTTATTACTCAAAATATAGATAATCTGCATCAGGAGGCAGGTAGTCAGAATGTTTTAGAGTTTCATGGTAATTCTAGATTTTTAATTTGTAATGAATGTGGAAAAAGATATAAGTTAACTAAAGAATTGTTGTCAGAACTACCACCAAAATGTAAAACATGTGGAGAAGTACTTAAACCTGATTTTGTATTTTTTGGGGAAGCAATTCCCGAAGAAGAAGAGAAATTATCTTTTGCTGAAGCAGAAAAAGCAGATTTGTTTATTCTAATTGGCACAACTGGTGAAATTCAGCCAGCATCTTTAATTCCTGTTGTTGCCAAAAGCAAAGGTGCAAAAATATTAGAAATAAATATCGAAAAGTCTAATTTTACAGATGATATTACAGATTTATTTATCCAGGCCAAAGCAACTGAAGCCTTAGCTAAGATTGAGTCAGAATTTTATGCTTAATTAGACTAATAAAACAAATTAAAAAAGGATTTAAGTCAATTTTATTTAAGATATAAATATAAGCTAGATAAAATTTTATACTTTTAATTATCAGGGGGTATTTTATGAAGACATTAGCATTAATTTTAGCAGGCGGAAGAGGAACTAGACTAGATATTTTATCGACTCATAGAGCAAAACCTAGTGTCCCTTTTGCTGGTAAATTTAGACTTATCGATTTTGCCTTAAGTAATTGTGTTAATTCTGGGATTTATAATGTAGGAGTTTTAACTCAATATTTACCTCTTTCCTTAAATAACCATATAGGAATTGGTAAACCTTGGGATTTAGATCGGAGAATGGGTGGAGTTACAATTCTCCAGCCTTTTAGAGGTAAACCAGGAGTTACAGGTTGGTATGAAGGAACAGCTCATGCTATTTATAAGAATATAAGTTTTATTAGAGATAAAGCTCCAGAAGATGTAGTTATTTTATCTGGAGATCATGTTTATGAAATGGATTATGGAGAAATGGTAGAATATCACCGTCAAAAAGGAGCAGATTTAACAATTGCTGCCCAACCTGTTCCTTATGAAGATGCTAATCGTTTTGGTATTTTAGATTATAATGAGGAAATGAAAATAACAGATTTTGTTGAAAAACCTGAAAATCCTCCCAGTAATCTGGCTTCAATGGGTATTTATGTTTTCAAAAAAGAAGTTTTATTAGATGTTTTAGAAAAATATTGTACAGAAGAGGATTCTGATTTTGGTCATCATATTATACCACCAATGATTGAAAAAGAAGGAGTTTATCTTTATGAATTTGATGACTATTGGAAAGATGTTGGAACTTTAGCAGCATATTGGGAAAGCAGTTTAGAATTGACTGATCCAATTCCAAGCTTAAATTTATATAATGAAGAATGGAAGCTGCATACTAGAAGTGAAGAAAGACCCCCAGTTAAGTTTGGTGAAAAAGCTTGTGCTTCTAAAAGTTTAGTTTCTAATGGTTCAATAGTGAATGGAGTTGTAGAAAATTCTATTATTAGTCCTGGAGTTTATATTGAAGAAGGGGCAGTAGTAAAAGACTCTATTATCTTTAATGATACTATTATTAGAAGCAATTCGGTGATTGAAAAGGCTATAATTGATACAGAAGTAGAAGTTATGGCAAATTCTCGAATTGGTTATGGTGATGATTATACGCCAAATAAAGATAAACCTGAACTTTTAAGCAATGGTTTAAATGTAATAGCCAAAAGAGCTACAATACCGGAAGGAACAACAATTGCTAGAAATTGTCGTGTTTTCTCTTATGTTGGAGTTGATGACTTTGAAACTAAAGAAATTGAAAGTGGTAGTACAATTACCTCTGAAATTGGAGAAAAAGTTGCTGCTGGAGATGAAATGCATGTCAGAGAATTAAATACTTAAAAAGTTAGCTATAAATTAATGGCTCCTAATAATTTTTTAAGGGGCCATTTTAGATATTTAGTAGATTATGCTAAAATGAACTTAGCTAGATTTATTATTTTAACAGGAGATGATTATTATCAAAGTTAAGTGGTTAGGAAATTCGTCTTTATTAATTGAAGATCAGAAAAAAATTGTAATTGACCCTAGTTTTAAGATTGAAACAGATTTTAAAGCAGATTTGGTTTTGATTACTCATGAACATGCTGATCATATTAATCCAGAAGATTTAGAGCAGATAACTAAGGCAGAAACTGAAATTTATGCTCCTCAATCTGTTTATGATAAATTTGATTTTGAAGGAGAAGTTATTAAAGCAGGTGATCAATTAGAAGCAGAGATTAAAGTTTTAGGAGTGGATTGTCATAATTCTAAAGAAGCTGTAGCTTATTTTTATAAAGGACTATATCATACAGCTGATGCTTCTGATTACCCAGATCCAGAAGCTAAAATTGAATTGCTTTTTACAGCTTGTTTTAATGATCAGTTCTCAAATTATTTAGAAAAAGCAATAAAGCTAAATCCAACTATGGCAGTTCCTTATCATTATGATCCTGAGCAAAGACAGGAGCTATTACAGGCCAAGGGTTTATCAAGTAAGTTTGAGCAGATTGGTTGTAATTCAAAAATCTTAGAGCTGGGCGAAGAAATTGAGCTAGCAATTTAAATAATTTAATTAAAAACCTGTTGGATTTAATAAATTCAGCAGGTTTGAGCCTTAAATATTCATAAAATTAAGTTTTTCTATTTTTTTAAAAGCTAAAAAAGCAATAATTATACAAATATAAAAAAATATCTGACTATTGACATTTTTTTGACGCTGATAGAGTATACTTAACTTAAAAAATATTCATTTAAGTTAAAGAAGGAGGATATAAAATGAAATTTGATGTTGCTAAAGCAATGAAAATTAAATTAGCAAAAGAGTTACCAGCAAAAACTGAGTTTAAAAAAGGAATTAGAAGGGCTCCCAAAAGAGAATTAAATTTAAGCCAAGAGGAAATAGAGCTTGCTTTAAAAAATGCTTTGCGTTACATACCGAATGAATTACATGAAAAATTAGCACCTGAATTTATGGAAGAATTACTGACACATGGTAGAATTTATGGATATCGATATCGTCCTCAAGGAGAAATTAAGGCTAAACCAATAACAGAGTATCAAGGTCAGACCTTAGAGGGTAAAGCTTTACAATTAATGATTGATAATAATTTAGATTTTGAGGTAGCATTATATCCCTATGAATTAGTAACTTATGGAGAAACAGGACAGGTTTGTCAAAACTGGATGCAGTATCGATTGTTGAAAAAATACTTACAGAAAATGACACATGATCAAACACTAGTAGTTCAGTCTGGTCATCCTTTAGGACTTTTTCCATCTAAGCCAGGTGCTCCTAGAGTGATTTCTACTAATGGTTTAATGGTTGGTATGTATGATGATTTGGAAAACTTTAATCGAGCAGCAGCTTTAGGTGTTGCTAATTATGGTCAGATGACAGCAGGTGGTTGGATGTATATTGGACCACAGGGAATTGTACATGGAACTTATACTACTTTGCTTAATGCTGGGCGTAAATTTTTGGGAAATGATCAGTCTGAGGATTTATCTGGTCAATTATATATTACTTCTGGTTTAGGAGGAATGAGTGGAGCCCAAGCTAAAGCAGTAGAGATTGCTGGTGGAATTGGGGTAATTGCCGAAGTGGATGAATCTAGGATTCAGACCAGACATGAGCAGGGCTGGGTTGGTGAAGTATCAGCTGATTTAGATGAAATATTTGCTTTGGTAAAGCAGCATAAAAAAAGTGGAGAAGAAATTTCGATAGCATATCATGGTAATATAGTAGATCTTTTAGAGTATGTTGTGGAAAATAAAATAGAGGTTGATCTTTTATCAGATCAAACTTCATGTCATGAGCCATATACAGGTGGCTATAGTCCTGTTGGTTATACATTTGCAGAAGGACGTAAATTACTTAATAATCAGCCAGCTGAATTTAGAAAAGCTGTTGATCAATCATTAACTAAACATTATCAATTAATTAGTAAATTAGTTGATCGAGGTGCATATTTCTTTGATTATGGTAATAGTTTTATGAAAGCTATTTATGATGCAGGAGTTAAAGAAATTGCTAAAAATCCTGAAAATCCAAGTCAAGGCTTTATTTTTCCTTCCTATGTTGAAGATGTAATGGGGCCAATTTGTTTTGATTATGGTTATGGACCTTTCCGCTGGGTCTGCTTAAGTGGTGAAGATGAAGATTTAAGGACTACAGATCAAGCAGCAATGGCTTGTATAGATCCAGAGCGGAGATCACAAGATTACGATAATTATCAGTGGATTTCTGATGCAGAAGAAAATGAGTTAGTTGTGGGATCAAAAGCTAGAATTCTCTATGCAGATGGCCCAGGACGTGTTAAAATTGCCTTAAGGTTTAATAAACTAATTAGAGAAGGAAAATTAGGACCTGTGATGTTAGGAAGAGATCACCATGATGTCAGTGGTACAGATTCTCCATTTAGAGAAACTGCTAATATTAAAGATGGAAGTAATGTAATGGCTGAAATGTCAATTCATTGTTTTGCTGGTAATTGTGCTCGTGGAATGACTCTAGCAGTAGAAAGTAATGGTGGTGGAGTTGGAATTGGTAAAGCTTTTAATGGTGGTTTTGGTTTAGTACTTGATGGTAGTAAAAGGGTAGATAATATTATCAAATCAGCCCTTGACTGGGATGTTCACAGTGGTGTTGCTCGTAGAGCCTGGGCCAGAAATGAACATGCAATTGAAACTATGGTAGACTGGAATCAAAGAAACCATGGTACAGGTCAGGTAACTCTTCCTTATCAGCCAGAAGAAAATTTAATTAAAAAAACAGTAGCAAAATCACTTGCAAAATATAATAATTAATCTAAGGAGGCTAAAATATGAAATTTGCTGAATCGAGTTTAAAAGAATTTACAGATAAATTAGCTAGTAAATCACCAACACCTGGTGGTGGTAGTGTTGCTGGCTTATGTAGTGCTTTAAGTGCTGCTTTAAATAGTATGGTAGTTAATTTAACTAAAGAAAATAGCTTTGGCCAGAGTGGGGCTCAGTTATCAAAATTAAAGACAGAATCACTAGATTTAATGGATGAAGATGCAGAGAGTTTTAAACAAGTAATGAGTGCTTTTAAGTTGCCTAAAAATACAGAAGCTGAAAAAGAAAAAAGAACTAAAGCAATTCAAACTGCCTTAGTTGGAGCTGCTGAATCTCCTTTAAAAATAATGAAACTAGGCTTAGAAATTCTTAAACTGGGCACTAAAATAAGTGAAAAAGGTAATGTTAATGCTGTTTCTGATGCAGGTGTAGGAGCTTTATTAGCACTGACTGCAGTTAAAGGTGGATATTATAATGTCTTAATTAATGCTGAATCATTAAAAGATGAATCTGCTGCAGAAAAGCTTGAAAGTAAAGCAGATCAAATAGTACAAGAGGCTGAAAAATTAGCAGCTGAAATTAATGAAATGACTGAAAAAAGAATTAGAGCTTAATTTTATTGACAAAAATTATAAACTAAAATAAAAACTAATTTAGACTAAATATATTTTAAGGAGAGGTTATTTATGGCTGAAATATTTGAATGTATTCCGAATTTTAGTGAAGGTAGAGATCAAGAAAAAATTGAAAAGATAGTAGAACCTTTTAAACAGGAAACTGGAGTTAAACTCTTAGATTATTCAGCAGATAAAGATCATAATAGATTAGTTGTAACAATGATTGGTAATGGCTCAGCATTAAAAAATTCTGTTTTAAAAGCGATGGAAATTGCTGTAGACCTTATTGATCTCAATCAACATGAGGGAGAACATCCCCGAATGGGAGCTGTAGATGTTGTTCCTTTTACACCAATTCGCGGCACTAATATGGAAGATGCAGTAAAATTAGCCAAAGAAGTTGCAGCAGAGGCTGCTGAAAAACTTAAGCTGCCAATTTATCTCTATGAAGAAGCAGCAGCTACAGCTGAGCGTCAAAATTTAGCTAATATTAGAAGAGGTGAATATGAAGGTTTTTCTGATAAGATTAAAAAAGAGCAGTGGAAACCTGATTATGGTCCAGCAGAATTACATAAAACTGCAGGAGCTTCAGTTATTGGAGCCAGAATGCCTTTAGTAGCCTTTAATGTTAATTTAGATACTGATAATTTAGAAATTGCTAATGCAATAGCTAGAAAGGTTCGTCATTCTGGAGGTGGACTTCGCTATTGTAAGGCGATTGGTATTGATTTAAGTGAAAGAGGAATTACTCAGGTTTCAATGAATATGACAGATTATACTAAAACTGCTTTATATCAATCTTTTGAAATGATTAAATTTGAAGCTGAGCGTTATGGTGTTAAAATTATTGGTAGTGAATTAATTGGATTATTGCCAGCCAAAGCTTTATTTGATGTAGCAGAACACTATTTAGGAGTTGAAAATTTTTCTGGTGACCAGATTATGGAAAACAGATTACTGGAGGACTTATAATGACTAAACTATTAATCAAAAATGCCAAAGAATTAGTAACTTGTAAGGGGAAAGCTCCTAAAATAAAAAAAGAGATGAATGATTTAGGTATTATAACTGAAGCTAGTTTGGTAATTGAAGATGGTATAATTACTAAAATTGCTAAAAGTGAAGAGCTTTTGCCAAAAATCAATGAAAAGGAATATGAAATTATAGATGCAGCTGGAAAATCAGTATTACCTGGGTTTGTTGATTCACATACTCACCTTGTTTTTGGAGGAGAAAGAGCCGAAGAATTTAATTGGCGTTTAAAAGGAGTACCTTATGCTGAAATAATGGAGCGTGGTGGTGGAATTGTTAAAACTGTAGAAGCCACTCGTCAAGCAACTAGAAAAAAACTTAAAGAGGATTCTTTAAAGCGCTTAAACTCAATGCTCTCTTTTGGAGTAACTACTGTTGAAGCTAAAAGTGGTTATGGTTTAGATTTAGAAACAGAATTAAAACAGCTGCAAATTGCAGATGAATTAAATGATGAGCATCCAGTAGATATTGTTTCCACCTTTATGGGAGCCCATGAAATACCAAAAGAATTTAAAGGGAAAAATGAAGAGTTTATTGATTATCTAATTGAAGAGTTAATGCCAGTTGTTGTGGAAAAAACAGAAGCTGAGTTCTGTGATGTTTTCTGTGATCAGGGTGTTTTTTCAACAACTGAAGCCCGGAGATTGTTATTAGCTGGACAAAAAATGGGTTTAAAGTCAAAAATTCATGCAGATGAGATAGCTCAAGTTGGTGGAGCTGAACTGGCAGCTGAAATAAGAGCAGTATCAGCCGATCATCTGCTCAAGGCTTCAAATAAAGGAATAAAAGAAATGGCTGCTCAGCAAGTAGTTGGAACTTTGCTGCCGATTACTGCTTTTAGTTTAAAAGAAGAATATGCTAGAGGTAGGTTTATGCTAGATAATGGATTAGCAGTAGCACTTGCTACAGATTTTAATCCTGGTAGCTGTTATTCAGAGTCTATACCCTTATTGTTTTCTCTGGCTACTTTATATATGGAGCTGACTATAGAAGAGGCAGTGAGTGCCTTAACAATTAATGGAGCTGCTGCTCTGGGTAAATCCCAAGAAGTAGGTAGTCTAGAAGTAGGCAAAAAAGGTGATCTTCTAATTTTAGATGCTCCTTCTTATGAACATTTATCTTATCATATTGGGGTTAATATAGTTGATAAAGTAATTAAAGCTGGCAAATTAGTTAAAGTAAATAATTAATTAAGAGCTAATTATAAATTAGAAAGGGGGGAGAGATTATATCTAAAATAAAAATTTCATTATTGGGAAGACCCTTAGTTAAAAATCAAGCAGATGAAGAAATTAAATTTCCTTATCAAAAAGTTGAAGCTTTATTTTATTATTTATTAGTTAAAAAGAAAGCATCTCGAAATAAATTAGCCACTTTACTCTGGGGTGAGATGCCAGAAAATAAAGCAAAGAAAAATTTACGCAATGCTCTTTATCAGTTAAAAAAGAGCGTTGGTCAAGATATAATTTCTACCCCTGATAGATTTATTGTTAAAATCGCTGCAACAGAGTTTTTAAGTTTGGATTTAGCTAAATTTTTAGAAAAAAAGCCTCAAGCAGCACTTAAATTATATCAGGGATCTTTTTTAAAAGGTTTTTTGCTTAAAAATGCTTCTGAGTTTAATAATTGGCTGCTTGAACAAAGAAATTATTATGAACAATTATATATTAATCATCTCAAAACAGAAATTGGGAGCTGCCAAAAAGAAAATAAAGTAGAAAAAGCAGTTAGTTATTTAAAAACTTTAATCAAAACAGATACTTTTAATGAAAAAGCTTACCGAGAGCTAATGCAGCTATATGCTCAAACTGATAATTCTGCTAAGGCAATAGAGGTTTTTAAAAAATTAGAAACTGAATTAAAAAAAGAGTTAGGGATTACCCCTGATCAAAAAACAATGGCCTTATTACAGAAAATCAGGGATAAAATTTCTAGTGAGCTTGAAAATAACAAACAAAAACATAATTTTATTTTTAGAAAAAAAGAAAGTGAAAAAATAATAACTAAGCTTAATCAATTTATTAAAACAGAAAAATCTTATTCTTTTTTAATTTCTGGTGAAGCTGGAATTGGCAAAACAGCTTTGATTGAACAGGTTATTGCTGCAGCTGATTTAGATAATACACTCCTTTTGCAAACTAATTGTTATCAGGCAGAAAAAAATTATATTTTTAAACCTTGGAAAGATATTATGCAGCAGCTAAAAGAGGAAATTGATTTTGAGCAAATTAAGCTTTCACCACTCTGGAAAAAAGTTATCTTTTTTTTATTTCCCTCTTTTTTACCAGATGAAGAAATTTCTTTTGCTAAGATGGTTAATTTTGATTCTATCAAGTATCAATCTGTAATTGAAGCCCTACTTTTTGTTTTATCTAAGGCTGCTGAGGCTAAAAAGATAATTATTGTTTTTGAAGATTTGCACTGGTGTGATAAAAAAAGTTTATTATTATTAAGAAATTTAATTAGAGAAAATCAAAATAATAATATATTAATTTTAGCAACTTCTCGGAATCAGTGTTGGCAAAGAATAGAAAATATTTTTGCTGATTTAAAAGAAGCTAAATTATTGAAAAATATTGAACTAAAGCGCTTAACTCTTCCAGAAGTTAAGAAATTTTCTCGAAAATTTTTACCGAATTATAATTTTACAGAAGAATTATTTACTAAAATACATAAAGAGACTGAAGGTAATTTATTTTTTCTAGTTGAATTGCTAAATTTATTGATGCAAAAAAAAGATAGTCAAGCTTTGACTGAAATGTTAACTGCTAAAAGCAAAAATATTTTGAGCAGCCGTTTTTTTTCAGTCTCAAAAGAGGCACAAAAGATTTTAATAATAGCTTCAATTTGTTTTGATAAATTTAGTTATGAGTTATTGGCAGCTGTGAGTGGAAAAAAAGAGCTGCAATTAATAGCAATTTTTGAAGAATTACAGTCTTTTAATTTAATTAATGAAGTTGAAGTTAGAAATAATAATCGAATTTTTTATCAATTTACTCACAGTAAATTACGTGAATTTATATATAATAAGCAGTCTAAATTCAAAGTAAAAATACTACATAAGAGAATAGCTCAGTTTATTGAAAATGATTTAGCAAAACAAAGAACTCAAAGAAAACAGTATTCAAAGCTTATTTATCATTACTCACGCTCTGGAGATAAACTTAAATATTTGTTTTATTTAATTAAAGAAGCAGAAAATTATATGTATTATACACATGAGATATTTCCCATTACAAATGATCAAAAATTAGCGCGCGATAATGTACTTGATCTTAATCAAGAAAAATCTCAGAATTATTTGGTTAAAATAGAGTCTTTATTTACAGAAATTAAAAATTCGCCCGAATCGAATTTAAAAGATATGGAAGCTAAATATTTAAATATTAAAGCTCATTTTTTAATCGGAAAGGGAAAATATAGTCAGGCTATTTTGACTTTAAAATTAATGTTAAAAAACGCCAACTCTATAAATAATACTAAAATAAAGTTAAATGCTTATGAACAGCTGGCAGCTTTAGGGATTCAACTAGAAGATCTTAGTTTAATTAAAGAAAATGCAAAGAAAATGAATAAATGTGCTGATATTTTAGCTTTAAAAACTAAAAAGGGGATTGCGTTTAGATTTTTAGGGATCTTTAATTTATATAATAAAAATTATAAGAAAGCAAATAAATATTTTAATAAGTCTTTAGATCTTTTTAGAAATGCCGAGACAATAACTAAAAAATATACTTTAGGTATAGCCTCAGCTTATAATTATTTGGGTGAAGTTGAGCGTTATCAGGGGAAACTTGAAAAAGCAAATCAATATTATAAATACAGTATCAATTTATGTGAGCAAAAAAATATTCTTAGTGGTTTAGGAATATTTTATATTAATTCAGCTCAAGTATATTATGAGCAAAGTCAGTTTAAGCTAGCTGAAAAACAGTTTAAAAAATCTCTAGCTATTTATAATGAGCTGTCTACAGTTTGGGGATATTCGAGTATTAGCTATAGTTATCTGTCTCTGATTTATCTAAACAAAGGTCAATATTTTAAAGCTTATAATTATTTAGACAAAGCAAGTTCAATGTTGGCTAGATTTTATAAAAGATATTGGTCTGGGATTTTTTTGAGAGCTGAAGCTGAGATTTCAAAAAAAATGAAGGTCAATAAAGAAATAAAAGATGTTTTTTCAAATAAATTGTCTCTTAATTATCAAGAATATGCAGTCAAAGCAGTTTCTATTTTTAAAGATATTGGTACAAATTATGAGCTTAGCACAGTTAAAAATTTAATCAACAATTAAGCTCTAAATCAGAAAAGTTGATAGTAACTAAGATAATAATTTGCAGCAAAAAAATAAACAATATGGAGGCCCAAAAATGAAAGAATTAATTATTGATGGTAGTAAATTAACACTAAAGGATATTGTTGAAGTTGCTAGAAAATCTAGAACTGTTAAATTAGCTGAAAAGGCAAAAGAGAAAATTAATAAATCACGAGAGATAGTTGATAAATTTGTAGAAAGAGAAGAAGTTGTATATGGAATTACTACTGGTTTTGGAGAATTAAGTGAAATTTGTATTCCCAAAGCTGAAGTTGAACAATTACAAGAAAATCTAATCTGCAGCCATGCTTGTGGAGTTGGGGAAGCATTTGCAGAAGAAGTGGTTAGAACAATTATGTTACTGAGGGCTAATGCTTTAGCTGCAGGTGTTTCGGGGATTAGAGTAAGTACTTTAGAAACTTTGCTAGAAATGTTAAATAAAAAAGTTCATCCTGTTATACCAGAAAAAGGTTCTTTAGGTGCTAGTGGAGATTTAGCTTCTTTGGCACATATGGTTTTGGTTATGATTAATAAAGGAGAAGCATTTTATCAGGGAGCAAGAATAAGTGGAAAAGAGGCTCTGACTAAAGCTAATATTGAGCCTGTAACTTTGAAAGCTAAAGAAGGTTTAGCTTTAATCAACGGAACTCAAGTAATGACAGCAGTTGGTGCTTTAACTGTTTATGATGCTATTAATCTAGCTAAGCTTGCTGATATTTCTGCTGCCATGACTCTAGAAGCTGCCAAAGGAATTACAGATCCTTTTGATCAAAGAGTACATGCAGTAAGACCTCATAAGCATCAACAAGGTACTGCTAAAGATTTACTCAGATTAACAGAAGGAAGTCAGCTGACAACTAGGCAGGGTGAAATTAGAGTTCAAGATGCATATACTTTAAGGTGTTTACCTCAAATTCATGGGGCATCTAGAGATGCTATTGAATATGTTAAAGATAAAATAGATATCGAGATTAATTCTGTTACTGATAATCCATTAATTTTTACAGAAACAGAAGATGTTATTTCTGGAGGTAATTTTCATGGTCAACCAGTTGCTTTAGCTTTTGATTTTTTAGGTATTGCAATTGCTGAGCTGGCTAATGTAGCTGAAAGAAGAATAGAGAGGTTGGTTAATCCTAAACTAAGTGGTTTACCTGCATTTTTGGTAGAAGAAGAAGGACTTAATTCTGGTTTTATGATAACTCAGTATGCAGCAGCCTCTCTGGTATCTGAAAATAAGGTTTTAGCTCATCCTGCTAGTGTTGATTCTATACCTTCTTCTGCTAATCAGGAAGACCATGTGAGCATGGGGACTATTGGTGCTCGTAAAGCTAGAGATATTTTGTATAATACAAGTCGTGTCTTGGCAATTGAATTAATAACTGCTGCTCAAGCTATTGATCTAATAAATCCTGGTGGAGATAAACTTGGTAAAGGAACTAAAGCTGCTTATCAAGTTGTTAGAGATAATGTTAAAAAATTAGTTAAAGATCGAGTAATGTATAAAGATATTAATAAGAGTGCAGAGCTAATAGAAAAGGAAGAAGTTGTAAAAGCAGTAGAAAAGGCTATTGGTACTTTAAATCAGGAATTAGAAGAATAATTTGAGATTTTAAGTTAAGTTAAAATAAAAATTAAGATTTTTAAATTATATTTTAATTGAGAGAGAAAGGAGGTGTTTTAGACTATTAGTTTTAAAAAATATTATAAAAAAGTAAATAAAGATGTTTGGCAGGGTAGAGTAGATGACTCAGAAGATTTTACGGCTTTTAGATGGCACCAGTGGGTAGAATTTATTGATTTAAATAACTGTGATTTATCTTTGCAGGCAGCTGAAACTGGAATTTGTTTTTTAGGATTTTGCAGTGATCAGGGAGTTAAAAGAAATGGTGGTCGTCCAGGAGCTGCTAAAGGTCCAATAAGTATCAGAAAAGAACTAGCTAATTTGCCAATACAATTTACTAAAGAAACTAAGTTATTTGATGCAGGTAATATTATTTCTCCTGATCAGGCCTTAGAAAAACAGCAAGAATCTCTGGCATTAGCAGTAGCAAAAGTCTTAGATTTAGGGCTTTTTCCTATTTTATTAGGTGGAGGACATGAAATTGCATTTGGTCATTACAGTGGTTTATTAAAGTCTAAATATAAATTACAAAAAGATGCTCAAATAGGAGTTATAAACTTTGATGCTCACTTTGATATGAGACCTTATCAAAATGGTGGGAATTCAGGTACAATGTTTAGACAAATAGCTGATCAATGTCAAGCTTTGGGTGCTCCTTATTCTTATTTAGCTATTGGAATCCAAAAATGTGCAAATACAGTTAATCTTTTTCAGACTGCAGAGCAGTTAGGGGCAGATTATATTTTGGCCCAAGATATAACTAAATCAAATATATTAGAACTGCTAAATAAATTAAATTATTATCTTAACCAAAATGATTATATTTATTTAAGTATTTGTGCTGATGTTTTTTCCTCAGCTATTGCTCCAGGTGTAAGCTCTACTCAGCCTCTTGGAATTGAAGCGGAAATTGCTTTGGATTTGATCAAACATATAATTAAATCGAAAAAAGTTATTAGTTTTGATATTGCTGAAGTTTCACCCCGGTTTGATTTAGATAATTCCACTGCTAAATTAGCAGCTATTATAATTTTTGCTGTAGTTAATACTTTAGTTGGGGAAGAATTTCATTAAAATTAATCTTAGGAGGAATTTAAATTGTTAACAAATCCTGTAGTTATTTCGGTATTAGTAATGTTAGGCCTAAGTTTATTAAATTTAAATGTAATTTTAGCTTTACTAGTAGCTGCTCTTGTGGGAGGAACAGTTTCGGGAATGGGTTTAAATGAAACAATGTCAGTTTTAATTAATGGAATGGGAGGTAATGCTGAGACTGCTTTAAGTTATATTTTATTAGGTGCTTTGGCAGTTGCTGTTCAGAAAACAGGCTTAGCAACTATCTTGGCTAAAAAGATTGCCCGTGTTATTAAGGGTAAAAAAATGATTTTAGTTGGAATTATTGCAGTTGTTGCTTCTTTTTCACAAAATTTGATTCCTGTGCATATAGCTTTTATTCCAATACTGATTCCACCTTTAATTGGAGTAATGAACAAGTTGAAAATTGATAGAAGGGCAGTGGCATCAGCTTTAACCTTTGGTTTGAAGGCTCCTTATGTAGCTATACCAGTTGGTTTTGGTTTGATTTTCCATAATATTATTAGAGATGAAATGGCTGCAAATGGTCTTGAAATAACTACTTCTTCTGTATCTAGTGTAATGTGGCTTCCAGGTTTAGGAATGGTAGTTGGTTTATTAGTAGCTATCCTTATTACTTATAGAAATCCTAGAGAATATAAATCGCTTCAAGAAACAGGGATAGAAGGTGAAGTTTCAGAAGATAATCAAGAAAAATTAGGTTTAGAAACTAAGCACTATGTTGCTTTAGTAGGAGCTTTATCAGCCCTTGTTGTGCAGCTAACAATAGGTTCTTTACCTTTAGGTGCCATAATAGGTATTGCAATTATGGTTATTTTTAGAGCTATTAAATGGGAAAATATCGATGACTTAATAAATGGTGGAATAGGTTTAATGGGTTTTATTGCTTTTGTAATGCTGATTGCTTCTGGTTATGGAGCAGTAATTAGAGAAACAGGAGCAGTTGCTCAGTTGGTTCAGTCAGCATCTAATGCAATTGGTAGCAATCAATTAATGGCTTCTACAATTTTAATTGGAGTTGGCTTAATTGTGACAATGGGAATTGGTACTTCATTTGGGACAATACCAATTTTAGCAACCATTTATGTTCCCTTAGGCTTAGAACTTGGTTATGGCCCTTTGGCTATTGTTGTTTTAATAGGTACAGCAGCAGCACTTGGTGATGCTGGTTCACCAGCTTCAGATAGTACTTTAGGTCCTACAGCTGGTTTGAATGTTGATGGCCAGCATGATCATATTTGGGATACTTGTGTTCCAACCTTTTTGCATTTTAATATTCCCTTAATGATCTTTGGAATAATAGGATCTTTAATATTTTAATTAATAATTATTTAAATAAATTATTTTTAAATTCAAGTTGATAGAGCAGATAGTAGTAAAATTTTAGCAATTCAATTAAATTAATAGATATAAATCCCCTTAATAGATTTTTATTTTTAGTTCTAAATAAGGGGATTATATTTTTGGATTTTCTTTTTTAAGTAATATTGAAAATGGACGCCAAAATCCATCTTTAAGGAATTTAAAAAAAATTGCTAAAGCTCTAGATATTTCTTTAAAGCAACTTTTAGAATAATTTTTTAATGTTTAGGAAATTATACCTAATTGTTTATTGTGGATAATATTTATAGCTCCATAATTTCCAACATCAACAAAATTTAACCTTACTGTATTACAGATTGTCCGAAGGAGATTTTGTTCATTTAATTGTTTTGGGGAAAACAAGAAAGTATTTTGTTAAATAATTACTTTAATTTTTAATTTTTTTTGTTATTTTATTATTAGAATGGTTTATAAAAACTAGGAGCTAGGAGGTAATAATAATGAAATCTAAATTAGAAGAAAAACGATTAGTTCTTGTTTCAAATGGAGAACCATATAAACATGTCTATAATGATCAACAAATTGAGCAGCATAAATTAGCAGGTGGTTTAACAACAGGTTTAGATCCTATGATGCAGGAAACTAATGGTCTTTGGATTGCTTGGGGGAGAGGAGAAGCAGATTTTGAAGTTGTAGATCAAAATAAGAAGGTTAAAGTCCCAAATCCAGAAGGCTATACTTTAAAAAGAATTGAACTTGATCAAGCAGAAAAAGAAGGCTTTTATTATGGTTTTTCAAATGAAGTAATGTGGCCAATTAGTCATACTTTTATTTCAAAAGCTAATTATGATAAAGATTATTGGAAATATTATCAAAAAGTAAATAAAAAATATGCTGAAAACATTAAAGAAGAATTAAAAGAAGATGATTTGGTTTGGATTCATGATTATCATCTAGCTTTAGTTCCTGGCTTATTAGCAGATACTGAAGCTAAAACTTCACTTTTTTGGCATATTCCTTGGCCAGCATGGGAAGCTTTTAGAACTATTCCCTGGCGAGAAGAAATAATTAAAGGTATGTTGGCAGCAGATTTTTTAGCTTTTCATACTGATTTATTTGTCTATAATTTCTTAAATTGTGCTAAAAAAATCGGAGCAGAAGTTGACTTTTCTGAGCGAGAAGTTAAGTATCAGGGTTCTCAAACTAAGGTAGAAAGTGTACCTTTGGGTATAGATTACCAGAAGTTTAATCAACTTGCTCAAGATGGTGATTATCTGAAAAAGGCAAAAGAGGTCAAAGATAATTATAAAACAGAAAAACTAGTTTTTGCAGTTGACCGTTTAGATTATACAAAGGGAATTGAAGAGAGATTAGAAGGAATTAATCGCTTTTTTGAAAAATATCCTGAGTATAAATCAAAGGTAACTTTTGTCCAAAGGGTTGCTCCAAGTAGAACTGGTATAGCTGAATATCAAGAGATGAAAGAAAGAATTGAGAAAAAAGTTGCTCAAATTAATGGTAAATATCAAAAAGATCAATGGCAGCCAGTTAAATATTTTTATGGCTCAGTTCCTCAATCAGAACTTTTACCTTATTATAAAGCAGCTGACTTAGCTTTAATTACAGCCTCAATCGATGGCATGAACTTAGTTGCTAAAGAATATTTGGCAGTTCAAGACTCAGGAGTACTTTTACTTTCAGAATTTGCTGGTGCAGCTGAATATTTAGATAGTGCAATCAAAGTTAACCCTTATAATGTAGAAGAATTAGCAGATAGTATTTATCAAGGTTTAGAAATGTCAGAATCTGAGAAAAAACAAAGATTAGAGGCAGCTCAATCTGATTTAAAAGAATATGATATCAATTGGTGGAGAGATTATTTTATTGAAAAATGGCTTGATAGTTATGAATAAAAAATATATTTTAAATGAAAATCACCTTAATAATTTTAAGGAAAAAATAAAAAGTAGAGATAAAATTCTTCTCTTTTTAGATTATGATGGGACGCTGGCCCCTTTTAAGCCAGATCCACTTGCTGCTTTTGCTTTACCTGAAATTAAAAATCATTTAGAAAAAATAGAAAAATCTCAAAAATATGAACTTAGCTTAGTTTCAGGGCGGAAGCTAAGTCAATTAAAGCAAATGATTAAACTTAAGCAAAGTAATTATGCTGGTAGTCATGGTCTGGAAATTGATTTAGTATTTTTAGACCAGACTCTTTATCCTGTGCAAGCAGAAAAAGAAGCTAATTTAGAGAATTCAAATTATCAAAAAGTAAAAAAGATATATTCTGCTCAGACTGGAGTTGAAGTAGAAACTAAAGGTTTTGGTTTAGCACTTCATTTTAATTCTCAAACTGACAAAAAGAGTGAAATAAAGAAAATAAAAGAATTATTAAAAAAAGATAGTTATCAGGTTATTTCTGGGCGTCAAGTAATAGAAATTAGACCTGCAGCTTGGGATAAAGGAAAAGCTGTTACTTATATTAGTCAGCAGTTAAAAAAAGAGTTTAAATTTAATGATTTTTTAAGGATTTATATTGGTGATGATAGAACAGATGAAGATGCTTTTAAGGTTTTAGAAAATGGAATTACAATTTATGTTCAAAATGAAGCTGATTTAGAAACAGAAGCTGAATTTTATCTAAAAAATCCTAAAGACACAGCAAAATTATTAGAAGTAATGGCAGGTTATCTTTAAAAGCCTGCTTTTTTTAATTTTTTAACTATAATTTATTTAATTTAAAATTTATTCAATTAACTAATAAAATTTTAAGAATAGTTTGTAATTATGATTTAAATTAAATATAATAAGAGTAGAGATTAAATAATTATGGAGGGATAAAATGGAATATAGAACTGTTGGCAAAACTGGAGTTCAGGTTTCTTCACTTTGTTTTGGAACAATGCCTTTTGGAGGACTTGCTGATGAAAATATGTCTCGGAAAATGTTTAAAGCTGCTCTAGATAAAGGAATTAATTTTTTTGATTCTGCTGATGTTTATAATGAAGGCCGTTCAGAGGAACTTTTAGGTAAGTTTATGCAGGAATATAAGTGTCGAGATGAATTGGTTATTACTTCCAAGGTTTTTGGAAAAACAGGCACAGATGTTAATGCTAAAGGTCTTTCGCGCCGTCATCTTAAATTAGCAGTTGAATCAAGTTTAAAAAGATTAAAAACTGATAGAATAGATTTCTATTTTGTCCACAGTTTTGATTCTAAAACAGATATATTACAAACTTTAAGAGCTATGGATGATCTAGTTAAGGAAGGTAAAATTTTATATCCAGGAGTCAGTAATTGGGCTGCTTGGCAAATCCAAAAAGCATTGGGGCTTTCTCGGCAGGAAAGTCTAGCTCGCTTTGAAATTGTTCAGCCAATGTATAATTTAGTTAAAAGACAGGCAGAAGTTGAGATTTTACCAATGGCAGCATCAGAAAACTTAGGCGTTATTTCTTATAGTCCACTTGGTGGAGGACTTTTAACTGGTAAATATGGTAAAGATAAAAGACCAGCTAAAGGTAGGCTTGTAGATCGAGAAGATTATGCTACTAGATATGGGTTAAAACAATATTATCAAATAGCAGAAGATCTAAATAATTATGCTGAAAAAAATGGTTTTGAACCAGCTGCTTTAGCAGTTGCCTGGGTCATGTCTAATCCTAAAATAACTGCTCCTATTATTGGAGCTCGTAATTTAGAGCAGCTCAAAGGTTCTTTAGCTGCCTTAGAAATTGAAATGAGTTCAGAAATGAGAGCTGCAATTACTGACTTATCAATTACTCCCCCTCCAGCCACAGATAGATTAGAAGAACAAAAAAACATAAGTTATTTTTAATAGTTAAATTATAATAAAAAAATCAGGAGGATTTACTTTATGAATAAGGAAGAAATTGCAAAAACAATTGACCATACTCTTTTAGGAGCAGAAGTTACTGCAGCTGAGGTTAAAGAAAAATGTGAGGAAGCTAAAAAATATAATTTTGCTTCTGTTTGTACTAATCCAGACCAGGTTGCTTTAGTAAAAAAAGAATTAGCTGGATCTGAGGTCAAAGTTTGTACAGTAATCGGTTTTCCTTTAGGTGTTAATTTAACAGAGATCAAAGTTAAAGAAGCAGAGGCTGCTGTTAAAGCAGGTGCTGATGAGTTAGATATGGTAATTAAGATTGGGGCTTTAAAAGCAGGAAATTATGAGCAGGTCCAAAAAGATATAGAAGCTGTTGTTAAAGCTGCTCCATCAAAAATTGTTAAAGTAATAATTGAAACTTGTTATTTAACAGAAGCTGAAAAAATAAAAGCTTGTAAAATCGCTAAAGCAGCAGGAGCAGATTTTGTTAAAACTTCAACTGGTTTTGGCTCAGGTGGAGCAACTATAGAAGATATAGTTTTAATGAGAAAAACAGTTGGTGAGCAGATGGGAGTTAAGGCTTCAGGTGGTGTTCACAGCTTAGAAGAAGCTCAAGCAATGATTGATGCAGGAGCAACTAGGATTGGAGCTAGTTCTGGAGTGCAAATAATTGAAGGTCAAGTAACTGATCAGAGTTATTAAATTTTTAAAAATTGAAGATTGAAGATTGAAGAAAAAACTTTTAGAATGAACTATTATAATACTTCCAAAGTAGCTAGTCGCCTTAACTAAAATAGACTATCTACTTGGAAGTGTTTTTTATCTAGAATCTTTCTTTTAAGCTTCTTTATGCTATAATTAAAGCAAATAGCAATTAATTTCAACTAATTATTAGAGTCCTAAATTATTATTTTAAGGGGGAAGCAAGTTGGAAAAGTCATTAGAAAAGTTAAAATATATAATTATTATTCTCTTAGCCATAGCCATAATAATTATATTTTTTAATCAGTATATTAATATTAAATCTCTGATTAAGGCTAAATATGAAAGTAGACAGAAATTAGTTGAAAAAAATATTTTACAAACAGTTCAGTATATTAATGATGCCTATCAAATTGCAGAACAAGATTTAAACCAGGAAATGAAAAAATATTCTAAAATAATGCTGGCTAAATATAAACTAGAACCTGAAGTTAAGAATTGGAATTTAGAAAAAATGAAAAATGAGTTTAAGTATTATGATATTTATATTATAAATAGAGATTTAAAGATTATTAAGACAACTAAAAAATCTGATTTAGGCTTAGATTTTTCAGAATTTGGCAGTTTTACCAAAGTAATTAGACAGCGTTTAGAATCTAATTTTTTTGCAGTTGATCGGATTGGTTTAGCAACTCAAACTGGGGAAGTAAAAAAATATAGCTATCAGCCGACTCCTGATAATCAGTATTTATTAGAATTAAGTATCTCTGTTGAAGATAAATATTCAAGTTTTAATCAGTTAAATATGTTTAAAGATGCTAGTTATTTAACTAATCAATACCCCATAGTTGAAGAAATATCTTTTTATAGTGTTGAAACAAATAATTATGGTGTAGCTAAGGTGCAAGACAGCAAAAAACCTTACCTTGATGTTGATATTCCAAAGCTGCAGAAAGATTTAGCAAGGCAAACAGTTTTAAAGAAAAAAGAACAGGTGACTACTTTTAGTAAAAATAAATCAAATTATACTCTTAAATTTTTTCCAGTTTTAATAGATTCTAAGGGTAATAATCAAAGCTGGAATGCTTATGTTGTTGGAATAACTTATAATGATCAGGTGATGAAAAGAGAATTAAGAGAACAGCAATATTTATTTGCTATTAATATTTTATTAATGCTTATTTTTTTCATTGCCTTTATTTTAGTAATTATTTATTTACTAAATAAATTTGAATATCAAGCAAATCATGATAAGCTAACAGGCTTGGCAAATAGAAAATTATTTTTTAGTAATTTTGAAAGATTAAAAGAAGAGGCAGATAAATCAGAAACAAAGTTAGGTATTTTATTTATAGATATAGATAAATTTAAAATGATTAATGATAATTATGGCCATAATATTGGTGATCAAGTTTTAAAAAAAATTGCTAAGAGATTAGAAAACAATTTAAAAGAAAATGATATTACTGCTAGAATAGGTGGGGATGAATTTTTAGCTGCTTTAGCTAATTTGAATTCTGAAACTGAAATAATTCAAATTACAAAGAGATTGATTGCAGAATTAGAAAATCCGATTGTTATTAGAGAAATAGAAATTCCAATGAGTATTAGTTTAGGAATAAGTATTTATCCTGATGATGCTCAAGGACTAGAAAGTTTAATTAAAAAAGCTGATTCCAAAATGTATGAAGCTAAGGCAAATATTGAAGATTAGAATTGAATAAATAGATTTGAGGCTGTGTAATGTAAAAATTACTTACAGCCTTTTTTAATTATATGATTTAAATGTTAATTTCATCTATTGGGAATAATATATTTAATTCAAACCAATTATCTTTAGTATAAATTTTAGTACTTCCACCGTATTTTTTGCTTGTATGGCTAATGCTTTTTAATCCATATCCATGAAAATCATTATTATTTTTTGTTGTTAAGGGCAAACCTTTTTTGAAATTAAGCTTGTTTTGATAGTAATTTTCAAATTTTAAAATAATAAAGCCTCTTTTTTGGGAAAGAGTTGTGTGAATTATTCTTTTATCATGATTTTTAATTTTTTTACTAGATTCAATAGCATTATCTAAAGCATTACCGAATATAGAGCAAATGTCTCTAATCTCCATAAAACTTAATAATTTACCATTTATTACTCTTGTAAATTGAATATTATTTTTTTGACAGATTATATTTTTGCTAGTTAAAATAGTATCTAAAACAGAATTTCCAGTATTATTTTGGGCCTCATAGATTTCAATTTCATTTTCTAAAGAATCAAGCCATTTCTTTTTTTTATTATTATCTAAATCTTGTCTTAAAATATTAATTTGATATTTAAGATCATGATATTTCTGGTTAATTAAATCAATACTATTTCTAGAATTTTTGTATTGGATATATTGATTATTTAAAACATTACTTAAGGCTTCTACCTCTTGTTTTTCTCTTCTTTCACAGCAGTGAATAAAATGGGCATATAATATTGCATACCCTCCAATATCGACCAATGTACGAATTTTAATTATTTCTTGTGGATATTGGCCACTAAAAGGTGTGTTACTAAATATAAAGCTAATATTGCTAATAAAAAATACTGCTGATCCAATTGAAATAGCGCCTATCAATTCCCAGTTATTAACATTTAATTGAAAATCTTCTTGCAAATAACGCTTCTCTAATTTCCAGCTTAAATATAGAATAAGTATATAAATTAGGCTAAAAAATAAAATTTTTGTATAGTCGGAAGCATTATTTTGAGGCCAAATAAACCAATAGAATTGTCTTTCTAAAGAGGCTATTAATTCAGCCAGTATAAAAGCTCTAACTGAATAATAGGCAGCATCTTTGAAAGTTGTTTTGGTAGTATAATAGATAAAAGCAAACATTATTATTATAGCAGCAATCATACAAGGTAGCCAGAAAAAAATTGGTAATTTTTTAGTATAAACTAGAAAAGAAGATTGAAAAAACAATATAAATAATGAAATTAATATTATTTTTTTAAGTCTAAATTTTTTTGGGAGAATGCTAATATAAATTAAACTTGCTGACCATTCAGCTAAAGCAGTATAAACTCTAGGGATTTCAAGGATTAGATTTTTCATCTGATAACCTCCCGCATGTAATCTGTGAGAGAATCTAAAAAATCTGCTTTGCGATTACGACTAATTAATAATTTTTTATCTTTAACAAAAGTATATTTACCTTTAATACCATCTACATACTTTAAATTAACTAAATAACAGCGGTGACAGCGGAAAAAACCATGCTTTTTAAGTTTGGATGCTATTTTTTTCATGGTACCAGAAGTAGAATAATCACCATTGCTTGTATGATAAGTTAGGGTATGATTTCTAATCTCAATATAGTAAATTGCTTCAATATTTATCTTTTTAGCACCATTTTTATTAATTATAGTAATATATTTAGAATTTTTATTGTTTATTTTTTTAATGGCTTTTTTTAAGCATTGGGTGAAAGAAAAATAACTAATAGGTTTTAAAATATAGTCTAAAGCATTTACTTTATAGCCTTTAATTGCATATTGCGATGTATTTGTAATAAAAATAATAATAACTTCTTGATCTCTGGATCTAATTTTCTCTGCCGTAGTTATTCCATTCATATGTTTCATTTTAATATCCATAAGTATTAAATCAAATGTTGCTTTATAATTTTCTGTTATTTGAAAACCATCTGTAAAAAAACTTATTTTAAAATTCAAATCATTTTCTAGTTCATATTTTTTTAGGTATGATTCTATTTGCTTTAAATAAGTATTATCATCTTCAACAACCGCTATATTTATCATTAAGTATCTCCTTTTTAAATGGATTTTTAATTATAAACTAGATAAAAATTTGATTACTTAGTTTTAATTTTAACTCAAATTTGTCTTTCAGTAAAGTTTTAAACTTAAATTTGCAATTCACGAAATTAAAATACGATTCACGAAGTATATCTTTTAATGAAATAATTTAAAAGTTATAATAATTAAAACTAATCAAAAGTATTAATTTAATCTTGAGGTGAAAAAATGAAATATGAAAAAATAATTTCAAAGCTGACTCTGGAAGAGAAAGCTTCATTACTTTCAGGAAAAGATTTCTGGACAACTAAAGCAATAGAACGTTTAAATATACCAGAATTAACTTTATCAGATGGCCCATATGGTATTAGACGGCAGGAAGAAGAAGTAGATCATTTAGGTTTGCATTCTGGAACACCTGCAACTTGTTTTCCTACTTCAGCTACAATCGCTAATAGTTGGAACCAAGATTTGGCAGAAAAAATAGGGGAAAGCTTAGGAAAAGAAGCGATTTCAAAAGAAGTTGATATTGTTTTAGGTCCGGGCTTAAATATTAAACGCAGTCCTTTGTGTGGTAGAAATTTTGAATATTTCAGTGAAGATCCTTATTTATCAGGAAAAATAGCTGCTGCTTATATTAGAGGGATTCAGAGTAATGGAATAGCAGCTTGTCCTAAACATTTTGCTGTTAATAATCAAGAATTATTAAGAATGACAATTAATGCAGTAGTAGATGAGAGGACTCTCAGAGAAATTTATTTGACTGCTTTTGAAATTGCTGTTAAAGAAGGGAAACCAAAGGCAATAATGACAGCTTATAATCAAATTAATGATGAATATGCCAATGAACACTCATATCTTTTAAATGATATTTTAGTTGAGGAATGGGGCTTTGAGGGAATTGTAGTAACTGATTGGGGTGGTAGCAATGACCACCTTAAAGGTGTTAAAGCTGGTAGTCATTTAGAAATGCCAGGTACAGGCAGAACAAGTGATTTAGAAATAATTAAAGCTGTAAAAAATAATGAACTAGACCTAGAATTACTAGATCAAAGAGTAAGTGAATTTTTAAATATTGTTTTTAAAATTAAAGAAAATAAAATAAAAAATAATTCAGATTTAAAGCTTGAAGAAAATCATTCTGTTGCTAGAAAAGCAGCCGAAGATTCAATAGTTTTATTAAAAAATGAAGATAATATTTTACCTTTAGCAGCAGGTTCTAAAGTTGCTGTAATCGGTGATTTTGCAGCTAAGCCTCGTTATCAAGGGGCAGGATCAAGTATGATTAATCCAACTAAATTAGATAACTCAGTTGATTTAATTAAAGAGAGTTATCTTAATTTCCTAGGTTATGAAAAGGGATTTGATCGTTATGGAAAAGAAGATTTGCTTTTAACAGATTCAGCTTGTAATTTAGCTAAAAAAGCTGAGGTTGTTCTTCTTTATTTAGGTCTTGATGAAAGTACAGAGTCTGAAGGTATTGATAGAAAAAATATGAAAATTAATCAAAACCAAATTAATCTTTTAAAAGATTTAAAAAAACATAATAAAAATATTATTGTGATCTTAAGTGGTGGTTCAGCAGTAGAAATGAGTTGGATAGAAAATTGTCAAGGATTACTTTATGCTTGTTTACCTGGACAAGCTGGAGCAGGTGCAATTATTAATATTTTAACTGGTAAAATAAATCCTAGTGGAAAATTAACTGAAAGTTTTCCAATTAAATATTCTGATACACCTGCTTATAATTATTTTCCTGGCAGAGAAAAAACAGTTGAACATCGAGAAGCAATATATGTTGGTTATAGATATTATGATAAAGTTGATCAGCAGCTTAAATTCCCCTTTGGTTATGGCCTAAGTTACACTAATTTTGAATATTCTGAACTTGCAATTAAAAATTCAAAAATTAGCTTTAAGTTGGAAAATATTGGTGAAACTGCTGGTTCTGAAGTTGTTCAGCTTTATATCGGTTTAAATGATTCAGCTATTTTTAGAGCCAAAAAAGAATTAAAAGGATTTAAAAAAGTATATTTAGAAGCTGGTGAAAAAAAAGATGTAGTAATTAAAATTGATGATAAAGCCTTTAGATATTTTAATATTAAAAAAAATAAATTTGAAATTGAGTCTGGAAAATATCAGATTTATATTGGAGCATCTTCTGCTGATATTAGACTTCAAACTAGTTTGAAAATTGAGGGTAATAATATTGAACAAATATATCCTAAAGCTGATTTAATTGATTATTATTCAGGTAATATTAAGAATATAGATAACCGACAATTTGAGAATATATTGCAGAGAAAAATTCCAAAATCTAGTTGGGATGAAAATCAAAAGTTGAAGCTTAATGATTCAGTTTCTCAATTATATTATGCAGATAGTTTAATTGCTAGGTTGATCCATAAGATTCTTATTAAAATTAAAAAGCATTCAGAAAAAAAGGGGAAACCCAACCTTAATGTCTTTTATTTATTAAATATGCCTTTTAGAGCAATTTCAAAAATGTCAGGTGGTATGATTAATCGAAAAATGTCAAAAAATATAGTGGAAATGGTTAATGGAAATTTATTTAGTGGTCTCAAAAATTTTATAAGTAATTGGTTTGAAAAAGAAAAATTAGTTAAAGAACTTCAAAGAAAATTAAATAATGATAAGGAGTAGCTAACTATGGAGCTTATACAAGACTTTAAAGACGAACATCCAGATATTTATGAGTTTATAATGTTTAATATTTTTTCTAATATTGCCACCATAACGAATTTTGCTGTTTTAAATTTAAGTAAAAGTATTATCTTTCGTTCATTAATGGATGTTAATTTTAATTGGTGGATATTTAATTATTCTGCTGCAAAGGGTGGACTTGGTGGCTTTTTAGCATTTTTCTTTGCTTATGCTGCAGCTCAGATTGTAAATTTCTTTGTTCAGCGAGAAATAGTATTTAAGTCAGAGAGTAAATTAAGTACAGGTTTAATACTTTATTTTTTAACAGTTGGTTTTGTTTATATAATTTGTCTTTATGTTCCAACTTTAATTATGGAACCACTAACAGAAATTTTTGGGAGCTTATTGGCAACTAATATTACTAATGGAGTAAATATTATGATTCAAGTTGCTTTAATTTATCCAATGCTTAAATTTGTAATTATGAAAGATGACAAAGCAGAAAATAATCTATAATACTAAAAAATATTAGAATATTAACTTTAGGGTGGTGGTAAATTTAGAGGTTTGAATATTATTAAAAAGTTGTAAATTTAATTATTATTAAAGTTTAAGGGGAGGATTTAAATGAAAAAAAGATGGTTTAAGTTATTGACAACAATTATTTTACTAGCTATTATAATTGGAGGGGTTGTTGGATTTATAAATTATAAATTGACAAATTCAACAATAAATATTCGAGAAGATGATTTTGATAGTATGGTTAATGCTCTTAGTCCTTATTTAATTACTGCTGGAGCACTAATATTGGTAGTCTTAATAATTTTATTAATTTCTAGAAAGTATTCACAGAAAACTAAAAATTTGATATTAGTACAATCTATTTTAGCAATTATTTTAATTGTTTTTGTGATTGGAAATTTAATTATTTTTGGTCCTGCCAATAAAATTTTGAATTTGTCTTTAAGCAAAAAATATGCCCTATCTGAAGCAACAGCTTCTAAGTCAGGGGAGTTAGGAACTAAAATTGTGGAGGAAGGGGTTGTATTATTAAAAAATGAAGGTGAAATTTTACCTTTTAGCTCTAACAATAAAAAATTAAATGTTTTTGGCTGGTCAGCAACTAATCCTATTTATGGAGGAACTGGATCAGGGACTATAGATACTTCTAAAACTATATCATTACTAGATAATTTAAGAGCTACAGGCTATAAAATTAATGAAAATTTAGTTGATTTTTATACTTCTTATAGTTCTTCCCGGCCTATGGTTGGAATGTGGGGTCAAGATTGGACTATTCCAGAACCTAAACTTGAAGATTATAATTCAGAAGGGATTTTTGAACAGGCAGAATCTTTTTCAGATACAGCTTTGATTGTAATATCTAGATCTGGTGGTGAAGGAGCTGATTTACCAAGGAGTATTACAGATAGAGATGATTTAAAGCCAGGTGGTATGTTTGGTCAATCTGGAGTTAGATATACTAGTAACTCTGATGATATAGATATAAATAAACACTATTTAGAATTGAGTCATAGAGAAAAAAATATGATAGAAAGAGTTACTTCTAATTTTAAGGATGTAGTTGTGATTATAAATTCCGCAAATCCAATGGAGCTTGGTTGGTTAGATGATTATAAGAGCATTAAAGCTGCACTATGGTATCCTGGACCAGGAATCACTGGTTTTAAAGCCTTGGGTGGAATATTGGATGGGAGTATTAATCCTTCAGGTAAATTACCAGATACTTATGTTTATGATTTATTAAAAACACCTACAAATAATAATTATGGTGATTTTACTTATACTAATATGGATAATGTTATTAATAGTGATAATAATGATGAAAAATATGAAGCTCATTTTGTTAACTATGTTGAAAGTATTTATGTGGGCTATAAGTTTTATGAAACTGCAGCAGCAGAAGGTTTAATTGATTATGAATCTAAAGTACAGTATCCTTTTGGCTATGGTTTATCCTATACTAGTTTTGAACAGGAAATAGTTGATTTTAATTGGGATAATAACTCAGTTAAACTGGATGTAAAAGTAACTAATACGGGTAAAAGTACAGGTAAAGAAGTGGTAGAAGTATATTATACACCTCCTTATTATAATGGTGGGATTGAAAAATCAGAAGTCAATTTAATAGAATTTGCTAAAACTAGTAATTTAGCACCTGGTGAAAGTCAAAGAATAAGTTTAAGCTTTGATTTAGAAGATATGGCTTCCTATGATTATAAGAATTATGAGAGCTATGTTTTAGAAAAAGGAGACTATCAGATAAGTCTACGCTCGGATTCACATACACTTATAGATTCTCGGACTATAAATATTGATGAAGATTTAATTTATAACGAAGAAAATAATGGTTCACGTTCAGGGGATATTGAAGTAGCAACTAATCAATTTGATTATGCTCATGGAAATGTTAACTATCTTAGTCGTGAAGATGGATTTGCTAATTATGAAAAAGCAACTGCAGCACCTTCAAATTTTAGCCTAGAAGATAAATTTAAACAGGACTTTTCTGCAATTGCTAATTATAATTTAGAAGCTTATAATGATTCTGAAGCTGAAATGCCTATTTTAAAACAAAATAATAATTTAGAAATAAGGGATGTTGCAGGTTTAGATTATAATGATCCAAAATGGGAAAAATTATTAAATCAACTTTCTATTTCAGATATGAATAAATTGATTGCCTTGGGTGGTTATTCAACATCTGCTCTTAATTCAATTAATTTACCTAGAACTGTAAGTGCTGATGGGCCAGCTGGGTTAAATAATAATTTTAGTGGTCAAAGTGGTACAGGTTTTCCAACTGCTGTTCTTATTGCAGCTACTTGGAATAAAGATTTAGCTTTTGATTTTGGAATTCAAATAGGAAAAGAAGCAGCAGAAATGCATGTTACAGGTTGGTATGCTCCATCAATGAATATTCATCGTTCGGCTTTCTTAGGACGTAGTTTTGAATACTATTCTGAAGATCCATATTTATCAGGTTCTATTGCTGCAAAATCAACCAAAGGTGCAGAAGAACAAGGTTTAGTAGCTTATATTAAGCATTTTGCTCTTAATGATCAAGAACAAAATAGAGATAAAATTTTAGCAACCTGGGCAGATGAACAAGCTATGCGAGAGATCTATTTAAAACCATTTGAAATGTCTGTTAAAGAAGGTGGGGCAACTGGAGTTATGTCTGCTTTTAATTATATTGGAAATAATTGGGCCGGAACCTCTAGTTCTCTTTTAAATGAAGTATTACGAAAAGAATGGGGATTTAGAGGTCATGTAATTACAGATTATTTTATGGGAGATAAGTCTACAGGATATATGGATGCTGATCTTGCTATTAGAAATGGAAATGATTTAATGTTATCAACTACAGGTGAAAATGGTGCTTATATTGATGACTTAGAAAGTGCAACAAGCATTTCAGCAATGAGGACTGCATCTCATAATATTCTTTATTCAGTTGCTAATTCTAATGCTATGGATCCTAAAAACTTTGAAATGGAAGCTTGGGTTAAAATAGTCATTATTATTGATATAATAATAGCCTTAATCTTGTTAGCCTTTGAATTTATTTACTTCAAAAAATATTTAAAGAATAATTAAGACTTAATAAATTTAAGTAAAGAATAATTTAATTAGTAAAAAAATAGAATTTAATCAATAATATTAGTACTAGTTCATTTAGATGAGCTAGTACTGATATAAATAAATTTTAACAGGAGATAGATTTAAATGGAAAACTTTGATGTAGATGTAGTGATAGTTGGTGCTGGTTTTGCAGGAGCTGTTACAGCAAGAAAGTTAGCAGAAACTGGAAAAAAAGTTTTAGTGTTTGAGCAAAGAAATCATATTGGTGGAAATGCATATGATTTTATTAATGATAATTCAATTTTGATTCATCTTTATGGTCCACATATTTTTCATACTAATGATCAAAAAGTATATAATTTTCTTTCACGTTTTACAGATTGGAGAGAATATAAGCATCAGGTAGTAGCATCTATTAAAGGGGAAAAAATGTCAATACCTTTTAATTTTGATGTTTTAGAAAAAGTTTTTGAATCTGATTCTGATTTATTAAAGGAAAAACTTTTGGAGGTATTTAAAAATAGGAAAAAAGTTTTTATTAATGAGCTTTTGGAATTTGATGATCCTGATATTAATAAGATAGCGACTTATATTTATGAAAATTATTATTTTTATTATTCAACAAAGCAATGGGGAGAACATTTTTCTAGCCTTGATAATTCAATTTTTAAAAGAGTCCCTATTTATTTATCAAAGAAGAATTATTATTTTGAAGATAATTGGCAGCTAATTCCTGCAGCTGGTTATACAAAATTATTTGAAAATATTTTAGATCATGATTTAATAAATGTGAAGTTAAAAACAGATGGTTTAGATTTTATTTCTTTAAAATCAGGGAAAGTATATTTAAAAGGAGAGCTATTTTCTGGCCCAGTTATTTATACTGGCTCACTCGATAAATTATTTAATTATGAGTATGGAAAATTAAAATATAGAACTCTAGACTTTAAATTTGAAAATTATAATAAAAATCATTTTCAGAATTATGGGGTTGTAAATTATACTTTAGATCAGGATTATACTAGAATAACAGAATATAAATATCTTACTGGTCAAAAATTAAAAAATAAAACCACAATTGTCAAAGAGTATCCACGTGAATTAGAAAAAGAAACTGATATACCATATTATCCTATTCCTACTAAAGAAAGTAGGGAATTATATTTTAAGTATCAAGAAAAATTGATTAACTATCATAATTTTTTCTGTTTAGGTAGATTAGCAGAATATCAATATTATAATATGGATCAAGTAGTTGCTAAAGCATTAAATTTATCAAATAAATTAAAGGATTGAAAAAATGAAATTAATAACTTTTGTAGTACCTTGTTATAATTCAGCTGAATATTTAGAGAGATGTGTAGAAACTATTTTACCTGGAGGAAAAGAAATAGAAATAATTTTAGTTAATGATGGCTCTACAGATCAAACTCCAATGATAATTGATGAATATGTTAATAATTATCCTAATTTAATTAAAGCAGTGCATAAAGAAAATGGTGGTCATGGTGATGCAGTAATGAAGGGCTTAGAAAAAGCAGAAGGTATATATTTTAAAGTAGTTGATTCTGATGATTGGCTCAAAATTTCTGCTTTAAAAAAGATTATTGATCAGATAAAGATTTTAGAAAAAAAAGATCAGCAGATTGATTTAATAATAAATAATTATGTTTATGAAAATCAATTTGATAATACAAGTAAAGTAATGAAATATACAAATGTTTTGCCAGAAAATAAAATTTTTGATTGGAATGCTTGTGGTAAATTTAGAATATCTCAATATTTGATCATGCATGCAGTCATTTATAGAACGGAAATATTAAAAAAAAGTAATTTATTTTTACCAAAACATACTTTTTATGTAGATAATCTGTTTGTATATCAACCCTTTCCTTTTGTAGATAATATTTATTATTTTAATTATGATTTATATCGTTACTTTATTGGTAGAGAAGACCAATCTGTGAATGAGGAAGTCATGATAAAACAAGTAGATCAGCAGTTAAAAGTAACTGAAATAATGTTAGAAGCATATGATTTAAATGAAGTAAAACAAAAGTCAGAAAAGCTTGCAAAATATATGTTAAATCATTTATCAATGTTAGTCTCAATTACATCTATTTTATTATTTTTAGATGGAAGTAAAGAAAAAATTAAGATTCATAAAAGATTATGGCAAAAAATAAAGAATAATTATCCTAAAATCTATTTTAAAATAAAATATAAATCATTTTTATTTCCTGTTAGTTTTAAAACTAGTGTAGGTAGAAAAATAGCAATTATAATTTACAGGATAACTAAAAAAATATATCACTTTAATTAATTGATTTAGTTTATTTTCTCTATTTGGACTAATAATGGTTTAACAATTATCTTTTCTATTTTAGCAAGCTTATAAAATTTTGTGATATTTTCATTTTTAAAGTTTAGTTAAAATTTATATTTTATATGTATTAAAAAATAGACAATTATTAAAAATATGTATATTTTAATATACATAAGAAATAAAAAATGAATATAAAAAATATTTTTTATAATTTTTAAAAAAATATATAGAAATAATTAATTAAAATTTAAAGACTATAGATACTTATAATTATAAGTATCTATAGTCTTTTTTTTATATTATTTTTTAAAAAAAGGTGATGAAATGATTATTTTTTTCTTTTAGGTATAATATATGCATTTATTATTTAGTGAATATATTATTTATTCCCAAGAGGATATTCTTTATGATTAAAAATGTTTATCTAGTTAAATATGATCCTATAACAATTGTTCAATTGAATATCATAAGAAGAGCAAATAAATTCGTTAATAAGTTAATTATTAGCATTTATATAAACGAAAATATTAATTTTTGCTTTAGTCCCTTGGAAAGAAAAAATACAATTAAAAAAGTTGCAAAAGAAGTTAGCTGTGAATATTATGATGGGTTATTAATTAGTTTTATGAAAACGTTTAATTCTAATTTAAATTAGGAGTGGGTATAATGAAAAAAGGATTTAGTATCAATGAAATGGAAATAGGACAAGAGGCTAGTTTTTCTAAAACGATTACTGAAGCTGATGTATCTCTTTATGCTGGTGTTACAGGTGATTTAAATCCAGCTCATATTAATGAAGAATATGCAAAAAAAACTATATTTAAAGGCAGAATTGCACATGGAATGCTTGGTTCTGGTTTTATTTCTGCTGTTTTAGGTACAAAATTACCTGGCCCCGGAACAATTTATATTTCTCAAAAAGTTAAATTTACTGCACCAGTTAAAATTGGTGATACTGTTACAGCTACAGTTAGAGTTAAGAATAAAAATGAAGAAAAAAACAGAGTTATTATGGATACAATTTGTACTACTCAAGAAGGAAAAGAAGTAATTGTTGGTGAAGCAGTTTTAATGCCACCAAAGAAATAATTATTTAGTATGTAATAAATGATCAATATTAGTTGACTAATATCAGAAAGGGGAAGTTTGCGTTATGAATAAAATTGGTATTTTAGGTGCAGGAACAATGGGAAATGGAATTGCTAATGTTATAGCTAAAAATGAATATCAGGTGATAATGGTAGATATTGATCAAGAAAATTTAGAAAAAGGCTATAAAAATATTGAAAAAAGCCTCAGTCGTTCTGTTAAAAAAGAAAGAATAACTGAAGCCGAAAAGAAAGCAATTTTAGACCGAATAGAAACTGCTTCCAAATTAGAGGCCTTAGCAGAGGTAGATTTAGTAATAGAAGCAGTAATTGAAAACTTAGAAATCAAGAAAGATATTTTCAAAAAACTTGATCAGATAGTTAAGGATGAGGCTATACTAGCTACTAATACATCTGCTTTAAGTATTACTGAAATTGCAGCTGCCACAGCTAGAAGAGAAAATGTTATTGGTATTCACTTTTTTAATCCAGTACCAATGATGAAACTTGTAGAAGTTATTAGAGCTGCTGAAACTTCTGATGCTTGCTATGATAAAGTAGAAGAGCTTGTAAAATCAATTAATAAAGAAGCAGTTAAAGTCAATGAAGCTCCTGGCTTTGTTGTTAATAGGATTTTAATTCCAATGATTAATGAGGCTGCTTATATTTTACAAGAAGGAGTTTCTTCTGCTGAAGATATTGATTTAGCTATGAAATTGGGTGCAAATCATCCAATAGGACCTTTAGCTTTAGCTGATTTAATTGGACTTGATGTCTGTTTAGCAATTATGGAAACTCTACATTCAGAACTTGGGGAAGATAAATATCGTCCCTGTCCTTTACTGAAAAAGAAAGTTAGGGCTGAACAGTTAGGTAGAAAATCTAAAAAAGGTTTTTATAATTACTAAAAAGTTAAATATCAGCTGCCCCGAATTTATATTTGGGACAGCTGTTTCATAAAAGATTTAACTAGACAGTCAATTAAGGGAGGCAAAGATGAATTATAATAATTTAATTCTTAACTTTGAAAATGAAATTGCTATTATAAAAATTAATAGACCTAAAGCTTTAAATGCTTTAAATAAAGAAACTTTAGAAGAGTTAGACCTAGCTATCACTGATTTAGATAAAAACGATAAAATTAAAACAGTTATTATTAGTGGAGAAGGTAAAAAGGCTTTTGTTGCAGGTGCTGATATATCTGAAATGAAAAGCATGAATGTAAAAGAAGCTAAAGATTTTTCTTTATTAGGTAATCAAGTTTTTAACAAAATAGAAAATTCAACTAAAATATTTATTGCAGCAGTTAATGGTTATGCTTTAGGTGGAGGTTGTGAACTTGCTTTAGCTTGTGATATTAGAATTGCAGCTAAAGGAGCAAAGTTTGGCCAACCAGAAATTAATTTAGGTATTATTCCTGGTTTTGGAGGAACTCAACGTTTAACTAAAGTTATTGGTAAATCCCAAGCCTTAGAATTGATTTTAACTGGTGATAATATTGATGCTGAAGAAGCTAAAATTTTAAAATTAGTTAATCAGATTGTAGAAGTAGAAGATATTATGGAAAAGGCAAAATTGATTGCTGAAAAAATAGCTAAGAAATCTGCTCCTATTATTTCTACTGCTAAAGAAGCTGTAAATTTCGCCTTAGAACATCCTTCTGCAGAAGGAAGTAAATTTGAAGCTAATTTATTTAGTACTTGTTTTAGTACTAAAGATCAAAAAGAAGGTATGCAGGCATTTTTAAATAATAGGAAAGCTGATTTTAAGAATGAATAAATAAGCTGTAAAGGGATTTAATTGGAAACTTATAAATAATAAATGAAGCTGATAGTAGTAAATAACAAAGTATAAATTTGGAGGTAAAAAAATGGATTTTAATTTAACTAGTACTCAAGAAATGATACAAAAAGTCGTAAGAGATTTTGCAGAAAATGAAGTAAAGGATATAGCAGCTGAGATAGATGAAACATGTGAATTTCCACAAGAAAATGTAAACAAGATGGCTGCTGCAGATATGTTAGGAATTCCTTTTCCTGAAAAATATGATGGTTCAGGTGGTGATACTTTAAGTTATGTATTAGCTATTGAAGAATTATCAAAAGCTTGTGCTACTCATGGTATTATTTTATCTGCTCATACTTCTTTAGGTGCTCACCCTATTTATCAATTTGGAAATGAAGAGCAGAAAGAAAAGTATTTAAAGCCTTTAGCAAGAGGAGATAAATTAGGAGCTTTTGGTTTAACAGAACCAGATGCAGGAACTGATGCATCAGCTCAAAAAACAACAGCAGAACTTGATGGTGATGAATATGTTTTAAACGGATCAAAGATATTTATTACTAATGCTGGTGTGGCAGATACATTTATAGTTTTTGCAATGACTGATAAAAGCAAAGGAACTAGAGGAATTAGTGCCTTTATTGTAGAAAAAGAATATCCAGGATTTTCTGTTGGTAAAAAAGAAAATAAATTAGGAATTAATGCTTCTGATACAAGAGAGTTAATTTTTAAAGATTGTAGAGTACCTAAAGAAAATTTATTAGGAAAAGAAGGTATGGGCTTTAAGATTGCAATGGCAACTTTAGATGGAGGAAGAATTGGAGTTGCAGCTCAGGCATTAGGTATTGCTCAAAGAGCTTTAGATGAAACAGTACAATATGTAAAAGAAAGACAGCAGTTTGGCCGTGCTATCTCTAAATTCCAAGGTTTACAGTGGGAAATTGCAGAGATGGCAACAAAAGTAGAAGCAGCAAGATTATTAGTTTACAAAGCTGCTAAAACTAAAGATTCAGGTCAAAGATTCTCAAAAGAAGCAGCAATGGCTAAATATTATGCTTCAGAAGCAGCATTTGCTGTTGCAAACAAAGCTATCCAATTACATGGTGGTTATGGATACATTAAAGAATACCCAGTTGAGCGCTTATTGCGTGATGCAAAAATTACAGAAATTTATGAGGGTACAACAGAAGTACAAAAAATGGTAATCGCAGGTTCTTTATTAAATTAATTGGGATTTATAAACAGGAGGTAAAATAATGAATATATTAGTATGTGTAAAACAAGTACCAGATACAGATGAAGTTAGAATTGATGAAGAAAACGGAACATTGATTAGAGATGGTGTACCAAGTATTATTAATCCAGAAGATAAAATAGCTTTAGAAGAAGCAGTTAGATTAAAAGAAGAGCAGGGAGGAAAGGTTACTGTAATTAGTATGGGACCACCTCAGGCAAAAACAGCTCTTTTAGAAGCATATGCAATGGGAGCAGATGAATGTATTTTAGTATCAGATAGAGCTTTTGCTGGTTCTGATACCTGGGCTACTTCTTATACTTTAGCTCAAGGAATTAAAAATGCAGGTGAATTTGATATTATTTTCTGTGGTCGTCAGGCAATTGATGGAGATACAGCGCAAGTTGGACCACAGATAGCTGAAAATCTTGGTATGCCTCAAATCACTTATGTTCGTGGTTTAGAAGTAGAAGGTGAAAAAGTTAAAGCTAAAAGAGCTTTAGAGGATGGATATAGTGTTGTAGAAACAAAAATGCCTGTTTTATTAACAGTTATTGATGGTTTAAATAAACCACGTTATCCTTCTATTAAAAGAGTAGTTGCTGCTTTTAAAAAGGAAGATTGTATTAAAGTATGGTCAACAGATGATTTTGAAGTTGACATGTCTAAACTAGGACTTGATGCTTCTCCAACTCAGGTATATGATACTTTTGTGCCAACAAATGAGAAAAAAGGAGAATTTTTAGAAGGAAATGAAAAAGAAAAAGTAGAAAAATTACTAGAAAAATTAAAACTAGAACAGGTATTATAATCATAGGAGGAATAGTTGAATGTTAAATATATTTGAAGATAAGTGTGTCGGGTGTGGAGTTTGTGTAACTAGCTGTCCATTTGATGCTTTAAAAATGGAAAATGATATAGCAGTTGTTGATACAGAAAAATGTACTATGTGTGGTATTTGTGTTAAAAAATGTAATTTTGATGCAATGGAAATTGATAAAGAAGAAACAGGTGAAAAACAAGATATCTCTGGTTACAAAGGTGTTTGGGTATTAGCTGAGCAGAGAGGTAATAAATTACTAGATGTTTCTTTTGAACTATGTAGTGAAGGAAGAAAATTAGCTGATGAATTAGGTACAAGCTTATCTGTAATTGTATTAGGATCAGATGTAAAAGAAGAAGCAAAAGAATTATTTGCTTACAAAGCAGATAATGTATATATTGTGGAAGATGAAGAACTAAAAGATTACAGAACAGAAACTTATACAGCTGTTATTTGTGACTTAATTAATGAATTTAAACCAGAAATAGTTCTTTTAGGAGCAACTCATAACGGTAGAGACTTAGGACCTCGTATTTCTGCTCGTTTAGATACAGGTTTAACAGCTGATTGTACAAAACTTGAAATTGATAAAGAAAGAAATATTTTACTTCAAACTAGACCAGCATTTGGTGGTAACTTAATGGCAACTATTATTTGTCCTGATCACAGACCACAAATGTCTACAGTTAGACCAGGAGTTATGGAAAAAGCTGAGCCAGATCACAGTAAAACTGGTGAAATTGAAGAGATTGAAGTAGAGATTAATGCTGAAAATGTTAATTCTCAGATTACTGATAGTGGTAAGATAATTAACCTTAAATCAGATTTATCAGATATTGATATTTTCACAACAATTAAAGAAATTGTAAAAGAAGCTAAAGCAAGTGTTAATTTAGAAGATGCTGATATTATTGTTTCTGGAGGTAGAGGTGTAGGTAGTCCAGAAAACTTCGAATTAATAGAAGAATTAGCTACTGTTTTAGGAGGAGAAGTAGGAGCTTCTCGCGCAGTAGTAGATGAAGGTTGGATTGAAAAACCACACCAGGTTGGACAAACTGGTAAGACAGTTAAGCCAAAAGTATATTTTGCTTGTGGTATTTCAGGAGCTATCCAGCATAAAGCAGGAATGGAAAACTCTAATTTAATTATTGCAATTAATACTGATCAAGATGCTCCAATTTTTGAGATCTGTGACTATGGTCTTGTTGGAGACTTGAAAAAAATTGTACCATTACTTAGTAAAGCTTTTGCAGAACTTAAGTAAATATTAATTATAAATTTAACTTTTAAGAATAAGGGCCAGTAAAGTATTTTAATGCTTTATTGGTCTTTTTATTATATATTATCTATTTTAAGAACATCATAAAATGAATGAGATCAGTTTAAATAAGAGCTAGATGTAGCATAATCAATACATAGTGTAGAAAAAAGCATACAAAATATAAATAATATTTTATGAAATAATTTAATAATTATAAAAAAATATATAAATTAAATTATTATTATCCTTAAATCCTTATTATAACAGGGATTATAAAAAAATATATATATTTTATACTTTTGGTATGATAATTGCACTATATTATAGATGGATAATAAAAAAATGGAGGTTGTTAATAATGAAAGAAGTTGTAATAGTTAGTGCTTTAAGAACAGCAGTTGGTAGTTTTGGTGGTTATTTCAAAAATGTTTCTGCAGTAAATTTAGGTGCAGATGTGATTAAAAAAGTTTTAGAAGAAACAAAATTAGATCCAGCCTCAATTGATGAAGTTATTTTAGGTAATGTACTTCAAGCTGGTCTTGGTCAGAATCCAGCTAGACAGGCAGCAATAAAAGCTGGTATTCCGAAAGAAGTTCCAGCAATGACTGTAAATAAAGTTTGTGGTTCTGGTTTAAAAACAGTAAACTTAGCTGCTCAAGCAATAAAAGCAGGAGATGGAGAAATCTTTATAGTTGGTGGAATGGAAAATATGAGTCAAGCGCCGTATTTGGATCAAAAAGGGCGTTGGGGGAAAAAAATGGGAGATAGTAACTCTATAGATGAAATGATAAAAGATGGACTTTGGTGTGCATTTAATGATTATCATATGGGAATTACTGCTGAAAACATTGCTGAAAAATGGAATTTAAGTCGAAAAGAGCAAGATGAGTTTGCTGCAATGAGTCAGCAGAGAGCTGAAAAAGCAATGGCTGAAAATAAATTTAAAAATGAAATTGTACCTATTATTATTCCACAAAGACGTGGAGATGATTTAATAGTTAATAAGGATGAATATCCAAGAAAAGGTGTTACAGTTGATGGTTTGAGCAAATTAAGACCTGCATTTAAAAAAGATGGAACAGTTACTGCAGGCAATGCTTCTGGAATAAATGATGGAGCTGCAATTTTACTTGTAATGTCTAAAGAGAAAGCTCAAGAATTAAATTTAGAGATATTAGTAAATATTACTTCTTATGCTTCTGCAGGAGTTGATCCAGCAATTATGGGGACAGGACCTATTCCTGCAACAAGAAAAGCACTTACTAAAGCTGATCTAAAAATTGATGATTTAGATTTAATAGAAGCAAATGAAGCTTTTGCTTCACAATCATTAGCTGTTATTAAAGAATTAGGACTTGATACTGAAAAAGTAAATGTAAATGGTGGCTCTATTTCTATTGGACATCCAATAGGTGCAAGTGGAGCTCGAATCTTAGTTACTTTAATTCATGAAATGATTAAAAGAAAATCAAAAAAAGGACTAGCAACCCTTTGTATTGGTGGTGGACAAGGAGCAGCTACATTAGTTACACGTGACTAAATAAATTAATTATTAATTAAATGGGGGGTTATAAAATGCATAAAAATAAGATTATTGATATTAAAAAGGCATTAGATTTAATAAAAGATAATGACACGATTGCTACAAGTGGTTTTGTTGGCTTTGGTCATGCAGAATATATTACTAAAAGCTTAGAAAAAAAGTATAAAGAAACTTTTAAACCAGAAAATTTAACTTTAGTTTATGCTGCTGGTCAAGGTGATGGTAAAGATCGAGGTTTAAATCACTTAGCTCATTCTGGTTTGCTTAAAAGAGTTATTGGTGGACATTGGGGTCTAGCTCCTAAATTAGGTAAATTAGTTAATGAAAACAAAGTTGAAGGATATAATTTGCCTCAAGGAGTAATAAGTCATATGTTTAGAGATACAGCAGCTGGTAAGCCTGGTACAATTACTCATGTTGGATTAAAAACATTGGTTGATCCAAGGGTACAAGGTGGGAAATTAAATGATATTACAACTGAAGATATTGTTGATTTAATTGAGCTTGATGGAGAAAATTATTTAAGATATAAGTCAATTCCAATTGATATCGCAATTTTAAGAGGAACAACTGCTGATAAAAAAGGAAATATTTCAATGGAAAAAGAAGCAATGCCATTAGAGTCACTGTCTATTGCACAAGCTGCTAAAAACTCTGGTGGAAAAGTAATTGTTCAAGTAGAAAGAATTGCTGAAGCAGGGAGTATGGATCCAAATAAAGTTGTTATTCCAGGGATTTATGTAGATGCTGTTGTGATTTCAAAAGATGAAAAGAATCATATGCAATCCTTTGTAGAACAATATAATCCTTCTTATACTGGTGAGACAAAAGTACCACTAGACTCCTTAAAACCTTTACCATTAAATGAAAGGAAAATTATTGCCCGAAGAGCAGCTATGGAATTAGTACCAGATGCCATTGTTAATTTAGGTATTGGTATGCCTGAAGGTGTTGCTTCAGTTGCTTCAGAAGAAGGGGCAAGTGATGAAATGAATCTTACTGTTGAGGCTGGACCTGTAGGTGGTATTCCAGCTGGTGGGTTGAGCTTTGGAGCATCAACAAACCCTGAAGCTATTTTAGACCAGCCTTATCAATTTGATTTCTATGATGGTGGAGGACTGGATGTAGCATTTTTAGGTCTAGCACAGGCTGATAAAATTGGTAATGTAAATGTTAGTAAATTTGGTCCTAAAATTGCTGGTGTTGGAGGATTTGTTAATATTACGCAAACTGCTAAAAAAGTAATATATTGTGGTACATTTACAGCCGGTGGTCTTAAAGTAGAAGTCGATAATGGTGAGCTAAGGATTAATCAAGAAGGAAAAATTGTTAAGCTTGTTGATAAAGTTGAACAGATTTCATTCAGTGGAGAATATGCTGTTGAAGAAAATCAAGAAGTAATTTATATTACTGAGAGAGCAGTTTTTGAACTAACTAAAGAAGGATTAGTACTTAAAGAAATAGCTCCTGGAATAGATATTCAAAAAGATATCTTAGAACAAATGGGTTTTAAGCCAATAATTGACGAAGATTGTAAAGTAATGGATAAAAGAATTTTCACAAAAGGATTAATGGATCTAAAAGTTGATATTGAAAAAAATAGAAAATAATATTATATAATAAATAGGAGGAGAAAGTATGTTAGGAGTTCTTGCTATTCTTGCAACGCTAATTGCATTAATGTATTTTGCTTATAAAGGGGTAAGTGTACTTGTTTTAGCACCAATTTTAGCCATGACAGCAGCTTTGATGGCTGGAGAAGTTCCAGCTTTGCACGCTTTATCAACACAATTCATGCCAGCAGCTGCTGGTTATATTGGAAAATATTTTCCAGTATTTTTAGCAGGTGCTATTTTTGGTAAATTAATGGGTGTTTCTGGGGCTGCTACTGCTATTGCAGATTTTATAGCAGAAAAATTTGGACCTAAAAGAGCTATTACAGCTATTGTTTTTGCTACAGGTCTTTTAACTTATGGTGGTGTTTCTTTATTTGTTGTTGTATTTGCTATGTATCCAATTGGTGCTTCTTTATTAAAAAAAGCTGATATTCCAAAGCGTCTTCTTCCTGGAGCTATTGCTTTAGGTGGTTTTACATTTACAATGACTGCTTTACCTGGATCACCTCAATATATTAACACAATGCCTACAGTCTACTTCGACACTAACATTTATGCTGCACCAATACTGGGCATTATGGCTGGTTTAATTATGTTTTTTGGAGGTGTAACTTATTTAACTTCTCGAGCGAATAAAATGCAAGAACGAGGAGAAGGTTATGGAGATCATGACGATGCAGATTTACATTTAGAAGATGATAATATTCCAACTTTTGGACTTGCTATAAGTCCGATAATTATAGTTTTTATTCTTAATTTTATTTTAACAAATTGGTGGTTTGAAAAACCATCTGTTATTGATAAATATCAAGCTGTTGGAGGTTCTATTAATGGTACATGGCCTGTTGTCATAGCACTTTCAGTTGCAGTAGTATTTGTATTGATTACAATGAAGCAGTTTATTCCTAAAAGAAATGAGAAGGTTTTTGCTGGTTCTGTAGGTGCCTTATTACCTATTTTTAATACTGCATCTGAAGTAGGATATGGTGGAGTTATCAAGTCATTAGCTGCTTTTGCTACAGTAAAGAGCGGAGTAGTAAATTTAGCTATACCATCTATTTTCAAGGTAGGGTTTTCTACTACATTATTAGCAGGTATTGTTGGATCAGCTTCTGGAGGTACTGCTATTGCACTTGAAGTATTATCAAAAGAATTTTTAGCAATGGGTATTCCTGGGCCAGTAATACATAGAGTAATGGTTGTTGCTGCTGGTGGTCTAGACAGTTTACCACATTGTGGTGCCGTAATAACTTTATTGTCTGTCTGTCACTTAACTCATAAAGAAAGTTATAAAGATATTGCTTTTAATACAATTTTATTGCCAATTGCTTCTTCCGTAATAATTTCATTATTCTATTTAGTAACAGGCATTTATTAGGAATATTTTATTTATTCAAATATTATTTTTTTAATTGTAAAAAAGGAATGAGTTATCTTTTCTAGAATTATTTAATTTATATTCTATAAATCAAATAGAAGAATAAAAAAACAATTTGTTTTCCAAAAAGTTATAATGATAAATTATATTATCAAGACAATTATTTATATATAAATTGTCTTGAACTTTGATTTTTGATTGATTATATATTTTTTATTTTTTAAAATTTATAAAAAATTAGATATTTACTTCTTATAATTTAAGAAGTTGTATAGATCAAGATTGTTTATAATATAATTTAATTATGAGTCAAATTATTTTTAATAGCTTGTGAATTATATATTTCTTCAAAAAATTTGAAAAAGACATATATAGTCTAGTTAAATTTGAGCAAATTAAAATCAATAAAAAATAAATAGCCCTTAAATTTTAAATTGTATTAAGTCTTATAAAAATTACTGCTTTTTAAATTTTTATGGGCTTTATTTTTTATTAGTTAAAATTTTTATAATTTAAAAAATATCATTTTAAATTAATCTAAAATAATATTTTTTATATAATTGTGAAAAAAATAATTATATAAAAATATAATTTATATATAATTAATTCTTTAATTTGTACATTATAAAAATAGGAGAGATAAATGATATGAATTTAAATGATTTTAATAGTAAAAAAGATGTTTTTGAGTGGCTTGAATCTATAATTGATTCTATTCATAATTGTATAATAGCAATTAATAAACAGGGAAAAATTATTCTAGTTAATAAGGCAAGTGAAAAATTATTAGGGTTTTCTAAAAAAGAATTATTAGATACAGATATCAAAAGTGTTGTACCAGAATCAAAATTGTTAGAAGTTTTAAATAAAGAAATAAAGCTGATAAGTCAAAGATTAACATTAAGTATAAATAAAAAAGAAATTTATACTCATAGAACTCCTTTAATTTATAAAGGGGAAATCACAGGTGCATTAGCTGTATTTGAAGAATTAAGTGATATTGATAGGATTAAAAATGAACTTACAAGTACTAAAAATGATTTAAATGTATTAAATACAATTTTAAATGAAGCTTATGAAGCAATAGTAATTGTTAATAAAGAAGGATATATAACTAAATTTAATAAAGCTTATGAAGAATTTCTTGGTTTAAAAGAAAAAGATGTAATTGGTAAATATGTAGCTGATATCATTGAAAATACAAGAATGCATAAAATAATAAATACAGGAAAAAAAGAAATAGGTTGCATACAAAAAATAGAAGGAAATGAAATGATTTGTAGTAGAATTCCGATTTTTGAAAATGGAGAAATCATTGGTGGAATTGGTAAAGTTTTATTTAAAGATGTTAAAGAATTAAAGATTTTAACAAAAAGAATAAAAGGTCTCGAAAGTAAATTGAATCATTATAAAAATAAAGTTAAAAAACTTGAAGAAGCTAAATATTCATTTGATAATATTTTAACTATAAATAAAAATATGAATTATATTAAAAAAATTGCTAAGGATGCTTCATCAAGTAATTCTACAGTTTTAATTCAAGGTGAAAGTGGTACAGGAAAAGAACTTTTTGCTCATGCTATACATAAATCCAGTCATAGAAAATATGGTCCACTTATTAGGGTGAATTGTGCTGCAATACCGAAAAATTTATTAGAGTCTGAACTTTTTGGTTATGAAGAGGGATCATTTACTGGAGCCAGTCGTGGTGGAAAAGCTGGAAAATTTGAGATTGCACAAGGAGGAACTATTTTTCTAGACGAAATTGGTTCGATGCCCAAAGAAATGCAGGCTAAATTGTTAAGAGTGTTACAAGAAAAAGAAGTGCAAAGAATAGGAAGTAATCATTTAATTGATCTTGATGTAAGAGTAATTGCTGCAACTAATGAGAGGATAGAAGAAGAAGTTAAAAATGGTGATTTTCGTAAAGATTTATTTTATAGATTAAATGTCATTAGATTAAATATTCCTCCATTAAGAGATAGAAAAGATGATATACCCTTACTTGCTAAATCAATAATTTCAAAATTAGCTAAAGAATTAGATTTAAAACATAAAAAATTGTCTGATGAAACTATTAAAAAGCTTAAAGATTATGATTGGCCTGGAAATGTTAGAGAACTTAGAAATTTCATGGAAAGATGCTTAAATTATAATAGCGGAGATACTATTTTACCTAAACATTTACCATCTATAATAAGTGATAATATCAATTCAAGAAAAGAAAGAACTATAGAATTTGAAAATAACAATTTGTCTGAAGTGGTACAACAGGTTGAGATTGATGTAATAATAAATGCTTTAAAGAAATGTAATGGAAATAAAACTGAAGCAGCCAAAATATTAGGGATTCATCGCACATCTCTTTATAAAAAAATCGATAAATATAATTTGAATATAAATTAAGACAAAAAAATAATTAAATAGATTAGATTATTTTTGATAACTTATTTTAAAAAAATTAATACATAATCATCTAAAGATATTGATAATTTGAGTAGAATGAATTATATTAAAGCTTTTCAAAATTATTAGTTGAGAATCTTAGTTATTAGAATAAAGGAGTAATTGATTTTAGGAAAGCTTAACAAAATTAAGGAGGTAAGATAATGGTTTTTAAAAATTTAAGTATAGCAAATAAAATATTTTTACTTATAGGAATGAGTCTATTAATAATGGTATTTATTATGGGATTTGTATTTCATAATGAATTTGAAAATTTAAATAGACAAAATAATAAAACAGTGAGTAAATATTTATTAGATTTGGAAAAAGAAAAAGTTAAAAATGCAACAGATACGTCTGCACAATTTTTAGCAGAAGTATTTAAAAAAGAAGGGGGAAAATTAAGTGAAAACAGACTAAGAAATTTAATTAGAGAGTATAATGATGAAGTTAATTTTGGTGATGAGGGTTATTTTTATATTTATAGTTTTAATGGTGATACAATATCTCTTCCTCCTTCTCCAGAATTAGTAGGGACAAATCGTTGGGACTTAAAAACTGGAAAAGGAAAAAAATTACTTCAAATTTTATCCAATAAGGCTCAAGCTGGTGGAGGCTTTGTTAATTATTTATATGATAATCCTGATACTAATAAAGAAGAAACAAAAATTGGATATGTTACACCCATAGGTAATACCGAGTATTTTATAGGAGCTGGAACTTATGAGGGGGCAATAAAAGACCAAAGAGAGGCAGTGGCTAAAGAAGTATCTGTTTTTATTTATAACATTGAAATTAAAATGTTAATTTTTGGTTTAATTACAGTTTTTTTATTGGTTATAGTTATTTTCTTTATTTCTAAGTATATTTCCGAAAATATCCATACAGTTTTAAAAGGAATGGAGAAAATAGCCAAAGGTGATTTAACTTGTAAGATAAATTTTAAGAGTAAAGATGAAATTGGAAATTTAACTAAAGAGTATAATAAAACTGTTAAATCACAAAAAGAAATGATTAATAGTATTAAAGAAGAAATTTCTGAATTAAGCTTTCAAAGTGAAGAATTGGCTTCTTCGGGGGGAGAATTATCTAAAATAGCAGATAAAGTTGGAAAATCAATTGAAAATGTTGCTTCAGGTGCTGAAGAACAATCTGCTCAAACAGAAGAAACAAGTACTAATGTAGCAGAACTATTAAACAAAATTAATAGAACTAGAGAAAAATCAGAAGAAATGTCTAAGGCATCTTATCAAGTCGTTGAAGAAGTAAAGGTAGGTAAAGATTCAATGAATAATTCTATTGACAAAATAAATAGAGTAAAAGAAAATTCAACAGAAATAGCTATTATCATTAATAATCTCGGAGATTTATCAGAAAAAATTGGGAAGATAGTTAATTTAATTAATAATATTTCTAAACAAACTAATTTGTTAGCATTGAATGCAGCTATTGAAGCAGCAAGAGCTGGAAAAGCAGGTAGGGGTTTTTCTGTTGTCGCAGATGAAATAAGAGAATTAGCTGAAGAGTCTGGAAATGCAACAGATAATATTTCTAAATTAATTAATAAAATTCAATCTGGAGTAGATAATGCAGTTCAAAAAATGAAAACTACTAAAATAGCAGTTAATGATAGCGTAGAAGTAATTAAAAATACTGGAAGCAACTTTTCTAATATTAATAAAAAAGTATTTGACTTAACAGAATTAATAACAGAAATTGATAATGAAACTTTTGAAATGAATACTTTAAGTAAAGATGTCGATTACATGATTAATAATGTTGCATCTGTTAGTGAGGAGTCTGCTAGTAACGCTGAACAAGTAGCTTCTGCAAGCGAAGAACAAGTATTTTTAACTGAAAAGATTGTTTCAGCAGCATACCAATTATCTGAAATGTCTAATAATCTTGAAAATATGATATCTAAGTTTAAACTGTAATGAAAATAAGTTTAAGTTCATCATTCTATAGATAAGTCAAATTGGGATTTAATCACTTTTGTGTTAAACTTATAATGATTAGTTTATTTAAAGCATAAAAGTTTTAATAAGATAAATGTCAATAAAGGAATGATAAAATGAAAATTGAAAAATTAAAAATATTTATTACTTTAGTTGATCTAGAAAGTTATTCACTGACAGCTGATAAATTTGAAATCAGCCAACCAGCAGTAAGTATGCAGATTAAATCATTAGAAGAATATTTTGCTACAAAATTATTTCAAAAAGAAAAAGGACAAATTAATCTTAGTCCAGCTGGCAAAATAGTTTATCAAGAAGCTAAAAAAATTATTAAAAGATGGAGTTATTTGGAGCAAAAAGTAGAAAGTAAAAAAAATATGAAACTTAAAAAATTAAAAATTGCTTCTAGTACAATTCCTTCAGAATATTTATTACCAGATATAATTTCTAATTTAAATAAGCTGATTGTTGATTTAAAAACAGAGGTTTCAGTTGGTGATAGTAGATCAATGATTAAACTTTTGGAAGCTGATGAAGTTGATTTGATTATTGTAGGTTCTAAACCTGAAAATAATAGATTTAAAAAATTAAAATTATATGATGATAGTTTAAGTTTAATAGTACCTTCAGGTAATAAGTTATTAAAAAAAGAAAAAGTATTTTTATCTGATTTACAAGCAGAAAATTTATTAATTAGAGAAGTAGGTTCTGGAACTAGGAAAGCAACTCTATTTGCTTTTGAAGAAGCTCAACTTAAGTTAGAAGATTTTAATGTTATTAGCCAGTTAGGTAGTACTGAGGCTATAATTTCGGCAGTAGAATCTGGCTTAGGGATTTCTTTTATTTCACAAGTAGCAGCTCAAAAAGCCACTACTTGTGGTAGAGTTAAAGAAATTAAAATTCAAAATTTAAATTATTTAAGAGACTTTTATTTAGCATATAATCAAAATCGCCAAGATGATTTATTAATTAAGCAATTTATAAAAGCAGCTAAACAAAGCTTATAATAATTCTTTTAAAGCATTTAGAGTATATTCAATTTCTTTTTCTGTATTAAAATAGCCTAAGCTAAAGCGCAAGCTCCCAGCTGGGAAAGTTGACAGAGTTTGGTGAGCTAAAGGTGCACAGTGTAAGCCTGATCTGGTCATAATATTATATTTATTATCTAATTCATAACTTAGTTGGCCTAAATCCCTCTTACCAGCTGTAATCGAAAAAGTTGGTACCTGTTCTTTGAGGTTGGCTGGGCCAATTATTTTTATTTCAGGTATTTTTTTCAAACCAGCTAAAAATATTTTGGCTAGTTTTTGTTCATGTGTTCTGATATTTTTGATTCCTGTTTCTTGAATAAATTCTACCCCTGCTTTCAAGCCATTAATCCCCATGGTATTCATTGTTCCACTCTCAAATTTATCAGGTAAAAAATTAGGTTGTTCAGCTAAATCAGATTTGCTACCAGTCCCACCTTCAATTAGAGGCTCTAATTCTGTAGCCATTTTTTTGCTAATTGCAAAACCACCTGTTCCAGTTGGTCCCATTAGAGCTTTATGGCCTGTAAAGGCCAAAAAATCAGCTTTTAAATTTTCGAAATCAAGCTCATAGATACCAGCTGTCTGAGCTGTATCAACTAAATAATAAATATCATATTTAGCTGCAATTTTTCCAACTGCTTTAATTGGCATTAAGGTTCCACTAACATTTGAAGCATGTGTTAAGACAATTAATTTAGTTTTATCATTAATAGCAGCTTCAATTTGTTCAGGCTTGAGCCTTCCTTTTTTATCACATTTTATGTAATCTACTTTAATTAAATTCTTTTTTTCAAGACTTTTTAAGGGTCTTAAAACAGAATTATGTTCCATTGTAGTTGTAATGACATGGTCTCCTGCTTTTAAAATCCCCTTAATCCCCATATTTAAAGCATAAGTTATATTATGAGTAAAAATTATTTGTTTAATATCCTGAACATTAAAAAGATCTGCTATTTTTTGTCTGGCATCTAAAATTATTCTACCAGCTGCTAAAGAATCTTGATAGCCCCCTCTACCTGGACTACAATTAATATTATCATAATAATTTAAAATTGATTCCCTAACTAAATCAGCCTTAATCTTGGTTGTAGCTGCATTATCAAGATAAACTTTATCCATCTTTATTCCCCCCCTGAAGCTTAATTTTACATTTTGAATAAAAAAATTCTTGAGTTCATTATAGGCTTTATTTAGATATTAATCAAGCAATATAATAAAAAATTATAAATATTATAAAAATACTTTATAATTAAAATAAACTGTGCTATAATTTATGTGAAAGAAATCATTACCATGATTAAATTTTGGGGGAGATAAAAATTAGTAATAAAAAAAGTATTATCTTAGCTGGGGGATTTATAGGTGTTTTAGGTGGATTATTAGTGGTCTTTGGTAATCCAGCTAATATGGGAATTTGCGTAGCTTGCTTTATCCGAGATATTGCTGGTGCGGTTGGATTACATAGAGCAGCAGTTGTTCAAAATATAAGGCCAGAAATTATAGGTTTTATTCTGGGAGCTTTTTTGATTGCTCGCAGTACAGGTGAATTTAAAGTTAAAGGAGGTTCCTCACCGATCACAAGATTTGTAATAGCAATGTTTGTGATGATTGGAGCTTTGGTATTTTTAGGATGTCCTTTAAGAATGGTGCTTAGATTAGCTGGCGGAGATTGGAACGCAATTGCCGGAATTATAGGTTTTGCTTTAGGAGTTTTAGCTGGTTCACAGCTGCTTAAAAAGGGTTTTACTTTGGGGAGAAATTATAAAATTAATCAAATAAATGGTTATATCTTACCAATTATAGCTGTTGTTTTATTGATTTTTAGAATAGTAAGACCTTCTTTTATAATTTTTAGTGAGAAAGGTCCTGGTGCAAACTATGCATTTTGGGCAGTTGCACTTGCAGCAGGGATTATTGTTGGAGTCTTAGCTCAAAGAAGTCGGATTTGTATGGCAGGAGGAATTAGAGATCTTTATTTAATCAAAGATTCTCATTTAATTACTGGTTTTATTTCAATTTTTGTTTTTGCCTTTATAGTAAACTTAATTTTTGGTAATTTTAATCCTGGTTTTGCAGGCCAACCAGCAGCTCACAGTCAGTGGCTCTGGAATCTTTTAGGCATGTTTTTAACTGGTCTTGGTTCAGTAATGCTTGGAGGTTGTCCACTTCGTCAAACTATTTTGGCAGGTGAAGGTAATACTGATTCAGCAGTAGCTTTTGTTGGTTATTTGGTGGGAGCAGCTATTTCTCATAACTTTGGATTGGCTGGATCAGGTAGTGGAGTTTCTATTAATGGTAGAATAGCTGTAATTATTGGGATTGTAACTTTATTTATAATTGCCTACAGCAGTATTCAATTTAATAAAAAAGCAGCATAAATATTTTTTTAAAACACTAAGGAGGAAAACAATGAAAAAACAAAATATAATAGTGGTGGTTGTATTAGCAGTATTATTTTTATCAATTAATGTTATTGGGGCAGCCCAGGTGGGTGCTGAGGATTTAATAGTTGTAGGTACAGGTGGTAATTACAATCCATGGTGTTTCCAGAAAGATGGTAAATTACAAGGCTTCGAAATTGATGTTTGGCATGAGATATCTAAAAGAACAGGTTATGAGGTTGAGTTTAAGATAGCTGAATTTAGTGGGTTAATGGGAATGTTAGATACAAATAAAATTGATACTGTTGCCCATCAAATGTCTATTACACCAGAAAGAGAAAAAAAATATGTCTTTACTAAACCTTATGCTTATAGTAAATATGATTTTATAGTAAAAAATGATAGTTCTTATCAATCTATGGAAGATTTAAAAAATAAGAAAATCGGTGCCTGGTTGGGTGGAAATGGTCAAAGAACTTTAGAAAATTTAGATAAGGAAAAAGAACTTAAATTAAATAAAAAATATTACGATGGTGCTCCTTTAGAAAAATTAGTTGAATCTGGAAGACTTGATGCTTGTTGGCAGTCAGCTGTTAAATCTAAATCTGTAATTGAACAAGAAAATATGGATTTAAGATTAATGGGTGTGAATACAACTATTGGAACTGAAATTAATGCTTATGCGTTTACCAAAAATAGTAATAATCAAAAGAAAATAACTGAAATAAATAAAGCTATTAATGCTATGCATAATGATGGAACATTATCTTTTTTATCAATGAAATGGTTTGATATTGAAACAACTACAAAATAATTAGTTGGAACTGCTTGCAATATAAAGGGAGATGGAGCTATTGCTTTAATGTTTACGGGCTTAAATAGAAAGCAGGCTGAATAATTTTATAAATTATTCTTTTAAATTCAATAATATATATAATAATGAAAGAGGCTGAAAATAATAATGTTTGATATTAATTATGCTATAAATTTATTCCCATTTATGATTAAAAAATTAAATATAACCTTAAGTATATCTTTGTTAGCATTGATTTTTGGCTTAATAATAGCTTTGATTATTGCCTTTATCTGCAATTGCAAATTTAAAGGCTTATATTCTTTGGCAAAGATATATGTCTCATTTTTTAGGGGAACACCTTTAATTACTCAATTGTTTTTTCTCTATTTTGGTCTTCCACAAATCATACCTTTTTTTAATCGAGTTAATGGTTTTACAATTGCGATAATTGGTCTGAGTCTGAATTCAGGAGCTTATATGTCTGAAGCCATTAGAGGTGCGATTTCATCTATTGATAAAGGTCAGATGGAAGCTTCTTTGTCTGTTGGGATGAGCTATTTTCAAGCTATGAGAAGAATAATAATGCCTCAAGCTGCCAGAGTAGCAATTCCAACCCTTTTTAATAGTTTTATTAATATTATAAAAGGAACAGCCTTAACTTTTACAATAGGAGTTACTGAAGTTATGGCTACAGCTAAGATGGAAGGAGCTTCTTCTTACAGGTATTTTGAAGCATTTGCAAATGTAATAATAATATATTGGATTGTGGTTCAATTATTTAGCTTTATCCAGCAAAAAATTGAAATAAAGATGAGCAAAGCATATTAAGGTGGGTATATATGATAAAGATTGAAAATCTCTATAAAAAATTTAATGATCTTGAAGTACTAAAAGGAATTAACTTAGAAATTAAAAAAGGTGAAGTTATTGTAATAATTGGTCCATCAGGTACAGGTAAATCGACACTATTAAGATGCTTAAATTATTTAGAAAGTCCAGATAGTGGGATAATTGAAATTGGAAATATGAAAATAGATACTGAAAATGTGACTAAACATGAAATTTCTGCACTGAGAAGAAATAGTTCTATGGTTTTTCAAACTTATAATTTATTTAAAAACAAAACAGCTTTAGAAAATATAACTGAATCTTTGATTACTGTAAAAAAAATAAATAAACAAAAAGCGGAAAAAATTGGACTAAATATCTTAGACCAGATAGGTTTGAGTGATAAGAAAGATAATTATCCTTCTCAACTATCAGGAGGACAGAAACAAAGAATTGGAATTGGAAGAGCTATGGCAGTAAATCCTGAAGTGATTTTATTTGATGAACCTACTTCATCCTTGGACCCTGAACTGGTTGGTGAAGTTTTAGATGTCATAAAAGCTCTAGCTGAAAAGAATATGACTATGTTAATTGTTACTCATGAAATGGGTTTTGCTAAAGAAGCTGCAGATAGAGTTATTTTTATGGATGAAGGAAAAATAATTGAAGAAACTGAAGCAGATGTAATATTCGATAGTCCTCAAAATGAAAGAACAAAGAGATTTTTAAATAAAGTTTTATAACTCTAATTTTAAAAAATAAATATAATTCTGGTTATTAAATAGGATTTTAAGAATTAATAATTAATTTAGGAGGAAATGACAATGAAAAAAGTAGATGCTCGTGGACGTTCTTGTCCTGAACCTGTTGTAATGACAAAAGAAGCATTAGAAAATAGTCAAGAAGATTTAGAGATACTTGTTGGAGAAGAAGTTGCAAAAGAAAATGTGATTCGTTTTGTCAGAAAATCAGGAGCTGAAGTTGAAGTAAGTAAAATTGAAGATGGCTATAAGCTAATTGTAAAATAATAATAAAAAAGTAGATTTTAAAAAGTTAAATCTACTATTGAGGAGGTGATTTACTTAATGAAACAAAACTTTGGTTATTCAGAGTTAATAGCAAGAGTAAATTCTGTATTAGAGCTTAAGCGAAATATAGTTGGAGTAAAATTTATTTTTAATAAAGAAGAATTTGAAAAATATGGTGGAGCAGATTCTAAGAAAAAAAGATCTTATTGCAGAATGGTAAAAGAAGCAGCAGATGGACAAAAAATTACCGCTGATTTTGATAATTTTTCTTGTTTTGCAGGAGCTAGAGCTTTGGGAATTGTAGAATTAGATGAAGCCTATAAATCAGGGGCATATTATGATGGCTGTGGTTTATATCAAGATTCGGCTACTGCTAGAGCAGCTACAGATGCCATAGAAATTTGTGAGCATGATCTTTATGGAGTTCAGGTTAAACCCTTAAAAGATTTTAAACAGCGCCCAGATATTATAATCATAATCACTAATTCATTTAATGCAATGAGATTAATTCAAGCTTATAGTCATCAATATGGACCATATAAAGAGTTTAAAATGCTGGGTAATCAAGCAATCTGTTCTGAATGTACTGCTCAACCTTATAAAAATGATAATATTAGTTTTTCTCTTCTTTGTGCAGGGGCCAGAAAAAGTGGTTTTAAACAAGAAGAGGTAGGTCTTGGTATCAAATCTGAAAAATTTGAAGCTATAGTAGCTGGACTTTGTGCAACAGTTACTCCTGTTGAAAATAATCAAAACAAAAAATTGATTGCAAAAAAGTTGCAAATAAATAAAATTAAGGATGTTAAATTAACTTATAATAAAAATTATGGAGATCAATTAAGACATTATGATTTAGATTTATTTTTAAGATAGTTAATTTTAATTTAATATTTTACATAGATTAAATTTAAAATAATTTTTTAAATTAAAAAATCTAATTGGGGGTTAATTAAAATGAAAAATATCGAAGAAATTTTAGCTGGTTTAGACGGAGAACTTAAAGGACATGGTCCGATAGCAATGAAAGATATGGTAGAAAAAAAAGGGAAAAATGTTGTAGGTACATATTGTGTTTTTACTCCTTATGAAGTAATTAGAGCTGCTGATGCAGTACCTGTAACTTTATGTAGTACTAGCAATGATACTATTGATGAAGCTGAAAAAGATTTACCAAGAAATTTATGTCCTTTAATTAAATCAAGTTATGGTTTTGCTATTACGGATAAATGTCCCTATTTTCATTTTGCCGATCTGATTGTTGGAGAAACAACCTGTGATGGTAAAAAGAAAATGTATGAATATTTAGATGAGGTAACTCCAGTTCATGTAATGCAATTACCTCAATCAGCAAAAAGGCAGTCAGATTTCGATTTTTGGAAAAAGGAAGTATTAGTTTTAAAAGAAACTTTAGAAGAAAAATTTGAAACTGAAATTACTGAAGAGCGGCTGGCTCAAGAAATAGAAATTAAAAATGAAGAAAGAAATACCTTGAAAGAATTTTATCAGTTAGCAAAACTAAATCCTTCCCCAATTTATGGAACGGAAATTTTCAAAGTTTTAAATATTTCTAATTATACTTTTGATAAGGAAATTGCTAACAAAAGAACTAAAGCAGTTACAGCAGATATTTTAGAAAGATATAATCAAGGTGAAAAAAGAATTAGTGAATCTGCACCTCGAATTTTAGTTACTGGTTGTCCAATGGGTAAGGCTACCTTAAAAGTGATTGAAGCAATTGAAAATAATGGCGGTTCTGTAGTTTGTTTAGAAAACTGTACTGGTTTAAAACCAAATGAAGAAACTGTAGACCCTACTAAAAGTCCAATTGATGCTATTGCAGAAAAATATTTAAATACACCTTGTTCTTGTATGAGTCCTAATGACAATCGAGTTGATTTAATTAATAGATTAGTCTCAGAATATGAAGTTGATGGTGTAGTAGATATGGTTTTACAGGCTTGTCATACTTATAATGTTGAAACAAAAAGAATAAAAGATGAGCTGAAAGGATCAAATACTGCTTATATTAATATTGAAACTGATTATTCTCAGTCAGATACAGGTCAATTAGAAACTCGTTTAACTGCATTTTTAGAAATGCTTTAGAGGGGTAATAAAATGTACTATATTGGAATTGATATTGGTTCTGTTGCTTGTAAAGGAATTTTATTTAAAAATGGAATTATTGATAAAAGCTTAGCTCCAACTGGTTGGAATCCTCAAAAAAGTGGAGAGCAAACCCTTAATTATTTATTAGAAGCTAATAATTTGCAAGCTAAAGATATTAAAGGTGTTGTTGCAACTGGTTATGGTCGAGTTTCACAGAAATTTGCTGATAAGACTGTAACTGAAATAACCTGTCATGGTAAAGGTGGCTATTATTTAAATAATGAAATTAGAACAATTGTAGATATTGGAGGCCAAGATAGCAAAGTTATTTCGCTTAATGAAGCTGGACAAGTAGTTGATTTTGTGATGAATGATAAATGTGCTGCTGGAACTGGCAAATTTTTAGAGATGACAATTAATTCTTTAGAAGAGCAAATTGATAATTTAGATAAGTTGATTAAGGGTGAAAAAAAAGCAAATATTAGCAGTATGTGTGCTGTTTTTGCAGAATCTGAAATAATTTCTCTTTTAGCAGATGGAGTTTCTAAAAGTGAAATTGCTGGTGGAATTATAGATTCTATCATTAACCGGATTAATATTTTATTAAGCAAAATAACTTTTAGAGAAAAGGTTCTTTTTACAGGGGGCTTAGCCCAGAGTCAGGTTATTAAAAATGAACTAAGTAAAAAATTAGATACACAAGTTTTAAGTTATGCAGATTCTCAATTTGCAGGAGCAATTGGTGGAGCTTTAATAGCTAGTAATCTGGGATGAATTTTAAATTTTGCTTTTATACTTTCTCATTTATGATATAATAAAAAAAGTAAGAAGCCATTAACTTAGCTTGATTTTTATAGTTTAATTTAAAAAATAATTTAAGATTTAATTTAAAAAAGTAAATCAGATTAAAGGAGAAATAATATTGGAAACTTATAATTTAATTTTCACTTTTTATTCAACTCACCTTGCTTTAGAATTTGAAAATGTTTTAAAAGCAAATCAGATTGATGTTAATATTATTCCAGTCCCGAGACAAATTAGTTCTTCCTGTGGTCTATCTGGTAAGATTAAATTGCAAGATTTGGAGCAAGTTAAAAAACTAGCTGCTGAAAATAAAATAGAATATGAAGATATTTATCAAGTTAAAGATCAAGATTTTAAAAAAATTTCTAATTAAAAAATAGTTTAAAGGAGGAGTCGCTAATGAAAGAGATAGATGCTAAAGGACTTGCTTGTCCTAAGCCAGTTGTACTTGCTAAAAAAGCGATTAATTCGAATCAAGAAGTTTTAGTAATTGTTGATAATCAAACTGCTGCTAATAATTTGAAAAAATTAGCAAAAAAAATGGGAGCAGAAGTTTCAGTTGTAGAAGAATCAGAGACAGAATTTAAAGTCATGTTTAAAAAATTAAAAACTACTAATCAAGCAGATTCTGAGGTGAATTCTAAGCCCAGTGCTAAAACATTTTTGATTGCTGCTGATAAAATGGGCACAGGAGAAGCTGAATTAGGTAAAATCTTAATTAAAGGCTTTATCTCTACGATCAAAGAACTTGAGCCTCTACCACAAAAGATTATTTTTATTAATTCTGGAGTTAAATTAGCTGTAAATGAGGAAATTATTCCTTATTTAAAAGAGCTTATCCAAAAAGAAGTAGAAATACTTTTATGTGGAACCTGTGTTGATTATTATGGACTGCAAGCAGAAATTGAATTAGGAGAAATTAGTAATATGTACGAAATAGCTTCTGCTTTAAATACTGATCAAGTTGTAAGAATCTAATTTTAATAAATATGATAAAATAAATAATTTACAAAGAGTTGGTGTTAAAATGGAAAAAATAAAATTAACTGATTATAGTAAAACTTCTGGTTGAGCAGCTAAAATGGGCCCTCGGGCTTTGGCGCAGGTACTGCGTCACGTTAATTTTCCTGCTGATCCAGAAAAATTGTTAATTGGACTTGATAAAGCAGATGATGCTGCTGTTTATAGTTTAACAGATGAACTAGCCTTAATTCAGACTTTAGATTTTTTTACTCCAGTAGTAGATGATCCCTATTTATTTGGTCAGATTGCTGCAGCTAATGCTTTAAGTGATGTTTATGCTATGGGTGGCAAACCTATTTTGGCGATGAATATAGTTGGCTTTCCTTCCTGTTTAGAGACTGAGGTCCTCTCTCAAATTTTACAGGGAGGAGCAGATAAAGTTAAAGAAGCAGGTGCCAGTTTATGTGGTGGTCATACAGTTGTAGATGAAGAACCTAAATATGGACTTTCAGTTACTGGAACAGTTGCTCCAGCTGATTTACTCAGCAACTCTGGAATTAAAGCAGATGATTTAATCATTTTAACTAAACCTTTAGGGACTGGAGTTATGATTACAGCCCTTAAAGCAGGATTTGCTAAGAGTGATCAAAGTAATCCAGCAGTGAAATCAATGTTGACTTTAAATAATATTGCTTTAGAATATTTTGCTGAATATCAAATCAATGCTTGTACAGATGTAACAGGTTTTGGCCTAATTGGTCATTTGCTTGAGATGTCTGAAAACAGTAGTTTAGAAATTGAAATTGATGCTCCAGAAATCCCTATTTTTGAGGGCGTTAGAGATTTCGCTGAAACAGGTCTTTTACCGGCTGGTGCTTATAAGAATCAAGAAAATTATCAGGAATTTGTAGTCGAAGAAGGAAAAAGAGACCAAACTCTTTATGATTTAATGTATGATCCTCAAACTTCAGGTGGACTTTTAATTTCAGTAGCTGCAGAAGATGCTGCAGAGTTATTAATTGATCTTTATGCTGCAGATATTGAGGCTGCTGTAATTGCTAAAGCTAAAAAAGGTGAAAAAGGTATTAAAATAAAATGGAATTAAATTATTAAAAAGTAAATTATTTTTTTTATCTCTTAGAGTAGTGAAAACTATTTTAGGAGATTTTTTTGTTTTGAGAGCTAATTGATTTAATAAGGATTCAACTTTTAAAAAACAGAAAATTTAAATAAAAGTAGTAAAAAAAATCACAATCATGATTGACATATAATCATGATTATGCTATTATAAAATTGTGAAAATGATGAAAATAAAGAATAAAGGAGGTGCAACTTATGTTAGAAGGTAAAAAGATCGCTATCTTAGGTGATCGCGATGGTATTCCTGGGCCAGCAATTGAAGAATGCATGGAAACAACTGGTGCAGATGAAGTCGTTTTTACTACAACTGAGTGCTTTGTCTGAACAAGCGCAGGAGCTATGGACCTAGAAAATCAGCAGAGAATAAAAGATCTTGCTGATAAACATGGTGCGGAAAATCTAGTTGTTATCTTAGGTGGAGCAGAAGCAGAAGCTTCTGGTTTAGCCTGTGAAACAGTAACAAATGGAGATCCAACCTTTGCTGGTCCTTTAGCAGGAGTTCCGTTGGGACTCGCGTGTTATCATGTCGTGGAGCCAGAAATCAAAGCTGAGATTGAGGAAGATGTTTATGAAGAACAAATCAGCATGATGGAAATGGTAATAGATGTTGAAGCTATTGTTGAAGAGGTAAAAACCTATCGCGAGAAGTATTCAGAGTATATTTAAAACTAAACTCTGATATCAATTGTGATTGAATTATTATGAAAGGGGTGGACCGCGGTGAAACTTGAACTCGGAAATTTTAAAGTTAAAGAAATTGAGTTCGGTACAGAAACTACTTTCAAAAATGGAGTTTTAACTATTAATAAAGAAGAAGCTCTAGAAGTAGTTTTTAAAGATAAACATATTACTGAAGCTGACTTAAAAATAGTTAAGCCAGGAGATATGGTACGTCTGGTACCAGTTAAAGAAGCAATTGAACCCCGCTTCCGCGTAGGGGGAGGACCTGTTTTTCCTGGTGTAACTGGAAAACTTAGTCAAGCAGGAGAAGGTAAAACTCTTTGCTTGAAAGATATGAGTGTTTTAGTTGTAGGAAAACACTGGGGTGGTTTCCAGGACGGATTAATTGACATGGGAGGAGAAGGAGCCAAATATACTCACTTTTCTTCTTTAAAAAATGTTGTTCTAGTAGCTGATACAGATGAAGAGTTTGAGCAGCAGGAACAGCAGAAAAAAAATCATGCCCTAAGATGGGCCGGAATGAGATTAGCTGAATATTTAGGTCAAACTGTTAAAGATTTAGAACCAGAAGCTACAGATACATATGAGCTTGAACCTTTAACAGAAAGAGCAGCAGCTGTCTCTGATTTACCTAATGTAGCTTTAGTGATGCAGCCTCAGTCACAAATGGAGGATTCAGGCTATAATACTCTTAATTATGGTTGGGATACAAATCGAATGTTACCAACTTTAATGCATCCTAATGAAATATTAGATGGAGCAATGATTTCCGGCAGCTTTATGCCTTGTTCTTCAAAATGGTCAACTTATGATTTTCAGAATTTTCCTTTGATTCGGAGTCTTTATGCAGAACACGGCAAAACAATTAACTTTGTTGGTGTGATAATGTCAAACTTAAATGTTGCGCTTGAGCAGAAAGAGCGTTCAGCACTATTTGTAGCCCAAATGGCTAAGTCACTTGGAGTCGAAGCAGCTATTGTAACAGAAGAAGGATACGGAAATCCAGATGCTGATTATATTGGCTGTCTTGTTGCCTTAGAAGATGCCGGTGTCAAAACAGTTGGTGTCAGCAATGAAGCAACTGGAAGAGATGGTGGCTCACAGCCATTAGTAACTTTAGATCCTAAAGCAGATGCTTTAGTTTCTACAGGTAATGTATCAGAATTAATTAAGCTGCCTCCGATGGATGAGGTAATCGGAGAATTAGAAGCCTTAGCTAGAGATGGACTTTCTGGAGGCTGGGCAGATGATGAAATTCTTGGTTCTTCTGTTAAAGAAGATGGCTCAATTGTGATGGAAAATAATTCAATGTTTTGTGGAGATAGAATTGCTGGTTGGTCTCCGAAAACTATGAAAGAATACTAAACCGGGGAGGTGGAATTAATGAAAAAAGCAATTGTATATTTAAACCAGTTTTTTGGTCAAATTGGTGGAGAAGATGTTGCAGATCATGCTCCTGAAATTAGAGAAGAAAAGGTTGGAGCAGCAATGCTTTATAATCAGTTATTAGAAGCAGAAGTTACTCATACAGTTATTTGTGGAGATAATTTTATGGGAAGTAAGACTGAAGAAGCTGTAGAAACTATCCTTGATTTTTTAAGGGATTTAGAATTTGATATCTTTTTTGCTGGCCCAGCATTTCAAGCAGGACGTTATGGAATGGCCTGTGGTGAGATTGGAAAAGCAGTAAAAGAAGAATTTGATGTGCCTGTAATTTCATCAATGAATATTGAAAATCCCGGTGTTGAAGTATTTAAAAAAGATATTTATATCTTCCCCGGTGGTCATAGTGCAGCCAAAATGAAAGATGATGTTACTGAAATGACTAAGTTTGGGAATAAGATTCTCAAAGGAGAAGAATTATTGCCAGCAGAAGAAGAAGGTTATTATACTCGAGGTATTAGACATCAATATTTCTTAGAAGATCAAACTCCAGCTACTGAAAGAGCAATTGAAATGCTGCTTAAAAAAATTAAAGGAGAAGAATTTACAAGTGAATTACCTATTCCTGAATTAGATCGGGTAGAGATTGCTCCTGCAATTAAAGATTTAAGTAAAGCCGAAATTGCTTTAGTTACTTCTGGAGGTATTGTGCCTGTTGATAACCCAGATAAAATTCAATCTGCCTCAGCAACTAGATGGGGTAAATATGAGATTAGTGGTATGGAAAAATTAGAAAATAGAGAAGCAGAAGCATTTAAAACTATTCATGCTGGTTTTGATCCAGCTGCAGCTGATGCTGATCCAAATGTAGTTGTTCCAGTTGATGCAGTGCGTCAATATGAAAAAGAAGGCAAAATTGGTAAATTACATGAATATTTCTATTCAACAGTAGGAACTGGTACTACCCAGGGAGAAGCTGCTAGAATGGGAAGAGAAATTGCTCAAGAATTACAAGATGCCAATGTTCAAGCAGTAATTTTAACATCCACTTGAGGTACCTGTACACGTTGCGGTGCAACAATGGTGAAAGAAATTGAAAGAGCTGGTTTTCCAGTTGTTCAGATGGCAAATTTAATTCCTGTAGCAAAAACTGTTGGTGCTAACAGAATAGTTCCAACTATCTCTATCCCTTATCCACTGGGAGATCCTTCTACAAGTAAGGAAGAACAATGGGATCTTAGATATCATAGAGTTGGAGTAGCTTTAGATTCTCTAACAACTGAAATCGATGAGCAAACAGTTTTTGAAGTAGAAGTGTAAATATTAAGCCCTTAGCCCACCTTAAAAAGTGGGTTAGGGGTCTTTAACTAGAATTTAAGTGAAAAATATAACACATTCTATAAGGGGTGGAGTAGATGGCAAACCGTAAAGATGCATATGGAAATATAATTAAAGAGCGAGGCCGCGAAGTTTTTGTAATTTCACTGGTAATTGTTTTTGCAATTGTTATCTGGGGAATTGTAATGCCGGCTAGTTTTAGTAATGTTGCAAATACATTATTTAATTATTTAACAATGAATTTCGGTTGGTTTTATTTAATCACGATGACCTTATTTGTAGTTTTTTGTATTTGGGTAGCTTTAAGTCAATATGGAACTATTAGGCTGGGAAAACCAGATGAAGAGCCAGAATTTAGTACTATTTCCTGGTTTGCAATGTTATTTAGTGCAGGTATGGGAGTAGGACTTGTTTTCTGGGGAGTTGCAGAACCTTTAAATCATTTTGTTAATCCTTTAGGAATGCAGGGTGGAACTGCTGCTGCAGCTGATTTTGCTTTAAAAACTTCATTTTTACACTGGGGACTTCATCCTTGGTCTGCTTATGGTGTTTTGGCTTTAGCCTTAGCTTATATGCAGTTTAGGCATGATAAACCTGCTCAAATAAGTAGTGTATTTATTCCTTTAATTGGAGAAGCAAAAGCTAGAGGACCGATTGGAAAAACTATTGATATTTTAGCTATTTTTGCTACTGTAGCTGGTGTGGCAACTTCTTTAGGAATGGCAACTTTACAGGTTACTAGTGGTTTGAATTTCCTATTTGGAGTTCCAGAAACTGATCTGATGCGTTTAGTGGTTATTGGAGTTATTACTGTATTATTTATGATTTCTGCAATAACTGGTGTTGATAAAGGAATTAAATATTTATCTAATGCTAATATTTCACTAGCTGGTTTAATTATGGTTATTTGTTTAATTATAGGTCCAACTGTTTTGATTGTTAATAATTTTACTAATACTTTTGGTTTTTATTTTTCAAGTATTGTGCGCGATAGCTTTAAAATTGGTAAAGAAGGCTGGTATGGTGCTTGGAGAATCTTTTACTGGGCTTGGTGGATAGCTTGGGCACCTTTTGTAGCAACTTTTATTGCTAGAATTTCCCGAGGTAGAACAATTAGAGAATTTATTGGAGGAGTTTTATTTGCTCCAACCCTTGCCTCTTTTGTTTGGTTTTCAATTTTAGGAACGATGGGTATTGAAACTGGGATGGATGTAGCAAAAGATGCTATAGCAGTAACTGAAACAGCATTTTTTGAAATAATGCAGTATTATCCTGGTGGAGGTTTAATTTCTATTATAGGGGTTACTCTCTTAATAACTTTCTTTATTACTTCAGCAGATTCAGCTACTTTTGTTTTGGGAATGTTATCTGATAAAGGTAATCAGAATCCATCTACAAAAATAAAAGTTACTTGGGGTTTTATCCAATCAGGTTTGGCTATTGCTCTAATGTTATCTGGTGGTTTAGGTATGCTGCAGACTGGTTCAATAGTAGCAGCTTTCCCTTTTGCTTTTATTATGATCTTTGCTATGATAGCAATGATTAAAGCTTTAAAAGCTGATTTAAAAGTAGATGGGGTAGTAGATATTAATAAAGTAGCAGAAGCTTCAATTGATCATATGGATGAAGATAAATTAGAAACAGAAGCAGGCTAAATGATAAAGTTAAATGCTTTAAATTGGGAATTAAAATTAAAAATCCCGGCTTTTTGCCGGGTGATTTCCAATTATTTTTGTTGACAGTAGATCGCATTTTCGACAATTGATTTTATTTGAGCTGTAATAATTTCTAAAGCTTGAGTACTACTATATTCTATTCTTTGATTAACCATTAAAGTTAACATACCGTGGTAAATATAAGTAATCATTTTGTCCATTTCCCTGGCTGTTTTTTGACTAAGATAATTTTTGTTGATTAGTGGTTGAGAAGCAATAGCAGCTCGATGAGATAGATCAGGATCTGAAAGCATTGGCATTAAGTCAGCAGGTGGAGTACCTAGTTTTTCAGGAAAAAGATTAAAATATTTTTCCATTAAAATTTCTGGGTTATCACCAATATTGTCGGTAAAGATTGCATAATAAATTTTTGGGTTTTCAAATGAATATTTACAAAAACATTCCCACATTTTTATAAAGCGCTCAATTTCATCTTCAGCTTTTGCTATGTATTCTGGCATTGCCTGACTATATTCACCTAAAAAATCAAGTGAAGCAAAAAAGATTAACTGTCTGCAATTATCAAAGTAGTTATAGATAGTAGCACTATTATAACCAGCTTTTTTGGCAACACCTCTAATTGTTACTTGTTCTATACCATCTTTTTCAATTAAATCACGAGTTGCTTCAATAAATATTTTGAGCATTCTTTTTTTCTTAATATCTTTACTGTCAAAATCAATCATCTTAATTACACATCCTTAAAAATATTTTGAAAGCTAAATATTCTGTACTTAAGGATACAACAGCTTTTAAAAAAATGCAAGCAGCATAAAACATGCTTTAAGTCTAACTTATTTATATTTTAATTTAAATTTAGTTATTAAAAAAATTAATTATTTGAGGAGGCAAAATATGAGTGAAAAATATGATTTAATAATAATTGGTGGTGGACCAGCGGGAATTTCGGCCGCAATTTATGGTTCTCGTTCTAGATTGAAAACCTTAGTTTTAGAAGCTAAAAGAAAAACTGGTGGTCAGCCAAGTACATATCATGATATGGAAAATTATCCTGGAGTGCCAGAGACTACTGCTTCTGAATTAATGGATAATTTTAAAACTCATGCTGAAAAATTTGGGACTGAATTTAAAAGAGGGGAAGTAGAAGCTATAGAAGTTAATGGTTTCGAAAAAGTTATTAAATCTAAAAAAGGAAAAGAGTATAGGGCTAAAAGTATTGTAATAGCTACAGGTGCTGAGCCAAGAAAATTAGGAATTAAAGGAGAAGAAGAATTTAAAGGTAAAGGAGTATCTTATTGTGCTACCTGTGATGCAGATTTATTTACTGATTTAGACATTGTAGTTGTTGGAAATGGTAATTCAGCTGTAGAAGAAGCTATTTATTTAACTAAATTTGTAAATAAACTGACAATGATTGTCATCCATGATGAAGGAGTAATGGATGCCGAAAAAATTCTGCAGGAACAGGCAATGGAAAATGAGAAAATTGATTTTGTCTGGAATTCTACTTTAGAAGAAATAAAAGGAGAAGGTCTGGTCGAAAAGGCTGTTGTTAAAAATATTAAAACTGGTCAAAAATCTGAAATTGATTGTAATGGAGTTTTCTTCTTTGTCGGCCGCGTTCCTAGTACAGACTTTTTAGAAGGCGTTGTAGATTTAACTGAACATGGTTATATTAAAACAACAAAACAAATGGAAACAAATCAGCCAGGTATTTATGCAGTTGGTGATGTGCGGGATAAAGTTGTGCGTCAGGTAATAACTGCAGCAGGTGATGGTGCAACAGCAGCTGTGATGGCTCAAGGCTATATTGAAGAAGAAGAATACTGGCAGAATAATGTTGTTCAGGCTGAAAAGCCAACTATAGTAGCTTTTTGGAGTGTAACTGATCAAAATAGTTTAGATATTGTAAGTCAATTAGAAAATATGGAACTAGAAGCTAAAGGCTATAAGTTTATCAAAATAGATACTTATAAAAATAGATTAATTTCTAATAGATATCAAATTGAAGAAATCCCAACAGTACTTAAACTTGAAGCTGGTAAAGTTGCTTCAAAATTAGTTAAACCTGGAAAAGAAGAAATTGAAGCAATTATATAAAAAAGATTATATAAAAATCTAAGGAGGAATAAAAATGATTGAATTAACTAAAGAAAATTTTGAAGAAGAAGTTCTGAACTGTGAAGGTAAGGTAGTTGTTGATTTTTGGAGTGAAAGCTGTGATGTTTGCTTAGAGATTATGCCTGATGTTAAAGAATTAGCAGAAGAATTTGCTGCTGATTTTAAATTTGCTAAATTAGATATCAAAGGTAATAGAAGACTGGCTATTGGTCAGCAAGTTTTAGGTCTACCTTCAATTGTATTTTATGAAAATGGAGAAAAAGTTGAGCATTTAAGTGGAGAAGACTTAGAAGTTGAAGATATTAGAAAAGAATTAGAGGCAAGAGCATAATTTAGATTTTCATCTACCCCAAATGACTATACTTTGGGGTAGAGTGTTTTTTAAAAAATTTGGAGGTGAGTTTAATGGATTTTCCAGTAATTAAAGGTTCAGGTTATGTTTTAGTACATACACCTAATATTTTAAAAGAAGGCGGCTCTACTCAGACAACAACTAGGGCCAAAAATCCTGAAGCAGAATATTTAAAGAACTTGGATGATCACTTAAGAACTTTTACAGAAGTAGTCGGATATGCACCAAATCAAGTTTATATCGGTAATATTTTACCAGATAAATTAACAGAAATCGAAAAACCATGGTATGCTAAAGAAAATTTTGTAGAAGAAGAAAGATTTGGTAAACTAGGTGAAATTATGCCTGAAGCTGAATTTTATGCTTTGATTAAACATGTTGATGTTTTTGATTTAGTTAAATTAAGCTCAGAATTTATTCAAGAAATTGAGCCTCAGCTAGCTGAACATCCTATTTTAAAAGAAATGGAGATTGAGCTTGGTACAGGAGAAGAAAGCTCTGAACTGGAGTCCTTATTAGAAAATGAGGCAGAACCACTTTATTTAAATAATAAACTAATTGGTTGTGTCAAAAGAGCACACGAAAGTGATGTCAATTTAAATGCCCATACTATTTTAGAAAACTTAGTTGCCAAAGCATCTGCTGTTTTAGCAGTTAAAAATTTAGCTTTTAAAAATGATATTGATTTAAATGATGTTGACTATCTACTTGAATGCTCTGAAGAAGCATGTGGAGATATTAATCAGCGTGGTGGAGGTAACTTTGCTAAAGCAATAGCAGAAATGGCTGGTTGTGAAAATGCTAATGGCTCAGATGTTAGAAGTTTCTGTGCAGCTCCAGCTCATGCAATAGTTAATGCAGCAGCTTTAGTTAAAGCTGGAATTTATGACAATGTAGTAGTCGCAGCAGGTGGATCAGTGGCCAAATTAGGGATGAATGGCAAAGACCATATTAAAAAAGAAATGCCTGTTTTAGAAGATACTCTGGGTGGATTTGCAGTTTTAGTTTCTAAAAATGATGGACTAAGCCCAGTGATTAGAACTGATATTATTGGCCGTCATAAAGTGGGGACAGGTTCTTCTCCTCAGGCAGTAATTAGTTCTTTAGTAACTGATCCTTTAGATGAAAATGATTTAAATATTAAAGATATCGATAAGTATTCTGTAGAAATGCAGAATCCAGAAGTTACAAAACCAGCTGGTGCAGGAGATGTTCCAGAATCTAATTATAAAATGATTGCTGCTTTAGGAGTTAAACGCGGTGATTTAGAAAGAAAAGAACTGATGAACTTTGTTAAAGCACATGGAATGCCTGGATTTGCTCCAACTCAGGGCCATATTCCTTCAGGAGTACCCTTTATTGGTCCAGCAGCTAAAATGATGGCAGCAGGTCAGCTAAAAAAAGCAATGATTATTGGTAAAGGGAGTCTATTTTTAGGTAGAATGACAAATCAGTTTGATGGAGTTTCTTTTGTAATTGAAAAGAATTCCGGAGTAGAGGCAAAAACAGAAAGTGTAAGTGATAAAGAAATCAAAAATATGATCGCCGGTGCTATGCGCCAGATGGCAGATAATCTTCTCGGCGAAACCGAGTGAGGTGGATAAAATGACAAAGAATGTAAAAGAAAGAGTTGCCGGAGTTTTTAATGAGGTGGCAGCAGCGATGGAGACAGGTCAGTTTGGTCAAAAAAAGAAAATTGGCCTAACTTTACTTGATAGTGAACATGGAGTAGATGAACTAAAAAAAGCTGCTCAGCTGGCTGAAAACAAATATAATGATTTAGAAGTAGATTTAATTGGTTGTGAGGAAGATAAATGCAGTTGTCTGGCAGATGCTCATTCAATAATGGATCAAAAATTAGAAAATGAGGAGCTTGATGCTGCAGTTACCTTACATTATAACTTTCCTTTAGGAGTGTCTACAGTTGGTAGAGTTATTACTCCTGGGCAGGGAAAAGAAATGTTAATTGCTACTACCACAGGCACTACTGCAACTGATCGAGTTCCAGCAATGCTCAAAAATACAATTTATGGGATTGCAGCTGCTAAAGCTTTAGGGATTGAAAAACCAACAGTAGGAATTTTAAATGTAGAAGGGGCCAGACTGGTAGAAAAAAATCTGCAGAAGTTAAAGGCAAATGGTTATCAGTTTGAATTTGCAACTTCTGTTAGAGCAGATGGTGGTTCAGTGATGAGAGGTAATGATCTGCTTTTAGGAACTCCCGATATTATGGTAACTGATACTCTGACTGGAAATATGTTGATGAAAGTATTTTCTGCCTTTAATACAGGTGGCCAGTACGAAGCAGTGGGTTATGGTTATGGACCAGGAGTTGGAGAAGATTATGATAAATTAATCGGGATTATTTCTCGGGCTTCAGGTGCTCCAGTAATTGCTAAGGCGCTAAAATTTATGGCAGAGGTAGCTCAGGGTAATTTATTGGAGCTGACTAAAACTGAATTAAAAGCAGCTAAAAAAGCTGGTTTAAATGACTTAATTGCTGAGCTAAAAGCTAAAAATTCAGCTGTAAAAGAGGAAAAAGTTAAAAAACCAGAAAAGAAAGTAACAGATGAAGAAATCTCAGGTATAGATATCTTAGAAATTGAAGCTGCTAAAGAAAGTCTCTGGCAGCAGGATATTTATGCAGAAACAGGTATGGGTTGTACAGGACCTGTAATTTTAATTGCTGAAGCTGATGAAGCCAAGGCAAGAAAAAAACTGCAAAAGGCAGGTTTTATTGAATAACTGATTTCTTAGATCTTATTTTAGCAATTTGCTTTAATAAGTGTTTTATAAAAATCGGAAAGAGTCTGTTTCAAAATAATAATTGAAACAGACTCATATTTCCGTTTTATTAGCCAAATTATTTAACTACATATTTTGCATTATTTTTGACATCCTCCCCGCCCGTTCGCAAAGCTTAGGACCGAGGATTCCTTAAAGGAACTTTCACCGAAACTCTTTTTTTGTATTACGAAATTCTAGTTTCAATATTAGCCAGCGAGCCCATTTCAATAACCCTACATTTGTGATACGCATAGTTGGGTTAGCATTAGGCTATCGAGGCCTTCACGAGGTTGTCTGCTGATTAAATGCCAGTCCATTTCTGGTAGGCAAGTGCACTGAAACTCTCTTTGTAGTTGCGTATTGATAGTTTCAGTATTAGGTCATCGAGACCGTCATGACGCAAACTTCAGGCTGTGCCATCAGCCCTCCTGAGATAGCCGACTATGCATTCTAATAGCATATTCCTAGCACTATTGCTAATATAGGCACTCAGGCACTTAGACTATTACCATCTAAGCAGATTGTTGTTCTAAATATTTATTAGCTATATTACGACTTGCATTTAAATCAGAGTGGATATGATTACCACACTCACAAGAGTATAGATTAGCTTTGCGGTTAGATTTTTTAACTTTAGCACATCTAGAACAACTCTGGGAAGTGTACTTTGGATTTATATATTCCACCTTCATCCCAGCTAATTCAGCTTTGTATTCAATAAACTGTTGAAGTTGATAAAAAGTCCAGCTATGGATGTTTCTATCAGCTCTATTAAGACTCTTAGCAGTATTTCGGATATTCTCTAGATTCTCCATAATTATAGAACCAACTTGCTTTTGCACAGCAAAATTAATAAGCTGGCGACTAATTTTATGGTTTAAATCAGTCATCCATCTCTGCTCTTTGTCATTAATATTTTTAATAGCTTTATTTTTTTTAGATTGACCCAGTTTTTTTCTTAACATACGATACTTTTTGCGGATAAAACCTGCCTGTTTACCATTGTAGAATTGGCGATTAATCTCTTTGCCTTGAGGAGTTTTAACACTAGCAACTGCTAATTGGCGAAGCCCTATATCAATTCCCATTAAATTAGAGTTAGTGGTTTTTTTATCAGCAATTTTAATTGTTACAGCAAAATACCATTTACCTCTCTTGTAGAAGAGACTGGCTTTACCCAATTTGCAGCCACTATCGATATGCTGCCGCAGTTCTTCAAACCTTTCAGTCTGCTTAACAGGAAAAGCGAATCTTTTGCATTTGCTGGTATAAAGCGGAATTGAAATTATATGATGATCAATCTTATAATTTTGATTATTATAGCAAATAGGTTGATTCTCTTTAAACTCTATATTTTCTTTTTTAGAGTTAGACTTTAAAAACTGTTTATAGAGTGCTTTAACTTCTCTAATATTCTGATTTTTAACAGCAGAGGGAAGGTTAAGCTCTTTAAAATCAGCAGAACTCAAGTTAATTTCTCCTGTTTTAAGTTTTGCAGCAATAGCCTGACGATTCTTAACTACTTCTACAATGTTATTTAAGAATATATTTTCTTTTCTTTTAGTTGGTTTTAACAACTCTAAAATATAGGTTAGCTGCATATTAATCACCTTTGATTTTCAATGTAGTGTTGGATAGTTTCAGAACTCACATTACCTGCAGTAGCTACAAAATATGCTCTAGTCCAAATAGAACCTTTAATATTCAACTCTGGAAAGTGCTTTGATATTCTCCCTCCAGTAGTACCTTTAATGATATTCATTAGCTTACTGGGAGAATACTTAGGCAAAGCTGATATAAAAAGGTGTATATGATCTGGCATTATTTCAGTAGCCAATACTTCAAATTTATGCTTATCAGCTAATTCATTGATAGTATCTAAGGTTAATTGTTTAATTTTAGGATTATCTAAAATATGTTTTCTATATTTAGGAATCCATATAAAATGATAATTTAAAAGAAACTTTGCATGTCTTGTGTTTTTATAGGTATTCATTATTAAAATCTCCTAAATGTTAGCTGTTAAACACATTATATCATAAACATATGTTTATTTTCAAGAACATATTATACAAAATTTTAATTTCCACATTGACTAAAAATTAAAATAGCTGATTCATCCCCGCCCATTATCATAGGCGAGGCTTTCTCAGCTATAATTCGGTAATTATTTCTACAATATTAGTTACAATTAAAGAAAATAAAAACTTTAAATTCAAATAAACTTAAAGCAAATAGCAAAATTTCTTCTAGATCTATTATTTCAACATATTTGGGAGTGGCTATATCCATGGTGGATATCCTGGACTTCAAATCCAGTGGCAGGCAGGCGGACCTGTCTGTGGTGGGTTCGATTCCCACACATTCCCGCCAAATTTTATTTTTTATATTTTATAATAATTTCGCTATTTACTTTAGATAGAATTATTTATTCTTTCCTTTTTTTCTAAATAAATCAATAAACTCATTTTTATTTTTGGCTTCAATTAATTTTGTTCTAAAATTATTGTCTCTTAACAAGCTAACTAAAGTAGAAACCAATTTTAAATATTGAGGAGAATAGCCTTCATAATCTGCTACCATAAAAATTAATTTTACTTTTTGACCATCTAAACTATTATATTTAAGTCCATTTTTTACCCGAGCAACTGCTAAAGAAAGTTCTTTGACAGTTTTGCTTTTACCATGTGGAACAGCAATTTGACGTCCAAAACCAGTACTTCCTTCTTTTTCTCGCTTGAAAATTTTGTTTAAAAAATCTGTTTCTGACTTAATCTTATTTTCTTTTTTAAACATCTGCACCATTTTGCTTAAAGCATCTTCTTTGTTAACTGGATTAAAATCTAAATTAATCAAATCTTCAGACAAAAACTCTTCTATTTGCATTTATTTGGCCTCCTCTGCTTATTATAAATTATATAATAATTTTAAACTCTTTGCCAATTAATTAGCTTAAGAACAAAATCTCCTTTGGTATAATTTCCTAGACATTAAAAACCCCCCATATTTAAATGGAGGGTTGGACTAATTCTATATAGCATAGATTATTAAGAAGCTATATTTTTTATTTTATCAACAAAATATTGATGAAAAATTGTACTAGTTGTTAATTCAGGATGAAAAGAAGTTCCAATTAGATACTTGGTTTCTACTGCCAAAATTTTGTTATCCTTTTGATATAAAATTTCAACATCTGGACCAATTTCTTTGATTAGTGGTGCTCTAATATAAACTAATTCTTGTGTTTGTTCAGAGACTTTAGGAATTACATCCTTTTCAATAAAGCTATTGAGTTGACTACCAAAAGCATTTCTTTGAACTTTAATATTAAGTAATTCCAATTGTTCTTTTTCTTCTCCTTCAACTTCTTGGGCCATTAAAATTAAGCCAGCACAACTTCCCCAGATTATGTTTTTTTGTTGGTGAAAATTTTTGAGAGCTGCTGAAAAATTATATTCTTTAATCAGTTTTCTCATAGTAGTACTTTCACCACCAGGAATAATTAGTCCTTTACAGTCAGCCAAAGCTGTTGGTTTTTTAATAGCTTTTGCTTTAACACCTCTAATTTGATTTAAATGATTTAAATGTTCAGCTACTCCACCTTGCAGTGCTAAAACTCCAATTGTAACTTCCATTTTACCAGCCCCGATCAGCCATTTTTTCGGCATCTGTTAAACCATTAATATCAATACCAGACATTGCTTTACCAAGATTTTCAGATGCTTCAGCAATGATTTTTGGATCATCAAAATGAGTTGTTGCTTTGACAATTGCAGCTGCTCTTTTAACAGGATTACCAGAACGGAAAATACCTGAACCAACAAAGACACCATCACAACCTAACTGCATCATTAAAGCAGCATCTGCTGGTGTTGCAATACCTCCGGCAGCAAAATTAACTACTGGTAATTTTCCGTTTTCAGCAGCATATTCTACTAATGCAAAAGGAGCCTGCATATCTTTGGCTGCTGTCATTAATTCTTCACTATCTAAAGTAGTTAATCTCTTAATTTGGGAATTAATTTTTCGCATATGGCGTACTGCTTCAACTACATTACCAGTCCCAGCTTCTCCTTTAGTTCTAATCATTGCTGCTCCTTCACCAATTCTTCTTAAAGCTTCACCTAAATTGGTGGCTCCACAAACAAAAGGAATCTCAAATTTTCTTTTATCAATATGAAAAGCTTCATCAGCTGGAGTTAAAACTTCACTTTCATCAATATAATCAATTTCTAAAGATTCTAATATTTGAGCTTCTACAAAATGTCCAATTCTAACTTTAGCCATTACTGGAATTGATACGGTTTCTACAATTTCTTTAATCATTTCTGGATCAGACATTCTAGCAATTCCACCTTCTTTGCGAATATCAGCTGGAACTTTTTCTAGGGCCATCACAGCAACTGCACCTGCTTCTTCGGCAATTTTTGCCTCTTCAGCAGTGGTTACATCCATAATAACTCCACCTTTTAACATTTGAGCTAAGTTTTTGTTTAGACGATATTTTTCTGACATAAATATTCTCCTCCTGATTGATTAATTTTAATTGTAATGATACAATATAAGTAAATAGCTTGATTTATGTTTTTTACTAATACAATTATAGAATAAAACAATACAAAATGTCAAATTATAATACAATATTTTTTTATTTATTTCGTACTAATACAATTTTAAAGGTGAGGTGGAAAAAATGCTTGATCTTAATTTAGATGCAGCAAGTAATTCTGCTCTTTATATCCAACTTTATAAAAAATTAAAAAATAAAATACAAAATGATTTAGAAGCTAATACAAAATTACCACCAATTAGAAAACTAGCAACAGCAGTTGGAGTAAATCCAGCTACAGTTGTTAAAGCATATGATATGTTAGCAAATGAAGAGATAATTTATAAGAAAGTAGGTAGTGGAAGCTTTGTGGCCCCAACTAAGAAGATAGTTGAAACTAAAAATCGGCATGATATGTTGAAACATGGTCAAATTAAATTAGCAGAAAGTATTAACTTTGCTAGTGCAACTCCTAGTAATGATTTATTTCCTGTAGCAGATTTTAAATATGCTATTAATCAGGTATTAGAGCGTGATCAGGGTGAAGCTTTTAGTTATCAAAAAAGCCAGGGCTTTTTAGCTTTGAGAAAATCTATTCAAAAATATTTTGCTCAGCAAGGTATTAATTCTGCTTTAAAACAGATTCAGGTTGTTTCAGGTGCACAGCAGGCTATTGATATTATAAGTAAAATAATGTTAGATTATGGAGATCAAATTATAGTTGAAGATCCCACTTATTTTGGAGCTTTACAGGCCTTTAATTCTCGAAAAGCAGCAATAAAAAGTATTAAAATGGAGCAGGATGGAGCTGATTTAGAAGCAATGGAAGCATATTTAAAGAAAAATAGAATAAAGTTTTTCTTTACTATGCAAAACTTTCAAAATCCAACTGGTGTTAACTGGAGTCAAGCTAAACAGCAGCAGCTTTTAGATTTAGCTGAAAAATATGATTTTTATATTATTGAAGATGATATTTTGTCTGATCTGTATTATACTGCAGAAAAAAGTAGTATTTTAAAAGAATATGATAAGCAGGATAGAGTTATTTATATTAAAAGCTTTTCTAAAGTTTTTATGCCTGGTTTAAGGCTAGCTTTTATTATTTTGCCAGAGAGATTATTAGCTCAAATTTTAGAGGCCAAATATGCAACTGATATTTCGAGCGGTGGTTTAACTCAAAGAGCTTTTGATTACTATTTAAGGGCTGGTTTATTAGATAAGCATATTGAATTACAGCGGAATTTATTCAAAAAAAGATTTGAAATAATGAAGGCGGAATTAAAAAAAGAGCTGGCTGAGGCAGTGGAAATAGTTTTTCCAACAAAAGGAGGCCTTTATCTATGGCTAAAATTTGTTAAAAATGTAGATAGTAAAAAATTGTATCAGCAGGCAGTTGCCAAAGGACTTGTTTTTTCTCCTGGTTATCTATTTTCTTTAAACTCAGATTTTGGAAATCATTTAAGATTAAGTTTTGCCGCAGTTGACAGTCAAGAAATAAAAAGAGGAGTCCAAATTTTAAAAGAGATATATTTAAATCATGCTCACTTAAATCAAAAAACTGAGCAGGAATATAGTCCTTTAATTTAATTTAAAGGAGTTTAGAAAATTAAAAATAAATCTAACTTGACTTTAAAAAATCATTCTGTTAAGATGAAATTGTAAATTAAAAATTAAATTTGTACCTCATATAATAGTGGGAATATGGCCCACAAGTCTCTACCGGATACCGTAAATAGTCCGACTATGAGGGAAGTGTACCTAGGTTCCCGCAGTATAAGGGTGATAATTCTAGTTCTTTCGTTTGTGAAAAGACTATAACTATAAATCTTTAGCAAGCGCTGGCTGGTCCGAGCGGTACAGATATTGTTATATTACACCGAAGGGATAAAAGCCCAGGCGGGGAGGTTCTACTCATTCCAAAAAGTAGAGTCTTCCTACCTGGGCTATTTTTATTTATATATTGGTACCTGGTTAAAGTACATAAAATCACAAAGTGAATTGGAGTGGATATAATGAACATCCTTCTTATTGGCAGTGGTGGTAGAGAACATGCTCTTGCCTGGAAATTAGCTCAAAGTAAAAAAGTAAAAGAATTATATATAGCAGCTGGTAATCCTGGTACTGCTCAATATGGTCAAAATCTAAACTTTGATCAAAATAATCAGAAAGCACTATTAGAATTTGCCTTAAAAGAAAAAATTGATATTACAGTAGTTGGACCAGAGGCACCACTAGCAGCAGGAATTGTTGATCTTTTTGAAAAACATGGACTTCAAGTTTTTGGCCCAAATCAGAGTGCGGCTCGGCTGGAGAGTTCTAAAACTTTTGCTAAAAATTTAATGCAGAAATATCAGATTCCAACTGCAGAATATAAAAGTTTTAAAGAAGCTGAAAAGGCAGCAGCTTATATTAGAGAAAAAGGAGCTCCAATAGTAGTTAAAGCTTCAGGCTTAGCAGCAGGTAAAGGGGTAATTGTTGCTCAAACAGAAGCAGAAGCTTTAAAAGCAGTTAAAACAATTATGAAAGATGAAAAATTTGGAAAAGCAGGTGAAAAAGTAGTTATTGAAGAATTTTTAAGCGGAGAAGAAGCAACTATTCTTGCTTTTTGTGATGGCCAGACTATAATACCTATGCTTGCTTCTCAAGATCATAAAGCCGCTTATGATGGTGGCAGTGGACCAAATACTGGTGGAATGGGCGCTTATGCTCCGGCTCCTGTAGTCACTGAACAAGTTAAAACTTATTTTAAAAATGAAATTATGGAACCAACACTCAAAGCCCTTCAGCAAGAAAAACTAAATTTTAAGGGAATTATCTATTTTGGCTTGATGATTAAAGCAGGTAAAGCTAAGGTATTAGAATATAATGTGCGTTTTGGTGATCCAGAAGCACAAGTAATATTACCTTTATTAAAAACAGATTTAGTAGATATTATAGAAGCAGTTATTAATTGTAATCTAGCTCAGACTGAAATTAATTGGAAAAATAAAAAAGCAGTTGCAGTGGTAATGGCCTCAGCTGGTTATCCCTTAAATCACAAAAAAGGTAAAGAAATTAGAGGGCTTAAAGCAGCAGCAAAATCTGAGGATTTAATTGTTTTTCAAGCAGGAACAAAATTTGCAGCAGAAAAAATTTTAACAGCTGGTGGTCGAGTTCTGGCAGTTACTGCTTTAGGTAATGATTTTGCTAAAGTTATAGAAAAGGCATATGCAGGTGTAGCCAAAATTGATTTTGAAGGTTTTCAGATTCGCAATGATATTGGCCAAAAAGCACTTGCAAAATAAATTTAAGCTGGAGGTTATAAATTGAAATTTAAAGATAAAACCAAACAAAAAATTGGGATTATTGGTGGGGGCCAATTAGGAAAAATGATGATTTTGGCAGCTAAAAAAATGGGATTTTATATTACAATTTTAGATCCCAGCAAAGATTGTCCAGCTCACAGTATAGCTGATCAACATTTGATTGCTGACTTTGATGATAGCCAGGCAGTTAAAAAATTGGCTCAAAAATCAGATTTAATAACTTATGAATTTGAACATATAAATGTTGAAATTTTAAAAAAACTGCAAGCTGCAGCTTATCAAGTTTATCCAACTGCCCATAGTTTAGAAATTATTCAGGATAAATATCAGCAAAAAAAAATTTTAAAAGAAAATCAAATAGCTGTTCCAGACTTTAAAAAAGTTGATAGTCCAGCAGCAATTAAAGCAAAAGCTAAAGAATTTGGCTATCCTCTCATGCTAAAAAGCTGTAGAGGTGGTTATGATGGTAAAGGTAATTTTTTGCTCAAAAATGAGGCAGAAGTCGAGGCTGGATTTAAAGCCTTAGGAGCTGGAAAAAAATCGTTAATGTTGGAAGAATTTATCCCTTTTAAAAAAGAGATTTCAGTTATTGCTGCTCGTTCTCTTACAGGAGAGATGAAGGTTTATCCTATAGGAGAAAATGAACATCGAGAAAATATACTTTACCAGACAAAAGTGCCAGCTCAAATTTCTGCTAAATTAAAAAAAAGAGCAAAAGAATTGGCTCAAGCAGTACTTCAGCTTTTTGAAGGAATAGGAATTTTTTGTGTAGAAATGTTTGTTACAGAAGCTGAGCAGCTTTTAGTAAATGAAATTGCTCCTAGACCCCATAATTCAGGCCATTATACAATTGAGGCTTGTCTAACCTCTCAGTTTGAACAGCATATTAGAGCTATTACAGGTTTACCTTTAGGAGCCACTAATTTAATTAGACCAGCAGTAATGCATAATATTTTAGGTAGTGGTCAAAGCGGAAAGGCCCAATTAATTGGTTTAGATTTAGCTTTAGCTTTAGAGGGAGTTAAAGTTCATATTTATCAAAAGTCAATTTCTAGACCAGGTCGTAAAATGGGCCATCTAACTGTGACAGCAGCTAAATTAGAAAAAGCAGCAGCAAATGCTTTGAAAGCAAGTCAGTTAATAGAGATTAAAGGAAAGCCTTAAAATTAATTTTTTTAAGATAAATTTTATTTTAAAAAATTAAATTATTAAAAAATTAGTCAAAGTTAAGCTATTTAAAAATTAGGAGGTAAAATTTTATGCAAGCTAAAATAGGAATAATTATGGGTAGTGATTCTGATCTACCAGTAATGAAAGAGGCAGCAGAAATTTTAGATCATTTTAAAATAGAATATGAGTTAACAGTTGTTTCAGCTCACAGGACTCCAAAAAGATTAAATGATTATGCTCAAACAGCAGCCGCAAAAGGTTTGAAAGTAATTATAGCTGGAGCAGGCGGAGCAGCTCATTTACCTGGTATGGTTGCAGCAGTAAGCAACTTACCTGTAATTGGAGTTCCAATCAAAACTTCAAAGCTAAGTGGACTTGATTCACTTTATTCAATTGTACAGATGCCACCAGGAGTACCAGTAGCAACAGTAGCAATTAATGGAGCTCAAAATGCAGCTCTACTAGCAGTTCAAATCCTAGCTTTAAATAATCAAGACTTAGAGCAAAAACAGCAGGAATACCGCCAAGAAATGGAAGCTAAAGTTTTAAAAACAGCAGCTAAATTAGAAGAACAGGGTTATCAAAACTACCTTGAAAGGAGCGCAAAATTTGCAGACTAGAGATATTTTTGCCAATATAAGTCCACTTGATCATCGTTACTCTAGAGATGAAGATGATTATGCTGAAATTAGTAAATATCTTTCTGAAAAAGCAACAATTGCTTTGCAAGCAGAAGTTGAATTAGCTTTAATTAAAGTATTAGCTGCAAGAGGTCTGGCACCTCAAACAGCTCCAGCAGAAGTTGAAAAAGCAATTGCAGAATTGACCACAGCAGAAGTTTATGCAGAAGAAGCAAAGACTAAACATAATATTAGAGCTTTAGTTAACTGTCTGCAAAAAAAAGTTAGTAAAAAATGCCGTCCGTTTTTACACTTTACAGCAACTTCTTATGATATTGTAGATACAGCTAATTCCCTTCGCTATCAAAAAACTGCTAGAGAATTAATTTTACCTAGGTTAAAAAAATTACATAAAAGCTGGGCAGAAATTGCCTTTAGAGAAAAAGATAGGGTTCAAATTGGAAGGACACATGGTCAGCATGCCGTTCCCATTACTTTTGGTTTTACTATTGCTGAATATGTAGCCCGTTTAGGTGAAAGAATAGAGGAAATTGAAGCTAAAACAGATAAATTAGTCGGAAAATTTGCAGGAGCAGTTGGTGCTTATAATGCTAGTAGTATTTTTTTTGATGATCCAGAAGCGTTTGAAAAAGAAGTTTTAGCTGAACTAGGTTTAAAAGCAGGAGAACATTCAACTCAAATAGTTCAAGCAGAGCCAATGACAGATTTTGTTCACACTTTAGTGTCAACTTTTAGTGTGCTGGCAGCTTTTGCTGATGATATGCGTCAGCTGCAGCGCTCAGAAATTGCAGAAATAGGAGAATTTTTTGCTAAAGATCAGGTTGGTTCTTCAACAATGCCTCATAAAAGAAATCCAATTAATTATGAAAATGTAAAAAGTTTATGGAAAGCTTTTATGCCCCAGATGACAACAGTTTATTTAGATCAATTATCTGAACATCAAAGAGATTTAACTAATTCAGCTTCTTCACGTTTTATTCCAGAATTAATAACGGCTCTACTTTCTGCAGTATCTAGATTAACTAGAGTTAGTTCTAAAATGGTAGTAGATCAAAAAAATATGCAAAAAAACTTTGAGCAGAATAAGAAAATGATTGTAGCTGAACCATTATATATTCTTTTGGCAGCAGCTGGTCATCCTGATGCACATGAGGCAGTACGTAAATTAACTTTAGAAGCTCAAAAAACAGATCTTTCTTTAAAAGAACTAGTTGCTCAAAGCAAAGAATTAAAGGGTTATTGGGAAAATTTTAGAGACTTACAAAAAGAAATAATTTTAAAACCAGAAAAATATACTGGTATAGCAGCTCAGAAAACAGAAAAAATAGTAAAAAATTGGCAGAAAAAATTTGCTTATGAACTTCAACTGGAGGTTTAATCAAATGGAAAAAAAAGAAATGCTTTATGAAGGTAAAGCTAAACAGCTTTTTGCAACTGAAGTTACTGATCAACTAATTGTTCATTTTAAAGATGATGCAACTGCTTTCAATGGTCAAAAAAAGGGGCAGATTAAAGAAAAAGGTAAAATTAATAATAAAATAACTAATTTCTTTTTTAAGCTTTTAGAAGCTGAAGGGATTAAAACTCATTTAATTAGAGAACTAAATCAGACTGATTCTCTGGTAAAAAAAGTTAAGATTATTCCCTTAGAAGTTGTAATGCGTAATCTGGCAGCTGGCAGTTTAGCTAAAAGAATTGGTTTTACAGAAGGTAAATTACTGAGACAGCCAGTAATCGAATTTTATTACAAAGATGATCAGCTGGGTGATCCCTTAATCAATATCTCACACATTGAACTACTAAAACTTGCTGAACATCAGGAATTAGAAAAGCTAATCGCCTTAAGTCATAAAATAAATTATATTTTAAGCAAATTTTTAAAAGCACGCAAAATAGATTTAGTTGACTTTAAACTTGAATTTGGAAAAACAGCAAGTGGAGAAATAATTTTAGCAGATGAAATCACCCCTGATACCTGTCGTTTTTGGGATAGTCAAACTAAAGAAAAACTAGACAAAGATCGTTTTCGCCGTGATCTAGGCAATGTAGAAGCAGCTTATCAAGAAATGTATCAGCGAATTACTGGTCAAAAGTGGCAATAAATTTAGCTTTTCAGGGAGGTAAGTGATGAGAAAAAATTGTAATTTCTCTAAACAAAATTCAAATTATAATAATCAGAGCCCAGCTGCTTTAGAAAAAAAGCAATCTAAGTTGCTGGCAGATAAAATGACCGAAGAATGTGGAGTATTTGGAATTTTTAATGCTAATGGTGAGAGTAGTGCAGCCGAATTAAGTTATTATGGCTTAATTGCTCTTCAGCATCGAGGCCAAGAAAGTGCTGGTATTTGTGCTAATTATCAAGGTGAATTTAATTTGCATAAAGGTATGGGTTTAGTAGAAAGCGTTTTTGAAAAAGAAGATATAAAAAATTTAAAAGGTGAAATGGCAATTGGTCATGTTCGCTATTCAACTAGTGGCTCAAGTAAATTAGCTAATGCACAACCTATTTTAATTAATAGTATGAAAGGAGATTTGGCTTTAGCCCATAATGGTAATCTAGCAAATGGAGCTGAGTTAAGAAATAACTTAGAAAGTAATGGTTCTATTTTTCATTCTACTTTAGATACAGAAGTAATTGCTCATTTAGTTGCGCGCTCTTTTGAAGATAATATAGTAGAGGCTTTAAGCCAAAGTTTACATCAGCTTAAAGGAGCTTTTTCTTTAGTAGCAATGACTAAAGATCAGTTAATTGCTATTAGAGATCCAAGTGGTTTTAGACCACTTTCACTTGGCAAATTAAATAATATTTATGTTGTGGCTTCAGAAAGTTGTGCCTTTGATATTATTGGGGCTGAATTTGTACGAGATATAGAACCAGGTGAAATAGTAGTTATTGATCAAACAGGAATTAAAAGCAGATCTTATAGCAGTCAAAATAAAACAAGTCTTTGTGTTTTTGAGTATATATATTTTGCTAGACCTGATAGTAAAATAGCAGGCCAAAATGTTTTATTAGCCCGGAAAGAGATGGGAAAACAGCTGGCCCGCGAAATGGATGTTGAAGCAGATATTGTAGTTCCGGTTCCAGATTCGGGTATAGCTGCAGCTTTGGGTTTTGCTGCAGAATCTGGAATTCCATATGCTCAGGGTATTTTGAGAAATCGTTATATGGGAAGGACTTTTATTCAGCCAACTCAAGCAATTAGAGATCTAAAAGTTAGACTTAAATTATCACCAATTAAAGAAATTATTAAAGATCAAAGAGTGGTACTGATAGATGATTCAATTGTCAGAGGAACAACAAGCAAACAAATTATTGGACGGATTAAAGAAGCAGGAGCTAAAGAAGTTCATCTAGCTATTTCATCTCCTCCAGTAGAACATCCTTGCTATTTTGGACTTGATACTTCTCGTCGGCAGGAATTAATAGCTAGTAGAAATTCTATTGCAGAAATAGCTAAAATTATTGGTGCTGATAGTCTTCATTATTTGAGTCAGGCTGGAATGCTCAAATCTATTCAGACTGAAGTTAAACTTGGTTTTTGTACAGCCTGTTTTGATGGAGATTATCCAATAGAGAGTCGTTACTTAACAGAGGAGGAATAAATGTGGGTTTAGATTACAAAAAATCTGGAGTAGATATAGATGCTGGTAAAAAAGCAGTTGAGATGATCAAAAAAGATGTAGAATCAACTTTTGGACCAGAAGTAATGACTGGTTTGGGAGGTTTTGGTGGCCTTTTTAAAGCTGATTTAACTAATTATAAAAATCCTGTTTTAGTTTCAGGCACAGATGGAGTTGGAACAAAACTTAAATTAGCTTTTAAGCTGGATATTCATCAGACAATTGGAATTGATTTAGTTGCAATGTCAGTTAATGATATCCTGGCTCAGGGAGCCAAACCCTTATTTTTCTTGGATTATTTGGCAACCGGAAAACTTGAACCCCAAAAAGCAGCTGAGATTATTAAAGGAATTGCAGCTGGTTGTAAAGAAGCTGGTGCTGCTTTAATTGGGGGAGAAACTGCTGAGATGGCAGGCTTTTACCAAGCTGGAGAATATGATCTGGCAGGTTTTGCAGTGGGCATAGTTGATCAGCAAGAAATGATTACTGGAGCTGAAATTAAGGCAGGAGATTTAATTATTGGCCTTAAATCAAATGGTCTACACAGCAATGGTTTTAGTCTGGCCCGGGCTGCACTTTTTGAAAAAGCTAATTTTGATTATAGGGCTGAGGTTGAGGGTCTAGAAAATAATTTAGGTCAAGAACTATTAAAACCAACTAAAATTTATGTTAAAACCGTGCTGGCCCTTTTAGAAAAATTCAAGCTCAAAGGTATAGCACATATTACAGGTGGTGGTTTAATAGAAAATTTACCACGCATTTTACCAAGAGGGCTCAAAGCTGAAATCTCAAAAAATAGCTGGCAGCCGCAGAAAATTTTTAGTTTAATTAAAAAAGCAGGAGAAATTACAGAAAAAGAAATGTATAGAACTTTTAATATGGGAATTGGAATGACCTTAGTTATTGCTAAGGAAGATAAAGATAAAGTATTAGCGGAATTAGAAAAAATGGGAGAACAGGCTTGTCTAATTGGTGAAATCAGTAAAGCAGCTGGTGAGCAGCCGCTCCAACTAAAATAAAGAAGGTGTAAAAATGCTTAAAATAGCTGTTTTTGCCTCAGGTAGAGGCTCAAACTTTCAGGCAATAATTGATCAGATAAAAAGAGCTAAAATTCCAGCTGAAATTAAATTTTTACTTAGTGATCAAAAAAATGCTGGTGCTTTAAAAAAGGCAGAAAAAGAGGGGATAAACTCAACTTTTATTGATCCAGCTCAATTTGAGACTGAGCTTGCTTATGAAAAAAAATTAGTTAGTTTGTTAAAAGAAGCTCAGGTTGAACTTATTGTTTTAGCTGGATATATGAGAATCTTGTCTCCCTTTTTTGTTAAAAAATTTAAAAAGCAAATAATTAATATTCATCCTTCACTTTTACCTGCTTTTAAAGGTCTTGCTGCTCAAAAACAGGCTGTTGATTATGGAGTGAAATATAGTGGCTGTACTGTTCATTATGTTGATCAGGGGATGGATACTGGCCCAATAATTAAACAGGCAGTAGTAAAAGTTAAGCCAGAAGATAGTGCTGCTGATCTGGCAGCTAGAATTTTAAAAAAAGAACATCAGATTTATCCAGAAGTAATTAAATTAATTGCCGAATCTAAATTAAAAATTGAGGGTAGAAAAGTTAAAATTTTAAAGGAGGAACAGAGTCTTGGCTAAAATTAAAAGAGCATTAATTAGTGTTTACAACAAAGATGGAATTATAGAACTGGCAGCTGCTTTAAAAAAATTCGGAATAGAAATAATTTCAACTGGTGGTACAGCTAAACTCTTAAAAGAAAATAAAATTAAAGTTAAAGAAGTAGAAGAGCTAACTAAATTTCCAGAAATGATGGATGGCCGTGTTAAAACTTTAGACCCTGCTATCCATGCTGGTATTTTGGCAGTTAGAGATAATGAGCAGCATTTAAAAGAAATCACAGCTCAGAAGATAGAACCTATTGACCTTGTTGTCTGTAATCTCTATCCATTTGCTAAAACAATTGCTAAAGCAGATGTGACTTTGGCAGAGGCAGTAGAAAATATTGATATCGGTGGCCCAACAATGATTCGCTCAGCTGCTAAAAATAATAATGATGTAGGAGTTGTAGTTGACCCAGCTGATTATGATCAACTTTTAGCTCAACTGAAATTAGGAAATGGTGCTTTAACTAAGTCGCAAAAATTAAAATTAGCTTATAAAGCTTTTCAGCATACAGCAGAATATGATCAGAAAATACAAAAATATTTAAGAAAAATTGTATTTAAATCTAAAACAGAAAAAATGCCTGAAATGATTTCGGATCATTATGATAAAAAAGCTGATCTTCGTTATGGAGAAAACCCTCATCAAAAAGCAGCTTTCTACTTAGAAAAAGAACAGCATGAGGCTTCAATTTCTAATGCTGAGCAGCTGCATGGTAAAGGAATGTCTTTTAATAATATTAATGATACAGATGGTGCTTTAGAGTTAGTTAAAGAATTTGAAACTAAAGCAACAGCAGCAGTAATTAAACATGCAAATCCTTGTGGAATAGCAGCTGCTGACAATTTAAAAGAAGCTTTTATTAAGGCACATGCTGGTGATCCTCTTTCTGCTTTTGGTTCAATTGTGGCTGTTAATCAAAAAATTGATTTAGCAACAGCGGTAGAAATTGCAGACCAGGATAAATTTATTGAAGTTGTGATTGCACCTGACTATGAGCCTGAGGCTTTAAAGATTTTAAAAGAGCGCTCTAAAAAAATGCGTATTTTAAAGACTGGAGCACTTTATCGAAATCAAGCTCAACCAGGATATAGTATGAAAAAAGTAAGAGGTGGACTTTTAGTTCAAACTAGAGATTTGGCTCAAACAACTGCTGAAGACTTAGAAGTGGTAACTGAAAAAAAGCCGACTAAAGCTCAGATTAAAGATTTATTATTTTCTTGGAAAGTAGTAAAACATGTTAAATCAAATGCAATTGTAATGGCTAAAGATGAGATGGCTGTTGGGATTGGAGCAGGTCAAATGAGTCGAGTTGATTCGATGATTATTGCTGGTCGTAAAGCTGATGGGAGACAAAAAGATGGAGTTGCAGCTTCTGATGCTTTTTTTCCTTTTCCAGATGCTATAGAAAAAGCAGCAAAAATGGGTATTAAAGCAATAATTCAGCCAGGAGGTTCGATTAGAGATAAAGAAGTAATTGAAGCCTGTAATAAATTTCAGCTGGCAATGGTCTTTACTGGGAAAAGACATTTTAGACACTAGAAATAAGCTTAAAGGATAATCATTTTAATGATTATCCTTTATTTTTTTGTATAGAATTTAATTTTAACTAGCTAAATAAAGGTTTTTAAAGCTGAATATCGAAATTAGAAAGTAACAGTAAAATAATATTTTAATAAAAGCAAAACAATTGAAAAATTGTGACGCAAAGATCTGAATCTAAAGCTAAATTAGCAATGATTGTCAGATTCACCTCAGGATTAATAGCCAGTGCATTTTTTTCTGGCTATTTTTGCTATTTAACTATAGTATATTAAACAGATAGTTTTACTAATGATTCTTTTACCAATAGATTTGAAAATAACTTAAATTTTTAATTTTTGAACTAGGAACTTTAATATAAAAAAGTTTAAGGGAGGTTAGTTTTGAAAAAAATATTTGTAGTTGAAGATTCTAAATTAGATAAAAATAAAATCAAAGCAGTATTAAGTGAATTAAATTATGAACTCAGATATTTTAATAGAGCTAAAAAAGTACTCCAAGTTTTAAAAAATAGTTCTCAGTCTGAATTTCCTGATTTAATTTTGATTGATCTTATTTTAGCTGGTCAAATTTCTGGCTATCAATTGGGAGTAGAAATAAAAAACAATTATCAGCTGCCAATTATTTTTCTAACTGGTTTGGCTAAAATTGATCAAGCTAGTACTAACTCTGATTTATTTTTAACAAGGCCAATTAAGAAAAAAGATTTAAAAGAAAATATCCAGCTTTTATTAGAAAAAAAGAAATTTAATAATTCTAATTTAGATAAACTAAATAAAAAAATAGTTAATAAATTAGAAAAACAAATCTGGTATTATAAAGATCCTTATACTTATAAGCTTGTTAATGCAAGCTATGCTCAATTTTTAGGTAAAAACGAAGCAGATTTTTTTAATCAAAATATTTTTAATATTTTAGATTTAAAAAGAGCAGAAAAAATTATAGTAGAGAATATAGATATTTTTATGGAAAAAAAGCTAATTGAAAAAGAAAGGTGGATCAAAAATAGTCAGGGAGAATCTCGACTTTTGGCTATTAAAAAGTCTCCAGTTTTTGATCAAAAAGGAAATGTTCAAAGTATCTTTTGTCAAGCTGATGATATTACAGAAAAAAATATTTTAGAAAATGAATTGAGAAAAAATAGAGATAATTTACAAAGGATTATTGAAACAATACCTGATATGATTTTTTTGATTAATAAAAATGGCGATATTTTAGATTTTTGGACAGGAGATGACTCTAAGCTTTTTTATTCCAAAGATAAAATTATTCGAAAAAATTTAGAAAATATTTTAACAAAAGCAGAATATAAATTATTTCAAGAAAAAAGTAATCAATTATTTCAAAATGAAGGTACAGTTAGTTTTGAATATAGTTTAGTTATTAAGCAAGTTAAAAAATTCTTTGAGGCCAAGATGATTAATCTTAATAGTCAAAAAAATGATTCAAGAATAATAGTTAGTGTCAGAGATGTCTCAGCTAGAAAAAATACTAATCTTAAATTAAGAAATTTATCAAAAGAATATGAAATTATTTTATCTAATGTTGATAATGCTATTTTTTTACTAAGTGTAGAGGGGGAAGAATTTAGATATCAGCGCTTAAATTGTTTTCATGAAAAGACTACAGGTTTAAAAAGTAAAGAAGTAAAAGGGAAAACACCGCTAGAAGTATTTGATAAAAAAACTGCTTTAAATATTCTAAAAAAGTATAAAAAATGTGTAACTGAGAAAAAAATAATTAGCTATGAAGAAGAACTTGATTTACCAGCAGGTAAAAAAATATGGTTAACTAAATTAACACCTGTGATTATTAATGGTAAAGTAGAAAAAATTGTAGGTTCATCACTTGATATTACTGAAAATAAGAGAAAAGAAAAAGAAATAGAATATCTTTCTTTTCATGATAAAATGACTGGCTTATATAATAGAAGATATTTTGAAAATGAATTAAAAAGATTAGAAACCAGCCGTAAGTTACCAATTGCTATTTTAATTGCAGATTTAGATAATTTAAAATATATAAATGATCAATTTGGCCATTTAAAAGGTGATCAATATATAAAAATTGCTGCAGAAATAATTAAAAATTCGACCAGAGAGGCAGACATAGCTGCTAGAATTGGAGGAGATGAATTTGCCCTAATTTTACCAGAAACAACTCTCAAAGAAGCTGATTTAATTTATCAAAGAATAAAAAAGCAAGAAAAAAATTATTTAGAAACAAAGGATGCTATAAAAACATTTTCTATTTCTATTGGTTATGCAGTGAAAACTAGCCCAAAATTAAAATTGAAAGAAGTTTTTAAACTTGCTGACCAAAAAATGTATCAGGCTAAAGCTAAAAAAAAGAAAAATGGTTTAAATTATAGAGCAAATTATTAAATATTAGATTGGAGGTTTAAAAATGAGTAAATCAATGGTAGGTAGACAGCCAATTTTAGATAAAAATGAAAAATTATTTGCTTATGAATTATTATTTAGATCAGAGCAGGGCAATAAAATTATTGATGGAGAGCAGGCAACTTCTGAGGTGATAAGTAGTAGTTTAGAATCAATTGGACTTTTTAATTTAACTCAAAATAAGCCAGCTTTTATTAACTTTACTGCTCCGATGATTAAAAATAAAATACCAGAAATATTAGCAAAAGAATCTATTTTTATTGAAATTTTAGAAACGGTAGTTGTTGATTCAGACATAATTGAAAGTTGTCAAGAACTAAAAGCAGAGGGTTATAAAATAGTATTAGATGATTTTGAATTTAAAGAAGAATGGATAGAGTTAATAAAAATTGCTGATATAATAAAAATTGATTTTATTAATACAACTCCAGCCCAACGCAAAGAAATCTTGGCAGTCATTAGAAGCAAATATAATTCTCAAGTTAAATTTTTAGCAGAAAAAGTTGAAAATCATTCAGATTTAGAAGAAGCTAAAAAAGATAATTATGATTATTATCAAGGTTTTTATTTTACTAAACCAGATATAGTTTCAGGTAAAAAAGTAGAACCTTTTAGCTTAAGTTATAATAATATTATTAAAGAATTAAATAAAGAAAACCCTAATTTCAAAAAAATAGAAAAAATAATAAAACAAGATCTTTCCATGACTTATAGTCTTTTAAGATTAATAAATTCTGCTGCTTATGGTTATGATATTAATTCAATTCGTCAGGGAATAGTTTTATTAGGTATTGAGCGTTTGAAAAAATGGTGTCTTTTATATTCTTTTAAGAAATTAAATAATCAAAAACCTGATCTATTATTAAAAACTGCTTTGATTAGAGCTTATTTTGCTGATTCTTTGAAAAAATATTTTGAGATTAAAGAAGATTTATTTGTTTTAGGTTTATTTTCTTTGATTAATGCTTATCTTGATCGTGATTTTGAAGATATTTTAGCTCAAATATCTCTTAAAACTGAATTTAAAGAGGCTTTAATTTCTAGAAAAGGTAAATTTGGATCTATTTTAGATATTATAGAAATCTATGAAAAATCAAATTGGAAAGAATTAAAAAATTATTCTTTCGATACAGCTTGTGTTTTTGCAGATTATTTAGAGGCTATAGAAAAGGGAGAGAGATTTTTTGAATTAACGTAAAAAAACCGCCTCGGGAAAAGGCGGTTAAAACAAGGAGAAAAGTATCTATTACTTTTATCTATGCTTAAAGCTGTCCTCTGCAACAGCTCTTAAAAAGGGGATAACAAATTTCTATCTCTTTGCTACAATTAATATAATATCAGTGGATTATTAAAAAAACTTTAAACCAGCATTAGAATGAGATTAAAAAGAATAAAATTTATTAATTAAAATTTTTGCAAGTAGAGCCTAGAATCTTTATTTATCAGTAATGATTACTAATTACTGATATAACAGGGATTAAAGGCTTATTTTTTTGAAAATAATCTTGACAATTATAATAAAGTTATATATAATTTTAATTGAAGTTGAGAACCGTTTTCAATTTGAATAAATTTTTTTAGCATCTTGTTAGGTAGTCCTAAAACAAATGCACTTGGGGGAAAAAAATGAATATTAATTTAAGTTTATCAAAGTCAATGGAAGATTATTTGGAGACAATTTTAACTTTGATTGAAAATAAAGGGACAGCCAGAGTTACTGATATTGCTGCTTCACTTAATATAGCTGCCTCTTCTGTTAATGAAGGTATTCAAAAATTAAGTGAAAATGGTTTAGTAACTCAGCAAAAATATGGTCCAATAAAATTAACTAAAAAAGGTAAATTTGCAGCTGAAAAAGTTCACTGCACACATCAAATTTTAGCTATCTTTTTTAGTGAAATACTGGGAGTTGAGCCTGAGATAGCAGAAAAAGATGCTTGTAATTTGGAACATTGTTTAAGTAATCAAAGTTTAACTGCTATTATTGAAATGTTGATTGAAAAAAATAAATTGCAAGAAGAAAATTGCTCACTTAAATTTTTAAGGGAGAAGGAGGCAAAAGAAAAAATGACCAAAACAGAAGCGTTAATGTTAGATCAGATTAAGGTCGGAGCGAAAGTAAAAGTTCTTAAAATTAATTCTAAAGGGAAGTTAAAAAGAAAACTAATGGATATGGGTTTAAATAAAGGTGCTTTAATTGAAGTAAAAGGTAAGGCGCCAATGGGTGATCCAATTGAAGTTAAGGTCAGAGGATATAGCTTAAGTCTGCGTCAGGATGAAGCAGCCGAAATTATGGTGGAGGAGGTTTAAATTTGATGCCTTTAGCAATGTTAAGAGCAGGAGAAACAGCTTGTATTAAAGAAATTATTGGTGGGAGAACTGCCAAAGGTAAACTAAATGATTTAGGTTTTGTTAGTGGTAAATCAGTTAAAATTTATAGAAGTTCTGGTGGTCCTTTAATTGTGGGACTTGGAGATAATAGAGTGGCTTTGGGAAGAGGCATGGCACATAAAGTAATAGTAGATAACAAAGGGTGTGAAAATTAATGGCTTTAAATAAAAAAGAAAGACAAAATACAGAGCTTAAAGTTGCTTTAGCAGGTAATCCAAACTCTGGTAAGACAACAATGTTTAATGAGTTAACAGGTTCTAGACAGCATGTCGGAAACTGGCCTGGAGTAACAGTTGAAAAGAAAACCGGACGTGCTTTTTACCAAGATTATTCGCTGGAAGTAATTGATCTTCCGGGTACATATTCTCTAGGTGCTTATTCGGAAGATGAAGTTGTAGCACGAGATTTTTTAACAGCTGGTGATTATGATGTGGTCTTAAATATCATTAATTCAGCTAACTTAGACCGTAACTTATATTTCACAATTCAGCTTTTAGAAATGGGAGTTGACTTAATTGCTGTTTTAAATATGGCAGATGAGGCTGAGAAAAAAGGGATTAAAATTGATAAAAAGAAGCTAGGTCAAATGTTAGGGACTCCAGTTGTAGAAACAGTTGCCAGCAGAGGCCGCGGCATTAAAAGGCTTTTAGAGAAGACAATTGAGAATAGAAATTTAAGTGAAGCTTCACTTAAAATTGACTATGGAACTGAGGTTGAAGAACTGATTGCAGAAGTTATAGAATTATTAAAAGAAAATGATTTCTCACAGCAGCTAAATCAGCGTTGGGCAGCAGTTAAATTAATTGAGCATGATCCAGAAGCAGTTAAATTATTGGAAAGAGAAATAGGTGCTTCTAAAGCAAAAAAAATAAAAAGCTTAATTGCAGAAAGAGAACTTAAAGCAGAAGATGATTTTGATAATATTATAATTAATAAAAAATATGAATTTATCAATAAAATTATAGAAGAAAGTGTAACAAGACCTGAAGTGGATCAAGAACCAGAAAATACTTCTGATAAAATTGATGCAGTAGTGACTAATAAATATTTAGGAATTCCAATTTTTATGGCAGTTATGTGGGCCATCTTTAAATTCACCTTTACTTTAGGTGATCCATTGATTGGTTATATTGAATCTTTCTTTGAGCTGGCAGGAAGCTGGATTGGAGATTTACTCTTAGAAGCTGGAGTTGCGCCGTTACTATCTTCTTTTGTAACTGATGGAATAATTGGTGGTGTTGGTTCTGTTTTAGTTTTCATTCCTAATATATTTTTATTATTTTTAGCAATAGGTATTTTAGAAGATAGTGGTTATATGTCCAGAGCAGCTTATGTAATGGATAAGGTGATGAGTAAATTAGGTTTACATGGAAAATCATTTATTCCAATGATTGTCGGTTTTGGTTGTAATGTACCTGGAGTAATGGCAACTAGGACTTTAGATAGTAAGAGAGATAGGATAATTTCAATTTTGATTAATCCTTTAATGTCCTGTTCGGCTAGATTACCTGTTTATGTAGTTTTTGCAGGAGCATTATTTGCTGATCATGCAAGTACAGTTGTTTTTTCTCTTTATATTTTAGGAATTGTAATGGCAGTTATTATGGCTGGTATTTTTAATAAAATCTTATTTAAAGGTGAGCGTTCTCACTTTGTAATGGAGCTTCCTCCTTATAGAATTCCAACTTTAAAAGGTGTCTTTATCCATATGTGGGAAAAAGTTGGTGCTTTTCTGAAAAAAGCTGGTACAATTATTTTCTCAGTTGTTGTTTTAATCTGGGTTTTAGCTAATTTACCATTAGGAGTAGAATATGCATCTGCTCAAAGTTTAATTGGACAGTTTGGTCAATTAGTAGCCCCTATCTTTGCTCCACTTGGCTTTGGCAGCTGGCAGGCAGCTTCTTCCCTTGTTTTTGGTATTTTAGCAAAAGAGGTTGTAGTTGGAACTCTAGGTGTTGTGTATGCAGCCGGTGAAGGTGGTTTAAGAGCTGCTCTTCAGGCTAATTATTCACCGCTAGCAGCCTATTCATTTTTAACTATGGTTTTAATTTATACTCCCTGTATAGCTACTTTAGGGGCTATTAAGTCGGAAACTCAAAGTTGGAAGTGGCCTATAATTACAGCTTCATATCTGTTTGTCTTAGCTTGGATAGTTTCTTTTCTAATCTACCAAGGTGGAATACTGCTCGGTTTTGGAATCTAGAATCTAGAAGCAGTTAATTTGATTGAATTTAAATTAGCTGCTTTTAAAACTGAATTTATGCTTTCGGCTGAAGGAGGTTAATGATGGAATATATATTTTTAGGAATTTTAGGTTTTGGTAGTCTTTATTATATTGGCAAAAAAGTTTATGGTGGGATTAAAGGGACAGATAGTCCTTGCGCAGGTTGTAGTGACAAGGGTTGTCCTATTGCAAGTGGTAAAGAATATGACTTTGATGAAATAGTTAAAGATTAATTAACTAACTATAAATACTGATATCAGCCATTAGCTTTAATTTATGGCTGATATCAGTAAAAATATAAAAAACCCTTGCAAAAACTTGAGTGATCTGATACTATATTATTCAAGTTAGGTTAACCTAAAAAAATTATTTTTTTGGCAGCCATTGAGAATGAGTATCAATCTCTTTTTTTAATCTCAATTTAGGCTTGCCTAAAAAAATTAGGAGGGAAATATTGATGAATAAGAAAAAATTATCTATTTTAATTACTTTAGTCTTTTTAATTGTTGTTTCACAGGCGGCTTTGGCACACACACCTATTTTATATGTAGAGGATTATCATGATGGCACAATTTATGTTCAGGGAGGCTTTTCTGATGGATCTTCAGCTTCTGGTACAGATATTATTTTAGTTACAGAGCAAGAATTTGCTGGTGATACTGAAGCTAGAGATCAGTATTTAGATAAAATTGGAGCTGAAAAACCTGCTGGTGAAGCAGAATTATTTGAAGAAAAATTAGTAATTTATAGAACTCAACTTGATGATTTTAGTGAAGCAGTAATCGAAAAACCGGCGGTAGATTATAAAGTTATTTTCGCTGCTGGCCCTGGTCACAATGTAATTGAAAAAGGACCTAAGTTAACAGATTCTGAACTTTAAATTTCAGCGGCAAAGATTAAAAAATAAAAATTAAAAAACAAAAGGAGAATGATCTAATGAATTTTGAAATTAATAAATTAAAAAGAAAATTAGTTTTAGTAGCTGTTGTAATGGTAATGGTTGTTTCTTCAACAATGATGGCTTCAGCGCACTTTCAATTAATAATGCCGACAGATGATGTTTTAAGCTCTCAGGATGAAAAAGAAATTGATCTTGATTTAATCTTTACTCATCCAGGCGAAGCTTCTCACACAATGGAAATGGGAGAACCAGTGCAGTTTGGAGTTTATCATAAAGGACGTAAAAAAGATCTTTTAGATAGTTTAGAAAAAACTACTTTTGATGGAGCAACTGCTTATGAAACTAGTTATCAAACTAGAGGTTTTGGTGACTTTGTTTTTTATCTGCAGCCAGCCCCTTATTGGGAAGAAATGGATGGTCTTTACATAAGTCAATATACTAAAGTAGTAGTAAATAGTATGGGTGCTCCCTCAGATTGGGATGCAGAACTTGGCTTAAAAGCTGAAATTGTACCTTTAACTAGACCTTATGGTCTTTGGGCTGGCAATGTATTCCAGGGAGTTGTCAAAAAAGATGGTCAACCAGTACCACATGCTGAAATAGAAGTTGAGCGTTTAAATGCTGAATCATATGCAGGAATTAATAATGCAGAATTTGAATTTCCAACTCCAGCTCATGCAACTCAGGTAATTAAAGCTGATGAAAATGGAGTCTTTACTTATGGCATTCCAAACTCAGGTTGGTGGGGTTTTGCAGCTTTAATGGAAGGTGAACAAATAAATGGAAAAGATCATGAAATTGGAGCAGTAATGTGGGTTAAAGCTCATGCTATAGACTAGGAAAAACAAAGACAGGTAGTTTAATTTAGCTGCCTGTCTCTTGTTTACTCTAACAGGGAGAGGTAATTTTATGCAAGAAGAATTTAAAAATATAGAAGATCTTTTAACTTTTGCTGCTGAAGAACAAAAAACTTTTAAAGCTAATAATTATTATGATTTAGAAAATCATTTTGCTCAGTCTTATTATACAGAAGCATCTAATTTAGCTGAGTCAGTTTTAAAAAAGCCAGAAGTTAAAAAAGAAAGTTTTACTAAAAAAGCTGATAGAATAGTTTTACATAGATTTTTTGGTCCACTGCTTGTTTTAGGAGTAATCTTTTTAATTTACCAATTAAGTATTGTTCAGGGCTATGAAATAACTAATTATACCTGGCCTTATTTATCTTCTTTAAAAGGTTTAATTGTTTCATTTTTACCTGGAGAAAATTTATTATTTGATCCTTTATTACGTTCTTTGGTAATTAGTGTTGTTGATGGTGTTTTAGCAATTTTAAATTATATTCCGATCTTTTTAATTTTATTTACTCTGATAGCTATTTTAGAAGATATCGGTTATATTCCCAGAGTAACTTTTATTATGGATCGAGTTGCACGGCGTTTTGGCTTACATGGTCAATCAGTTTTCCCTTTAGTTTTAAGTGGCTTATTTGTGGGCGGCTGTGCAGTGCCAGGAGTAATGGCTACAAGAGGGATTAAAGATGAGAAGGCAAGGTTGTCAACTATTTTAATTGCCCCCATAATGAATTGTTTGGCTAAAACTCCACTTTATATTTTGCTGATTTCAATGTTTTTTACTGATCATCAAGGAAAAGCAATGTTTTTTATTGCTACTGTAAATATTTTTATTGCTTTAGGTTTAAGTAAATTATTTTCACTAACAGTGCTTAAACACAAGCCTTCTTCACCTTTTGTGATGGAAATGCCTAGTTATCATTTGCCAACGATCAAGGGGGTTTTAAGACGCAGTTTTGAGAGGTTATGGCTTTTTCTCAAAAAAATAACTACAGTAGTAGCTGTAGTTATGGTAATTGTTTTCTTTTTAATTAATTATCCAGGTATTAATAGTCAACAAACAAATGAATATCAGGCTAAAATTGATCAGGCTCAGAGTAAATTTTATGAGGGAATTAAAGCTAATCCAGAATATTATCAAGCTTTAAATAGTGACCAAAAACTAAGAAACTTTATTAATTATACTGCTAATTTTAATAGTGATAAGTTAAATTCAGGTGGAGAAAAAGCTCTAGCTGAAGTGCAGGAAAAATATAAAGAAAAAAATACTTTATTTTATAAAATAGTTAATCGTGGGCGTTATCAGGTTGATGGTCAGTGGCAGCGAGATCGGAAGGCTGCTCAAGTTTTTAAACAATATAGATATTTTGATCGGACTCGAAAAACATTAAGGGCAGAGATCAATAATAAAAATCTAGAGGGCAGTGTTTTAGGAAGATTAGGTTATTATCTAGAGCCACTTACAACTTATGCTGGCTTTGATTGGAAAATAAATATGTCTTTAATCAGTTCTTTTGCAGCTAAAGAAAATAGTGTAGCAACTTTAGGGGCAATTTATAAAAGTCAAACCCCAAATGATAATTTAGCAAGTAGAATTTCAGATACTTCTGGCTGGACTGCACTCCATGCACTAGCGATGATGGTTTTTATGGCCTTATATCCACCTTGTATTCCAACAATGGTTGCAGTGAGGCAAGAAACTGGAAGCACCAAATGGATGCTGTTTGGACTTTTATATCCAATATTGATGGGTTTTATTGCTTCAGTTTTAATCTTTAGTGGAGGTAATTATTTTAATTTATCTGGTTTAGAGACAATGTTTGCCTTTTATTTATTAGCAATTATTTTCATGTTAATTATGGCTTTTATTAAACCAAAAGAAATATATAATGAAGCTTAAATTTGATAATTTAAAATAATAAATCGAGGTGAAAATAAATGAGAGAAAATATAATTCCTTTAGGCCTGCTGCCCTCAGGCCAAAAGGCTAAAATTGTTGATAATCAAAGCTATGGTCGAGGTTTGTTAAGAAGATTAGAAGATCTTGGTTTAAATATTGGGACTGAAATTGAAGTTATTGCTGCTGGTAATCCAGGCCCTTTTTTACTAGCTATTCAAAATCAACAGGTTGCTCTGGGTCAGAATTTGGCAGCTAAAATAATGGTTAAAAATAAAATTTATTAAAAGGAGCAAAAAAGTGGATAAAATAAGATTAAATAAATTAAAACCAGGTGCTAAAGGGAAAATTGTTAATATAGCTCTTAAAGGAGCTTCTGGGAGACGTTTGATGGATTTGGGTTTTATTCCAGGCAGTGATTTTACTGTAGTTAGAAATGCTCCTTTAGTTGATCCAGTTGAATTAGAAATTAGAGATAATAATGTCAGTATTAGACATGATGAAGCAAAGTTTATTGAGGTGATTGTCAGTGAGTGAAATAAATGTAGCAGTTGCAGGTCAGCCAAATTCAGGTAAGTCAACAATGTTTAATCTTTTAACAGGAGCCAGACAGTTTATAGCAAATTACCCTGGGGTGACAGTTGAAAAGAAAACTGGAGTTTTAAAAATTGATTCAGATAAATGTAATTTAATTGACTTGCCTGGTACTTATAGCTTAAGTTCTTATAGTTTAGAAGAAACAGTAGCCCGTGATTATTTACTTTCAGGTCAGGCAGATTTAATTTTAAATATTGTCGATGCTTCTAATTTTGAGAGAAGCCTGAATTTAACTTTACAGTTATTGGAGATTGGTTTGCCAATGGTTATAGTTTTAAATATGATGGATATAGTTGAAAAAAGAGAAATTAAAATTGAAGCAGAAAAACTAAGTGAAAAATTGAATTGTCCTGTTGTGAAAGCAGTTGCTAAAAAGGCCCAAGGTAAAGAAAAAATTAAAGAAATGATTAAAGAAGTTTATTATCACAAAGAAAAGTATCAACCTAATCTTAGTCAAATTATCAATTATAGTCCAGAAATGGAAACAAAGATAGAAAAAATAGCTCAATTTTTTGCTCAAAAAAATGAGTTTAAAAATTATTCTAGTCGCTGGTTAGCAATTAGAATTTTAGCTGGAGATAAACATGTAGAAAATTTAATTAAAGAGGTGGTTTAAATGGATAGAATAATTGCATTTGCAATTTTGGCAGCTAGCGTGTATTATATTGGCAGAAGGCTTTATCGCCAAGTATTTTTAGGTGAAGGCTGTTCAAGTTGTGACTGTGGTAGTGAAGATAGCTGCTGCAGTTCCAAAACTAAAAAGTAAGAGAGTATTATTTTTTTAGATGAGAATGAGAATCGTTTTCAATTAAATATAAATTTAGAATTGGTAAAGGAGGCAAAAAATGTCCTTAATGATAGTTGGAGCAGATAATCTTGGTTCAATCAAAAAAAATGTTAAAAATTTAGGTTTTAAAGAAATAATCCATCTTTCAGGCAGAAAAAAATCTAAATTTAGAAATTTCGAAATTCCTGTAAATACAGATTTTGTTTTAATTATGACGGATTATATAAATCATGCAGTTATGAAAAAAGTAAAAAGAGCAGCTAAAGAAAGTAATGTTAAAGTTATTTATGCCCGCCGTAGTTGGGCTTCTATTTATAAGAAATTAGAAAGAAGAGCTGTTTGTATTTAAATTGAGTTTTAAATAGATTATTAAAATATAGAAATCAAGGTGAGCAAATTAATTATGTTCAAAATAAAGCAAAGTTATATTCCAGCTCAAATCAAAACACATCAGGTAATAGAAATTTTACTAAAAACTCTAGATGCTCGTGATAATAATACATTTGAGCATTCTTGGAGAGTAGCAGAAACGGCTACAATTATTGCTCGTGGTCTAAAATTAAAGGCAGATCAAATAGAAAAAGTTCATATTGCTGCCCATTTACATGATATTGGTAAGATTGGAGTTGCAGATAAAGTGTTAAATAAAACTGGGCGTTTAACTAAAGCAGAATTTGTTGAAATTCAAAAACATCCGCAAATTGCTTATCAAATTTTGAAAAAGACTCCAATCTTTGATTCAGTTTCTCCAATAGTTCTACACCACCATGAGCGTTTTGACGGCAGGGGTTATCCAACTGGACTTAAAGGGAAAGAAATACCACTTGCCGCTCGCATTATTGCGGTAGCAGATAGTTTTGATGCTATGACCTCTAATCGTAGTTATAGAAGAGCTAAAAGTTATAAATTTGCTTTAAAAGAAATTACAGAGCACAGTGGTCAGCAATTTTGTCCTCAGGTTGTAAAAGTTTTTAAACATAAATTTGAATTAATTTTAAGTAGAATAGAATTTATAAATACTAAATTTGAAAAAAAATTTGTACCGGAGTTAGTTGGCCAAGAAGTAGAGCATCAAGAATTGCCGCATTCTCTTAAAGTGTACAATAAATAAAAATAAATGAAAGGAAGATTATAATGGATAAAGTTGGAATTTTTTATGGCAGTACTACTGGAGATACTGAAACAATTGCAATGAGCCTTGCTTCTCAATTAAAAAATTATGATGTTGATGTTTATAATGTTAATTCTGCTGCTAAAGAGGATGTTGAAGCTTATGATAATTTAATTTTGGCTTCTTCAACTTGGGGCTTAGGTGAACTGCAATCTGATTGGATAGATTTTATAGAAGAGCTGAAAGAAGTAGATTTAAAAAACAAAAAAATTGCTTTAGTCGGAACTGGAGATCAAGATATGTATGCAGATACCTTTGTTGATGCAATTGGAATTATTTATGAAGAATTAAAAGCTAGTGAAGCTGAATTTGTAGGTCATTATCCTTCTGATACTTATGATTTTAGTGATTCAAGAGCTTTAGTAGATGAAAAATTAATTGGTTTAGCAATTGATAATACAAATCAATCCGATTTAACTGAGACTAGAATTGAAGAATGGTGCCAGGGATTATTTTAAATTAATAGATAACTAGATGTTTAATCAATAACCCGTTTAGTTATTTTAAATTTAAATAACTGACGGGTTATTGATAATTTAAGTAGAGGCGAAAGGGAGATGCAAAATGAAAGTTTTTAACCATCATTTATATGAATATGAAAAAGGATTAAGAAATTTAATTTTACATACAACTAAAAGTAAACACCAAGATTTTATGGTTAGACGCCTGGAAAATAAGCAGATTGCTTATGTAATTTATCCTGTTTCAGCAAAAAAGATAAATATTTTTTTTGGAGATCAAAACTGTATCGAAGTAATAAAAAAAATTAATAAAGCTGATCTAAAAGCTTATACAGATGAAGAAGATTTTATTTTGGGGATCATGCTGGGTTATGATCGCTTAAAACAATGTGAGCGTTATTTGCAGAGAAAAGATCAAAAAGCTGAATTAAAAGCAGTTTAGAAATTTTTTTAGGAAAGGTGATTAAAATTGAATGAACTTCCAATTAAAAAAATGAAAAATCTTTTTTCTGAATCGGGATACCATTTTACAGAGCAGAGAAGTTTTATTTGCCAAGAACTTTGGAAATCCAGAAAACATTATTTTACTAAAAAAGAGATTTTTGAATATCTAAAAAAAAGAACTGATAAACTTAGTTTAGCGACCGTTTATCGGGCTATTGATAGTTTAGAAAATTTAGGTATTTTAAGAAAAGCAATTATTAAAAATAGAGTTATTAAATATAAAATCTGCTTTGATTTGGGTCAGGAAGTTCATGGTCATTTAATTTGTAAAAAGTGTAATGAGATAATAAAATTAGAAAGTAAAAATTTAAAAAATTTAATTTCTGAAGTCCAATCTGATTATAAATTTGAAATAGATAATCAGATTATTAATTTTAATGGCTGTTGTAATAAATGTCAGCAGAAAAATTAGTTTAAGTTTTCAGTATAAATTATGCAGGAGTGGGAAAAATGTGGAGGAGCTTAAAATTTAGAATTTTAATATCTATTTTGATTTTAATGTTTTTATATTCAACAGCTTTATTTTTAGTTATGGATCAAATTAATACAGAAAAGATTGATTTAAGCTTAAATAGAAATTTAGAAATCGCTAGAATTAATAAAATTAGTATCGAAAATCTTTTCAATAAAATAAGTGAATCAGTTATTCTGTTAAGCAGTCAAAATGTAGTTTATAATCAGCAGAGATTAGAATTGATCAAGAATAATCATAGTTTTGTCGATAGTATTTATTATTTTGATAAAAATAGCAGCTATCAAATCAAAGGTGATTATCCTTTTGCTCAAGCAAAATTAAGTCAAATTTATAGTTCTCTCAAATCAAATCCAAAGGGGGTAGTTAAGTGGTATGGTTATCAAAATGAGCGCTATCTTGTTGGTGCTTCACTTGGTAATCAAGGAGCTTTATTTTTGACTATAGGTTTAAGCAATATTAATAATAATTTAGATAAATATATGCCTTATCAAAGTGGAGAAATTTTAATAGCTAATTCTCAATTTGAAATAATTTCTCAAAATGATGAAGTTAGCAGTCAAAAGCTGGGGACTAAATTAGCAGAAGGATTAAAAAATGAAGTGAAAAAAGTTCTTAATTCAAAATCAATAAATTTAACAGGAAAAATAAATTTAAATCAAAATTCAGAAGTTGATTTAATAAGTTCAGCTTCAAAATTAAATGAGAGTTTAAAGCAAATCAAAAGTGAACAAAATATAAAAGTTGAGAATGAAATACAAGGTAATTTTGAATTTAATAACAATTTATATTCCTATATTTTTATTCCCGAAGTCCAGACTATAGTTCTTGCTCAAGTTGCTAAAGCAGAAATTTATCAGAGTAAAAAAGATTCTAATAAATTATTTGCTTTGATTTTAATTAGTGCAACTTTAATAGTTTTAGTTATTATTTATTTAGCCTTAAAATATTTTTTCTTTGATGATTTGGATCAGATAATTATTAAAACCAAAGAAGTTAAAGCAGGTAACTATAATCTTTTTCAAGTAAAAAGAGATAATAAAACTGAAATGGATAAATTGTATTTCAACTTTAATCAAATGATAATAAAATTACAGGATTTTACTCAAAATATAAAATTTAATTCTAAAAAAGTACATAAAATTATTAATCAAGCAGCTCAAACTGCTTTTAATCTAAGTAATTTTTCAGAAGAAGTATCAGAATCTGTAGAAAAAATTGCTGCTGGAAATCAAAATCAATTAAGATCTATTGAAAATATTAATAATAATATTTTAAAAATGGAAACTGGTTTTGAAAAATTAACTAGTAAAAGTGAAATTGTAGCTCAAAATAATCAAGAATTAATTGCTACTGTAGCTTCTGGCAATCAAGTTGTAGGAATAGTTAATCAAGATATAGGTGAAATAAAAAGAGCAATTAATAAAGTGGCAGTAGAAATCAGCTCTTTTGCGGAGATCTCAACTGAAATCAGTCATATTTTAGATTTAATTAATAATTTAGCTGAAGAAACCAATCTTTTAGCTTTAAATGCCTCCATTGAAGCCGCCCGCGCTGGAGAAGCAGGGAGAGGATTTGCAGTTGTAGCTGCCAAAATCAGACAATTGGCTGAGGCTTCTAAAGATTCAGCAGCTGAAGTTCAAACTTTAGTCAAAGAAATTGATGCTAAAACTGATAGTACTCAGACTAAAATGAAAACTGGTTTGAAAACTATTGCTCAAGGAAAAGAAGCTGTAACTAAGATTAAAAATAACTTTGAAGAATTAAATTTAAAGGTCGATAAAAGTGATAATAGTTTAGAAATGATGTTAAATAAGATTGCTGAACTTAAAGATAATAATCAAAAGTTATTACTAGGGATTAAGAAAAGTAAAGCTTTAGTTGAAAAAAATTATAATTTTTCGGAAGAAGTAGCAGCTTTAAGTGAGGAAGAAACCGCTTCAGTAGCTGAATTTAAAGCAGAAATTGAAGCCATGAAATCAGTTTCACTTTCTTTACAGTCAATCTTAAATTCTAGTAAAGAATAATTTTAAGTTGAAGAAATATTTTTTTGCAGTTAAAGTTGAGTATTCTTATTTAATTAATATTGTTTATTGAAGGAGATAGAATGAAAAAAAGATATTTGTTATTAATAATTTTTATTTTGGCTTTAATTTCTCTTTTTTTGGGAGTTAGCCAGTTTTCAATTTTAGATATTTTTAAGCTGACAAAAGCAAAACAAAATATTTTGTTTTTAAGTAGAATACCAAGGTTAATAAGTATTATTACGGCGGGAATGGGAATTAGTATTGCTGGTCTAATTATGCAGCAAATAAGTCAAAATAAATTTGTTTCACCAACTACTGCAGCTACAATTGATTCAGCTCAGCTTGGTATTTTGACTGCTTTAATTTTTTTTCCAGGAGCAAAGCTTTTAGCTAAAATGTCTTTGGCTTTTCTTTTTGCTGTAATTGGTAGTCTGCTTTTTATGTCTATTTTAAAAAAAATCAAAGTAAAAAGTGTTGTGATAATTCCTTTGGTTGGTATTATGTTAGGTAGAATAATATCTGCCACCAGTAGTTTTTTTGCTTACCGTTATCAACTGGTACAAAATTTATCTGCTTGGATGCAGGGAGATTTTTCCATGATAATTGAAGGCAGATATGAACTTTTATATTTAAGTATTCCTTTAATCATTGTTGCTTATTTATATGCAAATCAATTTACAATGACTGGCTTAGGAGAAGATTTCTCGAAGAATTTAGGTCTAAATTATCGTTTATATGTAAACTTAGGCATAGTGATTGTAGCTTTAATCTCAGCAGCAGTCGTAATTACAGTTGGTAGAATTCCTTTTTTAGGTTTAATTATTCCTAATTTGGTAACTATGTATTATGGTGATAATTTAAAGCAAAATATAATGCCAACTGCTTTAGTGGGAGCAGCCTTTCTTTTGGCTGCTGATATTTTAGGCAGGCTAGTTATTTATCCTTATGAAATACCAATTGGTCTGGTAGTAGGGGTTTTAGGCAGTTTTATTTTCATTTTACTAATTAGGAGTGACAGCTAATGTCTAAAAAAAGCAAGTTATTGACTTTGACCCTATTAACAGGATTTCTAATTGTTTTATATTTAAGTTTAGGTTTAACTCCAACTATTTGGCGTTATGCTTTAAAGCTGCGGCTCCGAAAACTAGCGGGAATTTTAATAGTTGCAGCAGCAATCGGATCAGCAGCAACTATTTTTCAGACAATAACTAATAATCGGATACTTACACCTTCAGTTTTAGGGCTTAACTCTCTTTATCTTTTTCTGCAGAGTTTTTTAGTCTTTTTTCTTGGTTCAGCTAATTTAATTAAATTAGGAGTGCAGTTTAATTTTATTTTATCCGTTTTATTGATGGTTGGAGCAGCATTTATTTTATTTCAATTTCTTTTCAAAAAAGAAGAGCATAATATTTTTCTTTTATTACTGCTGGGCTTAGTGATGGGTACTTTTTTTAGGAGTTTAGCTACTTTTATTCAAGTTTTAATTGATCCAAATGAGTTTATGTTAATTCAGGATCGTAGTTTTGCTAGTTTTAATAATTTAAATTTAGAATTACTTTATTTAGCGGTACCTGGACTTTTAATTGTGCTTTTTATTTTATATAAAAATTTAAATATCTTAGATGTTTTATCATTAGGGAGAGAAAATGCAATTAATTTAGGAGTTGATTATGAAAAAAGTGTTAAATTAGTTTTAATTTTAACTTCAATTTTGATATCAATTTCGACTGCTTTAGTTGGTCCAATTACTTTTTTAGGAATCTTAGTTGTAAATCTAGCTCGAGAGTTGATGCAGACTTATAAGCATAAATTTTTACTTGCAGCCTCTATTTTAAGCAGTATAATTGCTCTAGTTGGAGGTCAGCTTTTAACCGAAAAGATATTTAATTTTGCTACACCAATTAGTGTTTTAATTAATTTTATTGGCGGCTTTTATTTAATAATTATTCTGACAAAGGAGACAAAATTATGATTGAAATAAAAAATTTAACTAAAAAATATGGTGATAAAGCAGTTGTCAAGAATGTGAATTTAAAAATTAAGAAGGGTAAAATCACTTCTTTTATTGGCCCAAATGGGGCTGGCAAAAGTACATTACTGTCTCTGATTAGTCGAATAATTAAGCATTATCAAGGTGATATTTACCTTGAAGGAAAATTAATAAATGATTATCAAACTACAGAGTTTGCTCGTAAACTTTCTATTTTAAAACAAAGTAATAATCTTAATTTAATGCTAACTGTGAGAGAGCTGATTGAATTTGGTCGTTTTCCTTATTCTAAGGGAAATCTAAATGAGCTTGATCACCAAAAAGTAGAGCAGGCTTTAGCTTATATGCAGCTTAATAATTTGGAAAATAGATATTTAAATCAGCTGAGTGGGGGCCAGCGTCAGCGCGCCTTTATAGCTATGATCATTGCTCAAGATACGGAGTATATTCTTTTAGATGAACCACTTAATAATTTAGATGTTAAGCATTCAGTTGAAATAATGAAACGTCTGCGCCGCTTAGTTGATGAATTAGATAAAACAGTAATTATTGTGATGCATGATATTAATTTTGCTTCTTGTTATTCTGATCAAATAGTAGCTTTAAATGAGGGCTTAGTAGTCAAAAAAGGGGGTGTTGAAGAGATTATAAATGAAAAAATATTAGAAAGCATTTATGAGACAGATTTTAATATTAAAGATATTGATCAAAAAAAGATATGTCTTTATTATTAAAAAATAACTTAGTTTAAATAAAGATTAATTTATAATAAATTTTGAGGAGTGGAAAAATGTTTAAGAATAAATTGTTAATTTTAGTTTTAGTTCTAATCTCAGTTTTAGGATCAGTTGGAGTTGGAGCCGCAGAAATAAAGGTTGAGCATTTATTGGGGGAGACTAAGCTGGAAGAAAATCCTGCTCAAGTAATTGCCTTTGATTATGCTTCTATTAATTCCTTAGCTGAACTAGGTGTTGAAGTTGCTGGTTTACCCAAATCGAGTTTGCCAGCTGTGCTTGCTGACTATCAGTCAGATCAGTATGTAGATATTGGAACTCTTTTTGAGCCAAATTTTGAAAAAATATATGAGATGCAGCCTGATTTAATTATAATTTCTGGCCGCCAAGCAGATCTTTATGATCAGTTAAGTGAAATTGCTCCTACTTTATATTTAGGAATTGAAGGCAATAATTTTATGGAGTCAGTCAAAAAAAATGCTAAAATTTTAGGAGAAATTTTTAATAAAGAAGCCTTAGCTGCAGAAAAATTAAATAAGATTGAAACACAGGTTTTAAATTTAAAAAATAAACTTAAAGCTCAAGCAAATGAAGCTTTATTAATTATGGCAAATGACGGCAGCCTTACTGCATATGGCCCGGGTTCTCGTTTTGGTTATGTTTATAGTGAGTTTGGCTTTGAGCCGATTGATAAAAATATTGCAGTTAGCAATCATGGAAGTAGTATTTCTTTTGAATATATTTTAGAAAAAAATCCACCTTATATACTGGTAATTGATAGAGCAGCTGTAGTTGGCGGCAGCACAACAGCTAAAATGACTTTAGAAAATCAATTAGTTAAAGCTACTACTGCTTATCAAGATGATAAAATTATTTATCTTAATTCTGAAATTTGGTATGTAGCTTCTGGTGGTTTAGGAACAACTCTGACTATGATTGAGGATTTAGAAAAAGCTCTAAATTAAAGTTAATAAAAAACAGACTCCTGTTTTAAACAGGGCCTGTTTTTTTATTAACTATGTGATTTATTTCATTTGAACCGGGTACAAAAGAAATAAAGTACAAAGTTAAACTCAAACCTTCTGGGAGGATAAAGAATATAGGTTAGAGAAACTCCTTTCATAAAAAAGGCAGTAATTGCAGCAATCCAGTGATTTTATCTCTTGTCGAGAAAAAAATTTAGAAAATATTGGACTTTTAAATAAAGCTGTTCTTAAAAATAAGGTGATTAAATATAAAATTTGTTTTAATTGTGAAAACATATTACTGGTTATTTAATTTGTAAATAATGATTATAAGATTAATATTATAATTAAGGAAGGTTATTATGAAAAAATATACTTTTAAAAATACTGATGAATATTTTAAAAAAATGGCGGATGAGATGGGAATATTAAAGGAAGTTGGAGAAGTTAATATTAATAATTATCAAATTAAAAAAAGCCAGGGTGAAGGATACATTAAGCGTTTAAAATTTGGTAAAGGGATTGAAATAATTATTGGAGACTTTAGATTAAATAAAGTCCTACAGTATGAATATAATTTAAAAATAGAAAAAGGGATCGAAATAATATATTTTCTCAAAGGTTGGACAAAATTTAGAGACTATTCCCTCACTGATGAAATAGAAATTAATGAAAATGAATTTCGCTATTGGGATGGCGGAATAAATAATCAAGGCTGGATGAAATACCCGCAGAATATCGATATATTTTTTGTGAATATTTATTTTAATAAGAGATTTATTAAAGAAATCTCATTTCAGGGAGATAGAGAACTGGAGAAAATTATATTTAAAGATACTAATAGGCGTTTAACTAAAAAAATAGAGATTCCTGAGCTTATTGTACCTTTTAAACAGATTATTCAGAACAGTGGAGATTTTAGTTCTCCAGCCAAAATATTGTATCTACAGAGCAAAGCTGTCGAGATAATATCCTACTTTATTGAAGATCAATTTTTGGCCACTAACAAGAAAGAGAATACTATTAATAAGACAGAAGATATTAAAAAAATAAAAGAAGCTAAAAAAATTATGGCCTCTAATCTTATCGATCCATTTTCTATTAGTGAATTGTCAAAAAAAGTTGGACTGAATAATTACAAATTAAAAGTTGGTTTTAATGAGATTTATAATGCAACCCCTTTTTCTTGTTTAAGATCTTTAAGAATGGAAAAAGCAAAGGAATTTTTAATTCAAGAGAATGGGAGTAACATTATGGAGATTGCAAATCGGGTTGGTTATTCTAACTCAAGTCATTTTGCTGCTGCTTTTAAAAAGGAGTACGGGCTTAATCCCAGTGTATTTAGAAGAAAAATTTCTTTTTGAAAACAAATATCATAAATCAAATTAATAATTTCCAAGAATGGCTGCTGGCCATTCTTTTTTTGTTTTCTGAGGATTAGTGTTTGGGTTATTGAAGCTAACTGGTTAAATTTTAAAAAAATGAGTCAAAAAAATACTTCTCTGAGTGGTTAAATAATTAGTTAAAGGTTATTATTATAATAATGATTATCAAAATCATTTAAAAAATTAAAGGAAGGTGGAAAAATGGAAGATATCAAAAAAATATTTGCTTTTGCAAAAGAATATCATTACAAATTATATTCATCAATTTTAATGGCTATCAGTAGTGTTTTGTTAGGAATTGTACCTTTTTATTTAGTTTATAAAATTATAATGGCTTTTTTAAAACAGCCGGAAGTAGAATTTACTTATCTTTTAAAAATGACAATTTTAATTCTGGCAGTTCTAATTGCTAAGTCCTATTTGTTTTTAAAGGCAATGTCTGCTTCACATGAGGCTGCTTTTGATACTTTAATGGGAATGCGCAAGAGTCTGGCAGAAAAATTGATTAAAATGCCAATGGGAGAGATAAAAAAAAGAAGTTCAGGTCAGTTAAAAAATATCATAGTTGATATGGTCGAAGAAATGGAATTAATTCTGGCACATTTAATTCCAGAAGGAGTTTCCTACATAGTAGTACCAACTATTCTAGTTATCTGTATCTTCTTTTTAGATTGGCGGCTGGCTCTGGCAGCTTTAGGGACTGTTCCAATTTCTTTGATTATTTTTAAATTAATGATGCAGAATAACGAAGAAAAAATGGAATACTGGTTTAAAGCTGGAGATAAAATGAACAGCAATATAGTTGAGTATATTAGTGGAATGGAAGTTATTAAAATTTTTAATCAAACTACTAGTTCTTTTTCCAAGTATACTGATTCTGTCAAAGATTATGAAAAGTATACACTTGACTGGTTCCAGGAGTCCTGGAATTACATGGCCGGTTTTTTTGTTATTCTGCCCGCAACTTTAAGTTTTATAGTTCCCTTGGGAGCTTATTTCCATTTACAGGGTACTTTAACTCTTCCAGCTTATATTTTAGTAATGATGCTGGCGATGGGGCTGGGTGAACCACTGTCCAAATTGGCTCGTTTTATTGAGTCAATAACTATGATTAAGCGCAAGAGTCAGGCGATTAATGAAATGCTTGCGAGTGAAGAATTAGATTTAAACGAAAATGATTTAGCACCTGTTAATCATAATATTACTTTTGATAATGTTAGTTTTGCCTATGATCAGGAAGAGGTTTTAAAGAATATTAACTTTTTAGCCAAGCAGAATAATGTGACAGCTTTAGTAGGTGAATCTGGGTCAGGTAAATCTACAATTGCTAAATTACTTGTCCGTTTCTGGGATCCTCAAAAAGGTAAGATCAGGCTGGATGGAGTTGATATTAAAAAACTTTCTTTTGCCAGATTGATGGAAACAATTAGTTATGTCTCTCAGGATATTTATCTCTTTGATACCACAATTAGAGAAAATATCAGGATGGGAGATCTTAAAGCTACAGATCAGGAGGTGGAAGCAGCTGCCAGGCTGGCTCAGTGTCATGAGTTTATACTTGAATTAGAAAATGGTTATGAGACCTTTGCTGGAGATGCAGGTAATAAATTGTCTGGAGGACAAAAACAGAGGATTTCAATAGCTCGATCTTTGCTCAAAGACGCCCCGGTTATTATACTTGATGAAGCAACAGCTTTTACTGATCCCGAAAATGAAGATAGAATTCAGACAGCTTTGAATGATTTAATTGAAGGAAAGACCTTGTTGGTAATTGCACATCGGCTGTCGACAATAGCTGATGCTGATAATATTATTTTAATGGATCAAGGACGAATTGCGGCTCAGGGAACTCACCAGCAATTACTTAAAGAATCAGCTATTTACCAAAAACTATGGCGGGCTCATCAAGAAGCTATGGAATGGGATATTAAGGTAGAGGGGGTTAAAGCTAATGTTTAAGATTATTAAAAGGGTTTTAAAGCTAGCAGGTAATTTTTCCAGAAGGCTTAAACTAGCTATGCTTGTTAGTTTTGTTGAAGCTATTTTTAACAATACTCCATTTTTTATGGTTTTTTATACAATGATTGAAATTATTGAAGGGACTTTAACAATTAATGATATTTGGTTTATAACCTCTGTAATTATAAGCTCTTTATTGATTCAGATTATATTAAAAAGAATTATTTATACCTTGCAGAGTGGAACTGGTTTTGAAATTTTTGCCAGGGAGAGAATTAAAATTGGAGATCGTTTAAAACGTTATCCAATGGGATATTTCAATGAGGGTAATTTAGGTAATATTTCTGCGGTTATTACTTCAGATATTAATTTTGTAGAAATGCACGTGATGAATATTATTGATAAAGTTGTAATGGCCTATGTAAATGCGGCAATTTCAGTACTTTTTCTTTTTTATTTAGATTATCGGCTGGCACTAATTTCGACTATTGTCTTTTTATTGGCCAATTTTAGTTTAAGAAAAATATTTAAAGTTGGTAAAAAGCAGGGTCGGACTAGACAGAGTACCCAGTCAGAAGTAGTAACAGCTGTACTTGAATATGTGAGAGGAATGTCAGTGATTAAATCTCTTAATTTAACTGGTGATAAAGCCCGCTCGGTCAAAAAAGCTTTTCAGAAATTTAGAGATATTTCGATTGCCATGGAAAGAGCTTTTGTACCACTCATTTTTCGTTTTGAGCTCTGGTTTGCAGTTGGAATTGCTTCGACAATTTTGATGGCTGGAATTTCGGTTAATCAGGGTAGTTTATCTCTTCCCGTGATGCTGATTGTATTCATTTTTATTTTCAGAATTTATGTTCCTTTTCAATTTTTAAGCACTCAGAGTGCAGAAATACGTTTGATGGAAGCCTGTCTGGACCGCTACCAGGCGCTTAAAAAAATAGATATTATTGATGAAGATGGTAAGGATAAGAGTTTAAATAAATATGAAATTGAGTTTTCTGATGTTAGTTTTGCCTATGAGCAACACGCTGTTTTAAAAAATATCAATTTTAAAATACCTGAAAAAAGCATGACAGCTCTGGTCGGGGCTTCAGGTTCTGGCAAAACAACCATTGCAAACTTAATTGCTCGTTTTTGGGATGTACAGCAGGGACAGGTTAAGGTAGGAGGAATTGATGTTAAGAAATTAACCTGTGATAGTTTACTTCGAAATATCAGTATGGTTTTTCAAAATGTATATTTATTTAATGACACTATTTTAAATAATATTCGTTTTGGTAATCCTCAAGCTACAGAGGCAGAAGTTATTGTAGCAGCTAAAAAAGCTCGCTGTCACCGCTTTATTAGTGAATTAGAAGCTGGCTATCAAACAGTAGTTGAAGAAGGAGGCTCTTCCCTATCTGGGGGAGAGAAGCAGAGAATTTCGATTGCCCGGGCCATCTTAAAAGATGCTCCGATAATTTTACTGGATGAAGCAACTGCCAGTGTTGACCCGGAAAATGAAAAGCATATTCAGCAGGCAATTAATGAGCTGGTAAAAGATAAAACTTTAGTAGTGATTGCCCATCGTCTTTCGACAATTAAAAATTCTGATCAAATTCTGGTTTTAGAGTCAGGTAAATTAATTCAGCAGGGCAATCATCAACAGCTGCTGGCTGGAGATGGTAAATATAAAGATTTCTGGCAGCAAAGATTGGAGGCGAAAAGTTGGCAAATTAGCCGTGCTGAATCAACAGTTAAAAGCTGAATATAATCATATTGGTGATCTAAATAGAAGTGGGGGAGAATGGTCTCAGACACTGTCATATGCGTTACGGAAATCCTAATTTGATTATCTGGCCATTGATCCCTTTCTTGCTGACTGGTGGCTAAATATGTTTGAAATAGTAAAATTAATAAAGAAAAAATTGATAAAAACATGATATAACAAGCTGGATTATACTTAATAGTGCTGCCTGTTAAAACAAAAAAATAATTTTCCTGATAAACTAAATAAATTATTTGCAGGAGCAGTTATTTAATAATTATTATTAAAGCTTTTGATAATAAAAAACCTCTGATTTTAAGAACCAGAGGTTTTAACTAAACTATATTAAATGTTAACCAATAATGATAAATTTTAAACTGCCTGTTTTTCTTCGGCAGGTATTATTTCTTTAAATGAAGTACTGTTTATTTTTTTGAGATAGATTCCCATTGTAATAATTGCAATTATGATGCCAGTTATCACAGAAAAGTTGTAAGCTAAACTAAAACCTTCTGGGGCATAAAGAATATAGGTTACAGATACTCCTGTCATAAAAAAGGCAGGAATTGCAGCAATCCAGTGGTTTTTACCGCGTTTAGCAAGCCACATTGAACCAGCCCATAAAACAACCATTGCTACAGTTTGGTTTGCCCAGGCAAAATAGCGCCATAAAGCATCAAAGTTCATTTGGGATAAGATACCTCCAACAATAAAAATTGGAATTGCGAGCATTAATCTATTTTTAATTGATTTTTGTTCTATATCAAAAATATCAGATAAAGTTAAACGGACACTTCTAAAAGCAGTGTCTCCAGATGTTATTGGAGCGGCAATTACCCCTAACATTGCTAAGACTCCACCAACTACGCCCATCATAGTACCTGTTATTTCGTGAACTACTCCAGCTGGGCCACCAAGAGTTGTTAAAGCTTCGTTTAAGCCGCCTGTGCCTTTGAAAAAGGTCATTGCTGCAGCAGCCCAAATTAGAGCTACTATTCCTTCGGCAACCATTGCTCCATAAAAGATACGTCTAATCTCTTTTTCATTATTTGTACAGCGAGCCATAATTGGTGATTGGGTAGAGTGAAAACCACTAATTGCTCCACAAGCAATAGTAACAAAAAGTAAGGGCCACATTGGTAGTTCGCCGGGATGCAGATTATTTAAAGCTATGTTAGGAATATTATAATCTCCAAAAATTAAGCCGCCGCCGACTCCAAAAGCCATAATTAAAAGTGCTAAGCCAAAAATAGGATATAATTTTCCTATTATTTGATCAACAGGTAAAAAAGTCGCGATAAAATAATAGGCTAAAATAATAACCAGCCAGATATTTACTCCCATAAAGCTCGGAGTCAGGTTAGCTAAAAGCATGGCTGGGCCAGTCATAAATACTGTTCCCACTAAAACTAAAAGCACAATACTAAAAACTCTCATAATCTGTCTAATTGTTCCACCTAAATTTTCTCCAATTATTTCGGAGATTGAAGCTCCATCTGAGCGAATAGAAAGCATTCCGGAAAGATAATCATGAACACCACCAGCAAAAATTGTTCCAAATACTATCCAGAGAAAAGCACTTGGCCCCCATAAAGCACCAGCGATTGCTCCAAAAATTGGACCTAAGCCTGCGATATTTAAAAACTGGATTAAAAAAGCCTTTTTCCAATCCATTGATATGTAGTCAACCCCATCTTCCATCGCTATCGCTGGAGTTTCTCGCTCAGGTTGTGAATCAAAAATCCGATCTACAATTTTACCATAAGTAAAATAACCAATAACTAAAACTGCTAAAGAAATAAGAAAAGATGCCATAAAATAACCCCCTTAAATTTTTAATACATTTTAATTATACTCTGATTAAGGATTAAGAAAAGGCATTTTAGCTGAATTGTAAAAATATAAGTCTCAATTACATTATTTTAGATTTAAGAGGTTATTTATTTGTTCTACTTTAGAGCGACTAACAGGAATTTTATGTTCAGAGCAGTCTTCCATTAATACTTGATATTTACCTTTAAACCAGGGAATAACTGCTTTGATATGTTTTAAGTTAACAATATAACTTTTATGGATTCTAAAAAATTGATTTGAAAGCATTTGTTCTAATTCTTGGAGCTGAAATTGAGTCATATAAGATTTTTGATAACAGTGGGCCCAAACTCTTTTTTCCTTTGTTGAAAAATAGTAAATATCTTGAAAGTCGAGCATTAAATAATAGTCTTTAGCCATGACAGCGATTTTATTTAGCTCTTGTTTTGGTTGAGAGTTATTTAGACTTTGAAAAAGATTTTCTAGTTTCTGCTTAAAATTATTACTATTAATAATTTCTTTTTTAGCTTTCTTTAAACTTTCTTTTAATTGTTGATCACTAATTGGTTTGAGCAAATAATCAACTGCTGCTAATCTAAAAGCTTCAACTGCATATTCGTCATAAGCAGTAGTAAATATAATATAGGGAGCATTCTTTTTTTGATTTAAAATTCTAGCTATTTCTATTCCACTTTTACCTGGAATTTGAATATCTAAGAAAATTAAGTCAAAATTTTCTTGGTCCAAAAGTGCAAGTGTTTGCTCTCCATTGGCCAATTCAGCTGCAACTTCAAAGTCAGATTCTTTTTCGATCATAAATTTCAGCTCATCTCTAGCTAATTTTTCATCTTCAACTATCATTGTTTTAAATTTCATTTTAGTTCACTCCTTTCGCTGATTAAATTAAAGGGAATTGTAATTATATTTTTAGTTCCTTTAGCTATTTCAGATTTAATTTCAAGCTTAGCTTGGCTGCCAAAAATAGAAAAGAGTCTTTCTTTTATATTATTGATTCCAATTCTATCATTTTCATTATTTTTAATTTCATTTATTTTTTCAGGCTTAATTCCAGGGCCATCATCTGCAATTATAATCTCCAACTTTTTATCTTTTTTTTCAACTTTAATTATTATTTGACCACCTTCATTTTGTGAGTGAATGCCATGTTTAACAGAATTTTCCACTAGAGGTTGAATAATAAAAGGTGGGATTTTAATATTTTTTAAAGCAGAATCTACTTGCCAACAAACTTTTAATCTAGAACCAAGCCGGGCTTTTTCAATACTTAAATAATCCCGGCAAAATTCAATTTCTTCAGCCAGAGTTATTTGATGAATATCTCTTTTTAAGGTTCTTCTAAAAATACCAGCTAATTTAATTAATAAGGATCTAGCCTGCAGCGGTTTAGTCCTGCATAGAGCGGCAGTGGCATTTAAAGAATTAAAGAGAAAGTGCGGGTTAATTTGTGCTTGGAGAGCTTTAAGTTCTGCTTCACTTTTTAATTCTGCCTGTTTGGAGAGTTTAGCCAACTTAATTTGAGTTGCTAATAAATTAGAAATTCCTTCTGCTAATTTAATATCTAAAACAGTTATTTTTTGCTGACAGCGATATAATTTTAGTAAACCATAAATACTATTTTCTATTTTAAGAGGGGTGATAACTGCATTTGTTAGCTGACAACTTGGTTCTTGACAGTTAATATTTTTTTGGTCATCAATAATAATCGTTTTTTGTTCAGCAATAGCCTTTTTACTAGCTTTTGTTTTAATTTTTTCACCTGCTAAATGGTGATCAGCTGCAGTTCCAGTAAAAGCGAGAACCTCTTTTTTATCAGTTATGGAAACGGCGTCAACTTTACTCTCTTTTTTGATCATTTCAATGATTTTTTGAGCTGAATCATGGTCTAAGCCAGTTTGGAGTAAAGGTAAAGATCTTTCTGCAATTGAGAGGACCTTTTCGGCTTGAAAAGCTCTGATTTTTTGATTATCTTCTTTAACTTTATTTAAAATACTAATAAAAATAGCTATACCAAGACTATTAGTTAAAATCATTGGCAGACCTATAATTTCAACTAATTTTACTGCCTTAATTAAAGGCCTACTAAAAACAATAACAATTAACATTTCAATTGTAAGTGCTAAAAGACCAATTAGAAAACCAGTTTTAAAATTTATTTTTTTATTTTCATATTTTTGAGCAAAAAGACCACCAATTAAGCCACTACTTGTAGTTCCAATTGCACAAGCTAAACTAGTAAAACCACCTAAGCTAAAACGATGTAGACCAGCAATTAAACCAGCGACTATTCCTACAATTGGCCCTCCCATTAAACCAGCCATCAGAGCTCCAATAGCTCTGATATTGGCATAAGCATCCAATACAATAATCCCCAAAAAAGTTCCAATAATTGAGAGGAGGGCAAAAAATAAGGTTAAAAATATTTTTTCATATTTATTAAATTTATTATTTAAAATATGTTTTATACTATTAAAACGGCTTAAAACATAAGCAAAAGTTGCAATAACACTCATACTTTTAAATAAAGTAAATAACAATTCTAAAATTTTTTGATTATTCATTAGCTGCTCCTTTGATAATAGTAATTTCTATTTAAATAATACTATAACAGCTGAGCTTAATCAAATTAGACTAATTAGAATTTAGCCTAAAAAATGAGCTAGATTTTTAGTAATGATTGCTATTATTTAGCTGAATTGATATACTTAATCTTAGATTTAAAACTAAAGAATTAAAGTTTGGAGGTTTAAAAATGGAAAAAGAAAATATACGCTATGAGCAGGGAAAAAAGATCTCTATAATCAGCCTGATAAGTAATACTGTACTGGCTATCATGAAAATTTTGATTGGTTTTTTAGCCAGTAGTACAGCTTTAATAGCTGATGGTTTTCATTCTGTTTCTGATATGGCATCTACAATTATAGTGATGATTAGTATTAAATTTTCGGAAACTCCTGCTGATAAGAACCATCCTTATGGTCACGAAAAAGCGGAGGCTTTAGGAACTAATATTTTAGCAGTAATTTTAATTTTAACAGCTGTTTTCTTGGGTAGAGATGCATTTCTACGGATTTTGAGTGGTAAACTAGCTAGACCAGGACCTTGGGCTTTAGCAGCAGCTTTTATTTCTATAGTGGTTAAAGAATTATTGTATCGTTTTACAATTAAAATAGGTCGTGAAATAAATAGCAGAGGTTTAATTGCTGATGCTCATCATCACCGTTCAGATGCTTTATCTTCGATTGCAGCTTTAATTGGAATTGGAGGGGCTAGATTAGGTTACGAATTTTTAGATCCCTTAGCTGGTTTAGTTGTTGCTTTTTTAATTTTAAAAGTTGGCTATGAGATAATGAGAGATACAGCTTATGAATTAATGGATGGTCGACCTGAACTCGAAAAAGTAGATGAAATTGGAGCAATAGCTAATTCAATTGCTGGAGTCATTGAAATTCATGATCTGAAATTAAGAAGTTATGGCCCAAGTTATATTGTGGATTTAAAAATAGTGGTTCAAGATCAATTATCAGTTTTTGAAGGCCATAAAATTGCTTCTAAAGTTGAAAACGAAATAATAGAAAAAAGTGATTCTGTTAAAGATGTATTAGTTCATGTTGATCCATATTCTATTCATCACAGCTGAAAAATTAATTAAAAATAAAGTGGATAACTAGGTTTTAAGCCAAACTTATCCACAAGTTAATCACAAAACAGGTGTTTTATCCACAACTATTAACAATTAATCAACAAATATTGTGGACTAATCCAGGTATTTACTAACAAGTTATCCACAAATTGTGGATATAAAATAATAATTATTTAAAATAATCAAAATCTTAGGAGTGAAAAAAGAATTTTAAAACTATAATTAGATTCTAAAAAGGAGGACACAAATGAGAAGATTTTCTCGAGTTAAATCAAGTGAAATTGGGCATAGTCCAGGAACTTTAAATGGGATTGAAAAACAAGTAGAAGCTAAAATTGATTTAATTCAATTTCAAGAAGATGAGTTTAAGCAAAAAAGTGTAGAGAAGCTAAGTTTAGAATTAATAGATTCTGAATTTGTTAATTGGATTAATATTAATGGAATTCATGATGTTGAATTAGTTAAAGAATTAGGAGAATTAATTAATTTACATCCTCTGACTTTAGAAGATATTACTAATACTCGTCAGCGTCCTAAAAAAGAAGAATTTGATAATTATTTGATCACAATTTTAGATATGCTAAGTTATAAGGGTGATTATATTCAGTCAGAACAGGTTAGTTTAATTTTATTAGAGAATACAGTTATTACTTTTCAAGAAGCAGGTGGTGATGATTTTGAAAATGTAAGAACTAGAATTGCTCAAAAAAAAGGGCAAATTAGAAAAAAAGAAGCTGATTATTTATTTTACGCTTTATTAGATGCTATAGTTGATAACTATTTTTATATTTTAGAAAGAAATGAAGAAGTTTTAGAAGAACTTGATGATTTAGTTATAGCATCTCAGACTGGCCCTGATACTTTAGAAATCATTCAGAATTTAAAACAAGAAATGGTTTTTTTAAGAAAAACAATCTGGCCTTTAAGTACAATGTTTGGTAATCTTTATAGGGTTGACTCACCTTTATTAAAAGAAGAGACAGATTATTATTTAAGAGATGTTTATGATCATATAAATCAATTAATGGACGAAATTGATTTTAGTCGTGATATGTTAGCAAGTATGTTAGATATTTATTTATCCAATAAAAGTAATAAAATGAATGAAGTAATGCAATTTTTAACAGTTATTTCTACAATTTTTATTCCCCTAACTTTTATTGCTGGAGTTTATGGAATGAACTTTAGCTATATGCCAGAATTAGAACATGAAATTGCCTATCCTGCTATTATGTTTTTGATGCTTGTGATTGCAGTTATTCAATTAATTTATTTTAAGAGTAAAAAATGGCTTTAGATCTTTTAGCAATTATTTCAGCAGCAGGAACAGGAGCAGTTACTGGCTATTTAACAAATAATCTGGCATTAAAAATGATTTTTAAGGAGTACGGCCCACTTGGGGGAGTGGTAGTTAAAACCAAAACTGAATTTATTGAAAGTATTTCAAAACTAGTAGAAAAAGATTTAATTAATCACCAAACTTTAGCAGCTCAATTTTCAGCTCCAGCTTTTCAAACAAATTTTAAGCAGACAACAGCTGATTTTTTAAATATTTATTTAGTTAAACATAGTCAAAAATTAAAATTGGCTGAGATTAGTGGTTTTGAGAAAAACTATGAATTTTTAGCCGAGGCTGCTAGTAAAAGTTCAGCTGAAGCTGCAATTAAAACTGCTAAGAAATTAGAAGAAAAGGAATTAAAAGAAATAATATCTGAATCAAAACAGCAGCAATTATTAGTAGAAGCTAAAAATTTGTTTGTTAAAAAAGCTTGCTCAAATTCAAGTTTAGAAAAAATAATGCTTAATTTTGTTCAACAGCTGCAGGAGCAAAGTCTCAGAGATTTAATTGATCAAAATATTTATTTAGAGCTTAAAGAAATTATGAAAAATTTAATAAATTATTTACAAATAAATCAAAGTAAGCTGCAAAATAGCAGCAAAAAAGAATTATTAACAAAACTAAAAGATTTATTTAAATTAGATCAAACTGGGCGCGAGCTAATCGAACAAATTCAAGCTTTAAGATTATCAGATTTAATTAAATCTGAGGCTGAGTTAAAAGAAATTACTGCTGAAGCTGAAATTTCTAAGCTTATTAAAGAAATACTGGTTAATTTGAAAATAGAAATTCAGAATTCTGAAATCTGTTTAGCAGATTTAATGACAGAGGGAATTAAAAATGACTTTAGAGCTGATTTAGCAGTTTTGACTAAGGCAGGAACGAAAGAAATTTTAGCTTTTGTTGATTCGGAAAGTGAAAATTTAAATCAACTAATTTTGACAGCCGTAGAGGCAGAAATCGAAGCTAGTAGTGGTTTTCAAGCTATGAGCCGCCAAGGGATTTATAGTAAATATAAAGAAAATATAGAAGAATATGGTTTACCAATTACTCATCTGCAAACTTATCTTAAAAGCAAAATAAAATCTGACCAGCAAAAATTGGTCGAAAATTTGTTTGAAAAAATCAAAAATATTAATATAAATAGATTTTTAGACCAAGTTGATTTAGATAGTTTGTCCTTAAAGCTAGAACAATTATTCTTTGATTTCTATGCCGAAAATAATAATCAAAGATTGACTGAGATCTTTAGTGCTGATCTCTTTGAACAAAAAAAATTAACAGATAAATTACTTACACTCAGCTTGAATTTTGCTTCCCAAATTAGTGATGATCCTCAGGCAGTAGAAGTTTTAATTGATTATTTAATGAGTTTAAAATTAAAAACATTTGTTAAATCAGAGCAAATTAAAGCAGATAAAAATAATTTAGTAAAGCCTTTAGCTGAATTTTTATTAGAAAAAGATAGCTTTTTAAAAGATTTTGCAGCTTTTCTTAATCAAAATTTCTTTGAGATTTTAAGCAAAGAATTTCAAAAATCACAATCTGAATTAGAAACTGAAGTAGAAAATCATTTTAAGAGTCAAGTTGATAAAATCGGTTCTAAAAAAGTTGAATCCATTGTCCAACTAGTACCAAATCAGCCAGGTTCTGTTGCAGATTTAACTGAATCCATTACTACTTTCTTTTATAATAATTTACCTGAGCTTTTAGAAGGTCAAGTTGCAAAGGCAGCAGCAGCTAATCTAAATCAGCTTTCTGATCAAGAAGTCCAAAAAGCTATAGAAGATTTTATGGGTAAAGAATTAAAGCCTATTACTTATTTGGGAGCTTTATTAGGAGCTTTAGCTGGAATTATATTTTCAGCTAGTGGAGCCGAAATGGCTATTTTACAGTCAGCCCCACTTTGGCTTGAGTATTTGAGCTCAGCTCTTTTGTATGGTGGTGTAGGTTGGTTAACAAATGTTTTAGCAATTTGGATGATTTTTCATCCTTATCAAGAATATAATATTCTAGGTGCTAAAATACCTTTTACCCCAGGAGTTGTTGCCAAAAATAGAAGTCGTTTTGCTGATTCGATGGGGAAATTTGTAGAAAAAGAATTATTACAAGCTGAAACAGCAGCTGAAATTATAGAAAATAATCGGGAAGCGATTAAAAGTAGAATTTTAGCTTATTTTGCAGCTAAAGATTATCAACAATTATTTAATTTAATTAACTCAAAAAAAGATCTATTAGCAGCAGCTTTAATCAAAAAAATGAAACAATTATTAAAGCACTCAGATAACAGTGACTTTGAAAATTTAGTTTCTAAAGTTGAAAAAAGATTAGAGAAATTATTAGTTGAAAAAGTAGATGACTTAGATTTTGAAACTGAAATCAAAAGTTATTTAAAAGCAGAAAATAATTCTTTAGTAGAATTAAATTATTTTTTAACTTCTCAATTTAGTTTAGATAAACTAATAAACTCTTTAACAGGTAGTTATAGTTTTGAACTTAATTCGCTGCAGCTAAAGAAAATCATCGCAAATAAAGAACTTTATCCTTTATTTAGATTTATTTTGCCTAGTTTATTAAATAAAGAAATTAATTTTAAGTTAAAAGATTATGTTTTAGATATTTTAAAACAAGATTCTAAACTTTATCTTGATCAAGGTCTAGATTTGCTGTGGCAAAAAGAAGCTGATTTAGCAAAAGCCATTAACTTTAAAAAAGATGAAATTATAGAAAAGGAAAAAGAAAAAAAGGGTGGTTTGCTTAAAAATACAATGATTTCTGGTGCCATTTACATGGCTGATTTGGATCAGTTTGTAAATTCTGTGGTAGCTAGAGTTTTTGCTAAACTAAAAAATAATTATTTTGAACAAAAAAGAGAAAAATTAGAGAGTCATTATTTTAAATTATTAGAAAATCTGGCTCAAAAAGATTTGAATTTAGAAACTAATTTTAATTTAACTCAACTTTTAGCAAGTTTTTTTGCTTCTGAAAAAGGTGCAAAGCTGTTAAAAGAAGTTCTTTATTTAAGTGATGATCTTATAGCAGACTTAATTGAATTAATTTTAAAAGAAGATAGAAAAGATTTATTGGCACTTAATTTTGAACTGCAAGCAGAGGCAGTAGAATATCTAATTCAAGAACAGCTAAGTTTAGAACAAAAATTGCAACTTTTGCTTTTAATTAAAGATCTATTGACAGCCAAAAATTTGGCAGCTGAAATTAGAAATTTATTAGAAAAACTTGATTTAGAAATATTGACTAAAGAAATCAAGTTATTAGTTAATAATTTAAAATTAATAGAAAATGAAAATTTAAAGAGTGATTTATTGGCTGAACTTAAAAAAAATGGTGCAGATTTATTAGAAACAGAAGCTTTTACAAGCTGGTTTCACGAATATTCAACAGCTGAAATTTCTAAATTAGTTCAAAAAATAGCAAGAAAAATGGATAGAGATAGTTTAGAAGATCTGCTGATTTTATTTATAGAAGCTGGGATTGACAGTTTTAAAAATAATTCAGAGGCTTTACTCCAGAGCTTAGAATTAAAGAATTTAACAGCCGCTGAGGTTAGAAAAATGGATCCAGCTGAAATAGAAAGTCTTTTTAATGATTTTGCTGGTAAATATTTTAATCATTTAAAAGAATACGGCTGGTTTGGGGGAGTTTTTGGAGTGCTTCAATTATTAATTAGAACAATAATTTAAAGAGGTGAGAGAATTGAAATTAAAACAAAAAATATTTTCGTTTATGATGATTATAATTTTTCTATTTGTTGGTGCTGGGGCAGTAAGTGCAGCTGGAGATACTGTAGTTGCAGTGACTATTTTACCACAAATCGAAATGGTAAAAGCTGTGGCTGGAGATAGAGTAGAGGTTATAGAAATGATTCCACAAGGTTTTAGCCCTTCTAATTATGCTCCTTCTCCAGCTGAGATGAGGGCTTTTGATCAGGCAAGTATTTATTTTTCTATCGGAGTTCCAGCAGATATCCAAAATATTTTACCAAGAGCAGAGGCTAGAGATAATTTAAAAATTGTAAAGCTTTTTCAGGAAATTGAAAGTAAATATCCTCATCACTATTTTGGTGAGCCAGAGAGTGAAGAAAATGCTGATCATATTCACGCTGATCATGGTCATAGTCATGCAGGAGGACGTGATCCCCACATTTGGCTTTCTCCAGCTAGAGCCCAAATGATGGTTAAATTAATTAGAGATCATTTAATTAATATTTTGCCAGAATATGAATTAGAATTTAAGCAAAATACTAAAAATTATTTAGAAAAAATTAATCAGATTGATCAAGCAAATAAAAAGCTATTAGCTTCTTATCAGGGCCAAAAAATACTTGTTTACCATCCTGCCTTTGGCTATTTTGTGGATCATTATGATTTAGAAATGATTGCTATTGAAGAGGCTGGTAAAGAACCAGGGCCTCGCTATTTAGAGCAAATTATTGAATTAGCTAAAAGTCAGCAGATAAAAACAGTTTTTCATCAGGCAGAAATTGATAGTAATAAAACAAGAGCTGTAGCAGAAGAATTAGCTGGAAAGCGGGTTGAGCTTGATCCTTTGGCTAAAAATTATAGTGAAAATTTAAAATTGATGGCCCAAAAAATAGCAGCTGTGCTTGCAGAAAGAGCTGATAATTAGTGGATTATGCGGTTGAATTAAACAATGTGTCAGTTAAATATGGCTCTTTAGCTGCTTTGACAAATATTGACTTGAAAGTTAGCGAGGGTTCTTTTTTAGGGATTATTGGTCCTAATGGTGGTGGCAAGACTACTCTTTTAAAAGTGGTTTTGGGTTTAATTGAAACTGAAAAAGGGGAAGTTAAAATTTTTGGTAATTCTTTAGCTCAAGCTGCTGATAAAATTGGTTATGTACCACAGATTTCTAATTTTGACCGGAATTTTCCAATTAGTGTTTTAGATGTGGTCTTAATGGCCAGACTTGAGGGTAAGTTAAAGTTTTTTCACAGCTATCAAAAAAAGGATTTAAAACAGGCTGAATCAGTCTTAAAAGAATTAAATTTATTTGAGTTAAAGGATAGACAGATTGGTAAACTCTCGGGTGGTCAACTGCAGCGGGTTTTAATTGCCCGTGCTTTGGCAGTAGAGCCAGAAATTTTACTTTTAGATGAACCAACAGCAAATGTAGATGCTAGTTCAACTGCAGAAATTTATAAGCTGCTGAAAAAGTTAAATCAAAATAAAACAATCATTGTAGTGACTCACGATATGGCTGCAGTTTCTTCTTATTTTGATACTTTAGCTTGTTTAAATCAAAAATTATATCACCATGGAGATAAACATTTAGACCAAGAAACTACTGAACAAGTTTTTGGCTGTCCAGTCGATTTAATTGCTCATGGTCATCCACACCATGTTTTTGCTCCTCATGGAGAGGAGGTAAATAATGATTAAGGCAATTTTTAATTATCAATTTATGCAAAATGCTTTTTTTGCTGGAATTTTAGCCAGTATAGTGTGTGGTTTGATTGGAACAATTGTTGTTGAAAAAAAATTAGTGATGTTAAGTGGTGGTATCGCTCATACTTCTTTTGGCGGGATTGGCCTGGGCTACCTTTTAAATATTGAACCAATTTATGGGGCCTTTACTTTTGCAATTGCGGCTTCCTTGGCCATAGCTAGAATTAGGCGGAAAATTGGTACAGGTTCAGATACATTAGTTGGAATGTTTTGGTCTTTAGGAATGTCATTAGGGGTTTTATTTATCGGTTTTACCCCAGGTTATCCACCTGATATCTCTTCTTATTTATTTGGTGATATTCTAACAGTTAGAAAAATGGATATCTGGTTAATGGCAGCCTTAACTATTTTTATACTCCTGGCAATTACTAGCCTTTTTAATTATTGGAAAGCATATTTATTTGATGAAGAATTTTTGAGAGTTTTGGGAGTTAATTCTGTTCTTTTAGAGAATTTTTTATTTATTATGATCGCTTTAGCAATAGTTATTTTGATTAGAGTTGTGGGGATAGTACTTGTCATAGCTCTTTTGACTGCACCACCTGCAGCAGCTCGTTTATATACTGATAATTTGAAAAAAATTATGGCTTTAGCTATTCTCTTTGGTTTTATTTTTAGTTTTAGTGGTTTAACTTTTTCTTATTATTTTGATTTACCTTCTGGAGCTGTAATAATTATTACAGCAGCTCTTTTCTATTTTATTTCTGTTTTAATTAAAGGAAGAAATAGTTAGAATTATGGGCTTGATTTCAAAAAGTGAGTAATATTCTGATATTTGATAATTAAAGTAGCTGGAGTTGATATTTGCTTTTTAGCAGGCTTTAAAGGCCCTTGTTATTTTGAGCTAAATATATTACAATAAATTCAAGCTTAAAATGAAATTTAAATATTTAAGCAAAATTGAATAATATTAAGATAAAGGTTGCAGTTATTAGCTTTCTGTTTTAAGTAAAGTTAATAATTGGATTAAAATGGGAAAGAGGTTAGATGCCTCTGCGGTCCCGCCGCCGTAAGGTTTAACAATAATTAAAATTGCCACTGGGAAACTGGGAAGGCTAATTATTAAATTGAACCAAGCCGGAAGACCTGCCTTTATTTGTTAACGCCATTAACTCACGGGTTATGAGGGGGTGTTGAAGAGATTTATTTAAAGTAATTTAGCTTATTTATATTTTTAGTTAATAAGCTGTTAATTTTAAATAAAATTCTGACAACTAATTTGAATATTAATCCCTTTCGTGAAAAACAAGCGAAGGGGATTTTTTTATTTGCTCCCGAATTTTAAAATTAAAGGCGAAAATTTAAAAAACAGGAGGCAATTAATGAGTTTAGTTTATGTACGCAAAAGAAATGGTCAGCAAGTAAAGTTTAAATTAAATAAAATTGAAAAGGCAGTTAACAAAGCTGCAGCTTCAGTTGGCAGAAACGAGGGCCAAATTGCTGTAAAAATAGCAGCTGAGGTTTTAGCTTATTTAAAAATTTTCTTTGAAAATGAAAATAATAATTTGGTAGAAGTTGAGCAGATTCAGGATTTAGTTGAAAAGGTATTAATTGAAAAAGGTTATGCAGAAATTGCAAAAGCATATATTCTTTATCGCGAACAGCACAGTAAATTTAGAAATAGTAAAAAGCTTTTGGCAGATGCTGTAAATATCATGGATGATTATTTAGATCGTAGTGATTGGAAGGTAAATGAAAATTCAAATATGAGTTATTCTCTGCAGGGTTTAAATAATTATATTGCTTCAGAGGTGACTAGTCAGTATTGGTTGCAGGAAATTTACCCCCAAAAAGCGGCAGAATTACATAATAGTGGTGATTTACATATTCATGATTTGAGTAATTTAAGTGTTTATTGTTGTGGTTGGGACTTAGAGGATCTTTTGCGAACTGGGTTTAGAGGAGTTCAAACTAAAATTGAAAGTAGAGCCCCTAAACACTTAAAAACAGCCCTGGGACAAATTGTAAACTTTTTGTATACATTACAGGGAGAGAGTTCAGGTGCTCAGGCCTTCTCCAATTTTGATACCTATCTGGCTCCATTTATAGCCTATGATGGGCTTAATTATAAAGAAGTTAAGCAGGCTATGCAGGAGTTTTTATTTAATATGAATGTTCCCACAAGAGTTGGATTTCAGAGTCCTTTTACAAATATAACGATGGATCTTAAAGTGCCAAGCTATCTTAAAAATAAACCTGTTATAATTGGCGGTCAGTATCAAAAAAGGTGCTATGGAGAATTTCAGCCAGAAATGGAAATGTTAAACCGTGCCTTTGCTGAGCTAATGATGGAAGGTGATGCTAAAGGGAGAATGTTTTCATTTCCAATCCCTACTTATAATATAACTGAAGATTTTGAGTGGGAAAATGAAAAGCTGGATCCTGTCTGGGAGATGACAGCTAAATTTGGGATACCATATTTTTCCAATTTTATCAATTCCGATATGGATCCTGAAGATGCAAGGAGTATGGCAATACTTGGTGCTCAGGAAGTTATTTATAAAAATCAACACGGTAATATCGCAAAGAATGAAATAAGAGAGCTTGTCAATAATTGGATTGAAGCACCAAAAAACAAAAAACCAGATTATAAAATGTTAATGGATGGAAAATTTGTTGATATTATTGATATGTTTGAAGTACCTTATCAAAACTATTCTACTTATATAAATATAGAATTGGAAAATGGATATAAACAAAGTTTTTCATATGAACACAAATGTGCAGTTGTAAGAAATGGTGAGTTTAAAGAAGTTGAAAGTCAGGATCTCTTAGTTGGAGATGAATTTTTGTTATCAAAAAAAGCTTATAGTCAAAGTTTTATAGGAAACTATAAATCTGGTAAGATTTTGGGTTATTATCTTGGAAAAGGGTGGATAAATTATCATAGTCAAGGGGAAATTTGTTTTGCCATAAATAGCAATAGAAAAGATATTGTTAATGAAATAAAAAATTATTTCAATGAAATAGCCTGTAAGGTTAAGATTGAAAAAATTGATGCAGACAGCATTTATAAAATTAATGTTTATGGAAAACAGGCTGTTGGATTTGTCACAGACTACATTAGAGGTAAAAAAGCGACTACAAAAAGATTAAATAATTTTGTCTGGAATAGCTCAGTAAAGTTTAGAACAGGAATTGTTGATGGGCTTTATGAAACAGATGGTCATAAGAATAATAATATTCTTTTCCACACAACTAATAAAAAGCTTGCTGAAGATTTAATTACTCTTGCTAATACTATTGGAAAAAGATTAAAATATAGAGAAAACAATAAAAACACCAGATATTTTAAGCAAGATAGATCTGACAAAGAAATTTTTACAAGTTATGAACTAAAATTCACAGATGATTATAATACCTTCAAATTAGATAATAGTAATTTTGATTTAGTTAAAATTAAAAATCTAAGACAAATAGGTACCAAAACAGATACAGTATATAATTTTACTGTAGATACCAGCCGCCATCTTTATGAGCTGCCCAATGGAATAATAACTCATCAATGCTGCAGGTTGAGACTGGATAACAAAGAACTCCGCAAAAGAGGTGGCGGCTTATTTGGAGCTAATCCTCTAACAGGCAGCTTGGGTGTAATTACTCTAAATCTGCCCCGGATCGGTTATCAGGTAGAGACTAAAGAAGAATTTGTGGAGAGAGTATATTATCTGATGGATCAGGCCAAAGAAAGCTTAGAAGTTAAACGCAGAGTGTTAGAAACATTAACGGAACAGGGATTATATCCCTATGCGAAATTTTATTTGAGAGATATTAAAAAACGCTTTGAGCAGTACTGGAAAAATCACTTTAATACAATTGGAATAAATGGAATGAATGAGGCTCTGCTCAATTTTATGGGGCAAGATATTTCGACTCCCAAGGGACAGCAGTTTGCTGAAGCAGTAATGAACAAAATGAGAGAGCGGCTGCAGCAGTATCAAAAAGAAACAGATAATTTATATAATCTGGAGGCAACTCCGGCTGAGAGTACAGCTTATCGCTTTGCTCGTCTAGATAGAGAAAAATTTGGGAATCAAATAATTGCTGCCAATCAAGAGCGGGTAGTAAAAGAAGCTGCAGATCCTTATTACACCAATTCGACCCAGCTGCCAGTAGGCTTAACAGATGATATTTTTACAGCTTTAGAACTGCAGGATGAACTACAGTCACTTTATTCTGGGGGTACAGTTTTCCACGGATTTTTAGGAGAAAAAATAGACTCTATTACAGCTACCAAAAAACTGGTTAAAAGAATTGCGGAAAACTTTAAGCTTCCTTACTATACTTTAACTCCATCTTTCAGTATCTGTCCTGTTCATGGTTATTTAGCAGGAGAGCACGAGTACTGTCCTAAATGTGAGGCAGAGGCTGCAGCTGCAGAAAGTAATGAAGAAAATCTTAAAACTGAAAGTGATGTGAATTAAATGAAGTTGGCAGGATTACAGAAAACTTCAGTCATCGATTTTCCCGATCAAATTTCGGCAGTTGTTTTTTGCCAGGGATGTAATTTTTATTGTCCCTACTGTCACAACAAGCAGCTGATACCAGTTGAGACTCCTGCAGGGGAGGAATTAATGCCGCAAGATTATTTTTTCCGCTTTCTCAAGCAGCGGGAAAAGCTGCTTGATGGAATAACAATCACCGGTGGAGAACCACTGCTGCAGCCCAATTTAAAAGAATTTATGCTAAAAATAAAAGAAGAATCTAATTTATTAATTAAATTAGATACTAATGGCAGTAATTTTCTTAAATTAAAAGCATTAATCAAGGCAGATTTAATTGATTATTTGGCAGTTGATATTAAATTCAGTTGGAATAATTATGAGCAGGTGGCTCCAGCAGAACTTGTCTCAGAAATTAAAAAATCTGTGGCAATGATTATCAATTCAGATCTCAAGTATGAATTTAGAACAACTGTAGTTCCACAGCTTCATAATATTTCAGAAATAGCAAAAATAGCTGCCCAGATTAAAGGAGCAGATAAATATTTTATTCAGAATTTTAGACCGCTAAATACTTTAGCAGCTGAACTGAGCCAAAGTAGAACTTTTGCTCCTTCAGAATTGAGTAAATTTAGACTAGAAGCAGAAAAATACTTAAATGATGTTCAAATTAGAGCTTAAACTTAAAAAGCTGTCAGTGATGCCAGCAGCTGTCTATTTTCAATGGCGAAAAGAAGACAGTAACTTTTTTAATAAAGGGGTATTTAAAATGGCAAAAAAACAAAAATGTGAAATTTATTCTCGAGTTGTAGGTTATTTATCTCCACTTTCTGATTGGAATAAGGGGAAAAAAGAAGAATTTAAAGATCGTCAAACTTTTAAAAATGGACAATAATTATTTTGAATTTCAGCTGCTCAGCTAAAATCTATTTTTTTAAAAAATCAGTTAAATATTGATTTAAAAATAACATATTATTAAAAAAAGGGCTATCATTAAGATGGTCCTTTTTCTATTATTTGCAGGAGATAAGTTTTAAAGCTAGAAGAAGTTATTATATAAGAAGTTATTATTTTTTTGAGTATTTTAGCGGAGGGTGTGTAAATGCAGTTAGAAAAAGAAAAATGCCAGAGCGTAGAAGAGTTAATTGATTTTTTTAAAAGACTTAAAGATTCTCCAGTTCAGTTAGTCCAGGTTTTTTCTACTAAATCTGAAATTTTAAATCAGAGAATAATATCTGCTTTTAATCGATATTTGCCGCTCTCTACCTTAGTCGGAATTAGTGCAGAAGAAGTTATTTATGAAAATCAAGTTAAACTAAAAGAAATAGCTGCTGCTGCTCTCTGCTTTGAAAAAAGTAGCTTTAAATTGTTAAAAACAGATGCTAAAAGTAAGCAAAATGCAAATAAAATAATGAAGTCCATTGAAACTGATACTAAAGCAATTATTATTTATTCTGATGATAAATATAACAATGGTGATCAACTTGTAGAAACACTTAATCAAAAACAAACTGATATTTTGATAGCAGGAGGACAAGCGGCTTGGGGTCAAGCAAACGAGCAGGGTTATCTTTTTGATCGAGATGGAATAATTAAAAAAGGTAGTTTAGCTTTAATTTTAAATGGAAGTCAGCTAAAAGCTCATTGGAACTATAATTTGGGATGGGAGAGTATTAGCCGGGAAATGGAAATTACTCAAGCAGAAGATCAAATAGTTTATGAGCTTGATGGTCGGAATATTTTTGAAGTTTATGCTGAATTTTTAGGTGAAGATATATTTGAACAAGTGCCATCTGCAGCTACTAGTAAATTTCCCCTTGTTTTCAATAAAGGGTTTAAAAATGCTCGTGCAGCTGTAGATTCAGTGGGCAAGGGAATTAAATTCTCGGGTGAATTAGAAGAAGGGACTAAGGTTAAAATTGCTTATGGAAGCTTAAATAAAATTTTAAAGGATTCAGTTAGATTAAGAGAAGAACTTAATTTTCATCCTGAGATTGCTTTTATTTATAGTTGTTCTGGTAGGAGTAATTATTTAAAATCAATCAATTCTAATTTAAGTGAAGAAATAAAAGCTATTCCTGCTCCTAAAGTAGGCTTTAGTACAAATGGTGAATATGGAGTTGTTGATCAAAAAATTCAGTTTCTAAATATGACAAATACAGTACTGTATTTAAGTGAAAAAGAAGAAATAATACATAAAAAAATTAAATTTAATACAGAAAAGCCGCAGGTCAAAACTGAAAATTTATTTCATTTATCTAAAAAAGTTGTTTCTGAATTAGAAACAATTAATAAAAAAATGACAAAAGCAAATAAATTGACTGGAAATACTAAAGTTGAAAAAACAGCTGCTAATTTATTTAATCTAATTTTTGAAAATAATAATTATAGTGGTGGAATTATTATCAAAGAAGAAGCATTAACTAGAATTTATTTAGAAGAAAATTTATCAGCTGAGGCTTATGATGTTTTTCATTCTTTTTGGGAAAATAAACCAGAGGAAATTACAATTAAAAAAGAAGTTTTAAGTTTTAAAAAAGCTTTTTTAATCCCTCTTAACCAAGAAATAGAAGCCTTAATGATTATTTTGAGTAATGAACTTGATTTATATGATATTAAAAAAAGTCATTTTTTTATTGAACAAATTCCTAATTATCTTAAAAAATCTATTTTATATGAAAATTTAGAAAGAAATGTAGCCAGTCTTTCAACTTTAGAACAAACTTCTGATTTTTTGTATTCAACCCTGGAATTAGATTTACTTTATGATCGAATTTTAGATATTATAGTGGCTACGATGGGAATGTCAGCTGCCATTATTTTTAAAAAAGAAGCTTTTAAATTAAAAACTATTCAGAGTATTAATATTGAAAAAGAGAGTGAACTTTATTATTATTTAAAAGGTCATTATCAAGAAATTGCTGAGGCTGATCAAATAGTTATCAATAATGAGGTGGAATTTATTGAAGAAATTAAAACTTTAATTGCAATTCCAATTAATTTAGGTGATTATCAAGGGGTACTCTATGCTATTCAGTCAAAATATAAACAATTATTCAATGGAAATCAAAGGAAATTTATTCGAACTTTAGCAAACCAAATTAGAGTGAGTATTAGAAATGCTTTAAACCATCAAAAAGTAAAAAAACTTTCTGTAACAGATGGCTTGACTAAGTTGTATAATCATTCTTATTTTGACCAAGAACTAGCAAAAAAAGATGGAGAAAAATACTCAGTAGCAATTTTGGATATCGATAATTTTAAAGATTTTAATGATTTATATGGTCATCAAGCTGGAGATCAAGTTTTAAAAAAATTATCAGAACTTTTAAAATCTGCTGTTCGCCAAAAAGATATTGTTGCTCGTTATGGAGGAGAGGAATTTGTTATTTATTTTTCAATAATTGAACAAGAAATTTTATTACAAGTAATTAAGCGTTTAATGGAAAAAATAAGAAATCTAGAAGTTTGTTTTGAAGATAAAAAGTTGGGAGTTACAGTGTCAATGGGGATAGCTATTAATAAATCAGGTAATGATTCAGCAGAAAGTTTAATTAAAAAAGCAGATAATGCTCTCTATATTGCTAAAGGATCTGGTCGAGATCAGTTTAAATTCCATAAAAATATAGACTAAATATTGAAAATTTTAGTCTTTTCGTCCCTTGAAATGGATTTTTGCTTATGGTATAATTATATGCAATGGGTGAAGTTTGAAATGAACGAACCCCAAATATAGAATTATTCCTAGGGGGAATGAATTAATGATTTACACAGGTACAGTAAAATGGTTTGATGCGAAAAAAGGTTATGGCTTTATTGAAAGAGAAGATGGCGACGATGTATTTGTACATTTCTCAGCTATTGAGGACGAAGGTTTCAAAACACTTGAAGACGAGCAAGAAGTAGAATTCGAAATCGTTGAAGGCGACCGCGGTCCACAAGCTGAAAACGTTGTAAAGTTATAGAGTGTAAAACTGTATAAACTAAAACAACTTACCCCGTCCAGTTTTGGGCGGGGTTTTAATTTATAACTTTAATTTTTAGATAATTCAATTTTTTTAATTTTAGGAGGTTTCAAATTGGAAAATCCTATTATCTTACAAGCTTTTTATTGGGAAATGAATACTGGCCAATATGCTGAAGATTATCCAGCAGAAGAAAATTTGTGGAATTTATTAGCTAAAAGAGCTGCTGAAATTGCTGATAGTGGTTTTGATTTACTCTGGTTACCACCTGCAAATAAAGGAGCTGCTGGAACTGATGATGTAGGTTATGGAACTTATGATCTTTGGGATTTAGGTGAATTTGAGCAAAAAGGTACTAAAAGAACTAAATATGGAACTAAAGCAGAATTAGAGAGAGCAATTAAAAAATTACATCAAAATAATTTAAAAGTAATTTATGATGCAGTTTTAAATCACCGTTTAGGAGCTGATGCGAAAGAAAATGTAGAGCTCAAAGAAGATGGTCAAGCAGAAGTTTGGACAGTTTTTAATTTCCCTGGTCGAAAAAATAAATATAGTGATTTAAAATTAAATTGGCAGGTTTTTGATGGAGTAGATTGGGATGAAAGAAGTAAAAGAGCAGGTAAATTTTTATTTAAATGTAAAGAATGGGATGATTCTTATGAAGAAGATTATTTAATGGGAGCTGATATTGATTACGAAAATCAAGTAATAAGAGATGATGTAATTAAATGGGGTAAATGGCTAGTTAATGAACTTGATTTTGATGGTTTTCGTTTTGATGCTAGTAAACATGTAGATAATTCCATGATCCATGATTTTATTGAAGAAGTTAATAATAGTACAGATAAAGATTTATTATTTATCGGTGAAGCTTGGGTGAATGAAGAAGAAAGATTAATTGATTATTTAAAAACTGTTGATCAAGCTAAATTGCATGTTTTCGATTTTCCTTTAAGAGAAAGTTTTGTCCAGCTGATGCAGGGTAGTTTAGATTTGCGCTGGTTAGGAGATCATGGTTTAGTTAATCAAGCAGATTTTAAAGAAAAGGCAGTTACTTTTGTCGAAAATCATGATACAGAGCGTGACGGCAAAAATGAGTATGGAACCGAGACTATAATTAAGCGTAAGCTGCAGGCTTATGCTTATATTTTAATGAGAAAAGAGGGTATTCCCTCTGTTTTTTGGAAAGATTATTATATTCACGGTCTGAAAGCTCAGCTGGATAAATTAATCTCAGCTCGTAAAAAATTTGCTTATGGCCCAGCATATGAAAGTGAAGCAAATGATGAAAATACTTATTCTTATATTAGAGCAGGCAAAGCGGAAAAGCCTAACTCTGGTTTGGTAATGATGATTACTCAACATGAAAATGGAGAAATAATAGAGAAAAAAATTAATACAGGTCAAGCGGAAACAACTTATTATGATTATACTGGTAATTTAGCAGAAAAAATTAGCACAGATCAAGAGGCTGAAGCTGTTTTTAAGGTTAAAGCTAGTGCAGAAGAAGGCTATTCAATTTGGGTACCTCAAGTTTCAGAATAATTTTTAATTAATATTTTCTCTAAAAATTATTATTTATGCAGGAAAAAAGCAGCTGATTAGAGAAAATAAATACTAAGTACTAATCAATTAAATAAAGTTGACAGCATCACTAAGGATTGATATAATTTATATAAATGTCCATCTAAAGCAAAGAAGTGGATATTCAAAAATAATTTGGATGGAGGAAAAATATGTACCCAAAAATTTTAATAATATCTTTTAAGATTCCAACCGAACAAATGGGTGAAAAGTATGATTTAGAAGGAGTAGAGTTTTCATTAGTCACCCAAGATTATTCAGAAGCATTGAGTATGGCTGGAGCCATACCACTAGTAATGCCTTATTTAGAATCCCGAAAAAATGATGATCAGTATATTAAAGAATTTTTAAAAGAGGCAGATGGTGTTATTTTGCCTGGAGGTAGTGATATTGATCCAGCTTTATATAATTCATATCCTCAAAAAAATTTAGGAAATATTTCGCCTGAGCGTGATCAATGGGAATTAAAAATATTAAAGTTAGCAATGGAAATGAAAAAACCTATTTTAGGTATTTGCAGAGGTTTTCAGCTAATTAATATTAATTATGGTGGTACACTTAAAGTTGATGTTTGCGGTAATAGTTCAGAGAGTAAAATTCCGCATATGGCTTTAATGGTTCCTAAGGATTATAAGACACATGAGCTGGAAATTAAAGCTAATACACGTTTAGCTCAGGTTTTTAGTGACGAACAAGTTGCAGTTAATTCTTATCATCATCAAGCAGTTGATAAGGTAGGTAAAGGTTTAACAGTTTCTGCAGTTGCCCCTGATGGTTTTGTAGAAGCTTTAGAGGATCCTAATTATCCTTATTTAGTTGGGGTTCAGTGGCATCCGGAAATGATGGCAGCTGCTGATCAGACTCAGTTGAATTTATTTAAAGACTTTGTTGACTTTGTTGATCAGGCTAGAAACAAAGATGATAATTAAGCAGATTAGAAGGGGGAAGGATAATGAAAAATAAGTTTGTAGTTTTATTATTAGTTGCTTTATTTATTTTTTCAATTTTAGGCTCTGTTCAGGCTCAAAAAGATACTAAAGAGTTTGTGATGGGGATTGAAGATGAGGTTAGCAATCTTGATCCAGGTGAAACGACAATTTCCGTTAATGAGCGTGTTGCCTCTTTAATTTTTGACGGCTTAGTTGACTATGGAAAAGCAAATAAAATTGTGCCGGGAATAGCTAAAGACTGGACAATTTCTAATGACGGCCTTAGCTATACCTTTGAATTAAGAGAAGGTGTTTTATTTCATAATGGGCAAGAACTAACAGCTGAAGATGTAAAATATACTTATCAAAGAATTTTAGATCCTGCTTATGGTTCAGGTTTAAGAGCAAAAATTAAATCAATTAAAGAAATAAATATAATTAATGATTATAAAATTGAATTTGTTTTAGAACAACCTTATTCACCTTTTATTTTAGGAATGACTTTTGGTATAGTTCCCAAAGAATATGCAGAAAAGGTTGGGGAAGAAAAATTAGGCAGAAATCCAATTGGGGCTGGCCCTTTTAAATTGGAGAGTTGGGAAACAGGCAATCAAATGGTCTTAACAGCTTATACAGATTATTGGGATAAAGAGCCTAATATTAAAAGATTAATTATTAGATCAATACCTGAGTCTGCAACTCAAGCAATGGAACTAAGGAGTGGAGGCATTGATTTTGGAGTTAATCTTGATGTAGGACAGCTGGATTCATTTACTGATAACCCTGATTATCAGGTTAAATCAGCTGCTGGTGCCGGTATTAATTTCTTAGGTTTTAATTTTGAAATGGGTCCAACAGAAGAACGTAAATTTAGAGAAGCTGTATTACAAGCTGTACCTTTTGATCAGATCATCCCTCAAATTTTTGGTATTTTAGGTGAGAGAGCCTATTCTATGCTCCCACCAACAATGTGGCCTGAAGAAAGAGAATTTTTAAAAGAAAATGCTGTTGGTTTCAATCCACAAGCAGCAGCTGAAAAGTTTAAAGAATTAAAAAAAGCTGGGGTTATAGCGCCTGATTATGTAGCTGAAATTTATGTTTCAAATAGTAGGCCAAAACAGGTTAAAACTGCTGAAGCTATGGTAACTGCTTTAAGACAGGCAGGACTCAAAGCAGAAGTAAACTCAATGGAATTTGGAACAATGTGGGATATGCTGGGTAGAGGCGAAATTGGCATGTTCTTTTTAAGATTTGTTTCTGATCCAGATCCAGATTACTGGCTTTATCGCTTTTTTGAATCTGATGGTTCTTTAAATAGAGCTTTTTATCAAGACCAAGAAGTTGATCAGTGGTTAAAAGAAGCCAGAGAAATATCAGACCAAGAAAAAAGATCAGAACTTTATAATAAGGTTTTGAGAAAAGTTTTAGTTGAAGATTTAGTTTTCCATCCGCTTGCTCATTCAACTCAAATTTATGTGATGCAAGATGATGTAAGAGAACTTGAGCCTGGAAATCCACTATTAATTCCAATCGTTACTCCAACAGCAAATGTTTATAAAGATTAATTAGGTATCTAAATTAGGAAGTTAGTTAATAAATTTATTAGAAAATTATAGTTTAAGATAATTATTTTAAATTACTATGCAGATAGCTAAAACTATCTGCATAGTCTTTTTAGAAAGAGGTGAACAATTTGTTTGCTTATATAGTAAAAAGAATACTGTGGTTAATTCCAGTTGTAATTGGAGTCTCTTTAATCTTGTTTGGGATCATGCAGCTTGTGCCAGGTAATCCAGCAGCAATTATGTTAGGAACAAATGCAACTCCAGCAGCAATTCAAGCTTTAAATGAAAAATTTGGTTTTAATGAACCATTTCATGTTCGTTATTTTCTAATGCTTAAAAACTTTTTGACAGGTGAGCTTGATTCTATTTATTATGGTGATAAGGTAATGAATATTGTCAGCAGTCGGCTGACAGCTACAATTGAGTTAGGTTTATTTTCTCTGATTATTGCTGTTTTAATAGCAATTCCAACTGGAGTAATAGCAGCTGTTAAAAAGAATTCACTTTTTGATTTATTTAGTATGTTTATTGCAACAATTGGTATTTCTGTACCTGCTTTTTTTACAGGGATTATTTTTATATATTTATTTTCTGTTTATTTTAAGATACTACCGTCCTCTGGTTATGGTGGTAGATTTTGGACTGTAGAGGGCTTTCGACATTTAATTTTGCCTGCTTTTTCTTTAAGTACAGTTATGATAGCTTCGACTAGTCGTTTAACTAGATCATCGATGCTTGATATTATGAAAGAAGATTATTTAGTTACTGCCCGCTCTAAAGGAGTTAAAGAAAAAATAATTATTTTAAAACATGCTTTTCGTAATGCTTTAATTCCGATCATTACTAATATTGGTAATCAATTAGCAATGATGTTTGGAGGAGCAGTTTTAATTGAATCAGTTTTTGCTTGGCCTGGAGTTGGTAGATTAGCAGTTAAAGCGGTTGAATTTAGAGATCAACCACTAGTTTTTGGATCAATTTTAGTTTTATCAATGCTTTATGTTTTAGTGAATTTATTAGTAGATATTATTTATGTCTTTATTAATCCTCGGATTAGCTATAAATAGCAGTGGAATGAGGTGTTAGGATTTGAAAAAGAAAATAGTTTTATTTATATTGTTAATGATTCAATTATATATTAATTATCAAAACTGGATTGTACAGTCTAAAATTTGGGGAAATTTAGAGTATCAGTTAGCAACAATTTTTTCAATAATTATGATTTTTAGTCTTTTATTATTGCTATTTAAAAGTGAGCTTTTATTTAATTTTAGCGAAAATGATTTATATGCAAAAATGGTCAAAGAGTTTAATAAAAGTTATGGGGGAAAAATTGCACTTATAATTTTAGCTCTGATTTTTTATACTGCTTTTATGGCACCGTTTATTGCTCCTTATTCTCCGACGGCAATTGATTATAGTAATATGACATATTCGGCTCCATCTGCAGAACACTGGTTTGGTACAGATGATTTTGGTCGTGATATGTTTTCAAGAGTTCTCTATGGGGCCAGAGTTGCTCTAGGAGTTGGTTTTGCTGCTGTTTTAGTGAATGCGAGTTTAGGTGTTAGCCTTGGGTTGCTAGCTGGCTATTATGGTGGGAAAATAGATATGATTATTATGCGCCTAGTTGAAATTTGGAATTCAATTCCTTTTATTCTTTTAGCCTTAGCAATTATTTCTGCTTTGGGTAAAGGTATTTTTAATATTATAATTGCAGTTGGAGTGACTGGTTTAATTAATTTTTCCCGTTTAACTCGTTCTATAGTTTTACAGATTAAGGAAAAAGAATATGTAACAGCAGCCAAAGCTTTAGGTGCAAGTGATTTAAGAATTTTATATAAACATATTTTACCAAATTCTATTTCATCTTTGATAGTTTTAGCAACTCTCCGAATTGGAATTTCTATTTTAGTTGTAGCTGGTTTGAGTTTCTTAGGTCTAGGAATTCAACCACCAACAGCTGCTTGGGGAACAATGTTAAATAGAGGTCAAGAATATTTAACCAAAGCTCCTTGGATGTCTATTTTCCCCGGCTTAGCTATTATTATTACAGTTTTAAGTTTTAATCTTTTAGGAGATGCTTTAAGAGATGCTCTTGATCCTAGACAATTAGATTAAATTATTAATTAATTTAAATTTATGGTATAATTTAAATTATAAAGAAGAGATTTAACTATTTAAGGAGGGGGATTAAGAATGAAAATCAAGGTTGATTTAGTTAGTGACACAAGTACAAGACCTTCTGCTGATATGAGAAGGTTTATGGCTGAAGCAGAAGTTGGTGATGAACAACTTGGTGAAGACCCTAGTGTTAATCGACTCTGTCGGATGGCAGCAGAAATGATGGGACAAGATGAAGCAATTTATTTACCCTCAGGTTTAATGGCTAATCAGATTTCTTTTGCAGTACAGACAAAGCAGGGGGATGAGATTATTATGGATCAAACTGCTCATCCCATTCATTATGAGAGTGCTGCTCTGGCGGTAATCTCAGGTGCTTCTATTAGACCGCTTGCAGGAGATGGTGGAATTTTCACGGCTGAGCAAGTAGAAAATGCTATTCGCGATAATGATTATCATAGTCCTCAAACAAAAGTTATTTCTATCGAGCAGACAACTAATTTAGGTGGTGGGCGTATTTGGCCTCTAGCTAGAATCAAAGAAATAGCAGAAGTAGCTGTTGAGCATAAATTAAAAATGCATATGGATGGTGCTCGGATGTTAAATGCTGCAGTTGCAGCTGAGGTTAATCCCGCTGAATATGGACAATATTTTGATTCTATTTGGTTTGACTTAAGTAAGGGATTAGGAGCTCCAGTTGGCTCAGTTTTAGCTGGTTCTACAGAATTTATAGAAAAAGCACGTTTTTGGAAACAGAGATTGGGAGGAGCAATGAGGCAGGCTGGTATTATTGCTGCTGGAGGGATTTTTGCTTTAGAACATAATGTGAGTCGCTTAGAAGAAGATCATAAACATGCTAAAATGCTGGCAGAGACCATTGCTGATCAAAAAGGTTTAGAAATTGATCCAACTACTGTTGAAACAAATATAGTACTTTTTTCTGTCCAAGATAATAAAGCTGATTTATTTGCAGATGAATTACTTAAAAAAGGAATTAGAGTTAGCAGAATGGAAGGAAAACTAAGGGCAGTTACTCATTTAGATTTAAGTTTAGAAGATATTAGATATGCAGTAAAACATATTGAAGAGACAGCTAAGGAAGTTTTGAGCTAAATTTAATTTTAAAAAAACAAAGGATTTTTGTTTTTTGTCAAGAATAATTAATTAGAGTCTAATAACTAGCTAAACTTAAATTATTAAATTTAAAAGAGGAGAGTGAGTCCTATGGAACAGGTGTATGAGAAAAAGCGTGAACAGCTTCTTGGTGATCTTAGTGATATGAGTGAAGTAGCAGAGGAAATGCTGCAGAAAGTTATGAGGGCAATAGCTGATTTAAACTATGATCAAGCACATAAAATAATTGAGCAAGATGATGTTTTAGATAATTATTTAATCACTATTGAAGAAGAAGTTGCACGTTTGTTAACTCTGGAAAAAAATTTAACATCTGATGCCTGGTTTAGTATTTCAGTGATCAAAATTGCTACTGATTTAGAAAGAATAGGGGATCAGGCAACTAATATTGCAGAAATTTTATTAGAACTAAAGCACGAAGGTGGTATGAAGCCTTTAGTAATGATTCCTGAACTAGCTGATATTGTTAGAGAAATGTTAGATGTAGTTTTAGAATCATTTTCTACCAAGAATGCTGATTTAGCAGAAGCAGCCTGTCGGATGGACGAAAAAGCTGATAATCTTTATGGAGATATTTATCAAAAAGCAATTAAAATGATTAGTCAAAAAGAGGATAGGAAAGAAATTAAAAGGATAGTTCAACACATCAATTTAGCAAAATCTCTAGAAAGAGTAGGAGATCATGCAACTAATATTGGTGAGGAGACTATCTTTATTATTACTGGTAAAAGAGTTAAGTATTAAATAATTTTCTTTTGATTTATAAATTAAAAATTTATAATAGATAAAAAGACGACCTTTTAAAAGGTCGTCTTTTTTTACTTAGTGTGCTCCGTAAATTATTCTGATAGTAGGTGAAAGTCCTTCCTATGTTGTGGCATGTATCATGTAGAAGTCAACAGTGACAGGGTGTTCACCGCGAGGTGGAATCTGAAGAGTCTGAGACGTGCTGTTAGTCCAAAACATAATGTGAACCAGAGGTGGCATCTGTAGATGGCGATTCGCCTAAGTAACGGAGAAGCTCAATGCCGGCATAAAAACCATGCAATCTAGGCTGGATTTACGGGTGTGATTAGGGTTGGAATGACAGTAAGATAGAATAATTGACCGGAGGAGTTCTGTATTTGTCTAAAAACTGAAACTAGTTTTAGTAAGTCGAGGCATAACCTGAACGGGAAAACTAAGATAAAGCAGATACAGAGTTCAGATGGCGTCAATAGTAGCAAGGATAACTGGTCCTTAGATAGCAGGGCGACCTGCAGGAGGATAAAGCCAGTTTAGCAAAGGACAACCAGCGCAGTCGAAGTTGAAGATAATACAGGAGTGGTAAATAGATTTTAATGGTTTAAACACTGCTTAAAGCAGTGGGTCAGGCTTGTAACTGAAGGGAGAAATCTAATTCTAAAGGTGGTAGGTCAGAAACACCATAACCTCAGTAGTAATATGTCAGAGGGGGCGATTGGTGAGAACCTAAAACGTGGCTGATAATATTATGAAGATAGGGTCTGTTTAACTGGACTGTAGAGTTAGAGACTGGTAAGTCGTGAAGTAAGGACTGGTGAAAGAGATAACTGAGAAAACGTACTACACTCTTAAAGATAAAGTAACAAAGATTAGAAATATGAAAGCAGCCGCAAAACATGTCTTAGATAAAGGTGGTAGTGCAGGTGTTGATAGAATAGATACAGTAGAATTCAAAGAAAACTATGCAGTTCATATGAGAGAACTATACAGAGAATTTCTAGAGGATAGGTATCAACCCAAACCAGCACTGAGAGTATTTATCCCAAAAAGTGATGGAAGACAGCGACCACTTGGAATACCCACAGTTAAAGACAGAATAGCTCAGGCTGCAGTGAGAGGAATACTGGAGCCGATATATGAAAAAGAATTCTGTGACTGTTCTTTGGGATTTAGAAAAGGTAAATCGCAGATTGATGCAATAAACAAAATAGAAGAATACAAAGAACAGGGATACAAATGGGTATTAGATGCAGATATTAAAGGGTTTTTCGATAATATAAATCATGAGCTTTTAATAGAATTCATCAGACAAAAAGTAACAGATGGCTGGGTAATTGAAATAATAAAATCGTGGCTGACCATGGGAGTCATGAAGGATGGAGAATATATACCCAAAGAGAAAGGAACCCCTCAGGGTGGTGTAATATCGCCACTTTTGGCAAACATCTTTCTGCATGAGTTCGATAAAATAATGGTAGAAAGAGGGTACAAGCTGGTGCGATTTGCTGATGATTTTGTTGTAATGACAAAATCAAAAAGGAAAGCTAAAAGAGCTTATGAGGTAGTTAAAGAAATTATCACAGAAAAACTCAAATTAGAACTGCATCCAGAAAAGACAGTAATAACTAACTTTGGTGAGGGTTTTGTATTTTTAGGATTTGAATTCATAGCCTGGAGATACAAAAGACCGAGAAAGAAATCACTAGAAAAATTCAAAGATAAAGTTAGAAAAGTTACTAAGAGAAATCAGCCCTGGAAAGTGGATTCAATTATAAAAAGATTAAATCCTAAAATATATGGTTGGGCTAATTATTTCGGCCATGGAAATGTGAAGAAACTTTTCTGGCGTTTAGATAAATGGATACGAATGCGGTTAAGGTCATATATGGAGAAAAAGAAAGCAGTTATGAATCAAAACAAAAGAATCCCCAATTCCTTTTTCAGGAAGAAGGGACTCGTTTCATTACTTACTAGATTGTCCTAAAGGACTAAAATATACAGCTGTGGTAACACAGTGACGAAGACTTATTCCTTGAGATGGGGCAACGACTGACGGAAAGCTGTATACGGGAGAACCGTACGTGCAGTTTGATGAGGGGTCCCAGCCGAAAGGCTGGTCCTACTCTATATTAAAAATTATTTTTGTTTAATAGAAGATAGTTCCACCTGGACCAATTGGTAGATTGAAAATAAACCAGACAATTAATAAAAGAGTCCAACCAATCATAAAGGCTATTGAATAAGGAACCATTGTTGAGATTAAAGTACCAATCCCAATATCATCGTCATATTTTTTGGCAAAAGCTATAATTATTGCAAAATAAGACATTAAGGGAGTGATTATATTAGTAGTTGAATCTCCAATTCTATAAGCCATTTGTGTAAATTCTGGTGAATAGCCCAGCTGCATTAACATCGGCACAAAAACTGGGGCCATAATTGCCCATTTAGCTGAAGCACTGCCAATAAAGAGATTAATAAAACCAGCTACTATAATAAATGAGATAATTAAGGGTAAGCCAGTAAAATTAATTGACTGCAGAAACTCTGCTCCTCCGATAGCTAGAATTGTACCTAATTTAGACCACTTAAAATAAGCTACAAACTGACCAGCTGCAAAAGCAAGAGTAATATAGCCTCCCATACCTGCCATAGTTTCATTGAGGAATTTTGCTATATCATTACTATTTTCAATTGAGCCTGTTTTTTTACCATAAGCTAAACCAGGGACAAAGAAGAAAAGAGTAATTAGAGGTACTATACCTCCGACAAAAGGGCTGCCTCCCATAATTAAATTACCTTGATCATTTCTTAAAATTCCATTTTGAGGAACAGTTAGAAATAAAATAACTGCTAATAGAAGTCCAAGCCAAATCAAAGCAGATTTAATTCCATTATTTTCTTCACTTGTAATTTCTTCTAATGTTTCTTCATGGTCACCTTCATATTCACCAAAACGAGGTGCTACAATTTTTTCAGTTACCCAAGTACCTATTATTGTCACTAGAAAAGTAGATGCAACCATAAAGTAATAATTAACAGTTGGAGGGATAGTATAAGCTGGATCTATTAATTGTGCTGCCTCCTGTGAAAGACCAGCTAGTAAAGGATCTACAGTCGAGATTAATAAGTTAGCACTAAAACCACCGGAGACACCAGCAAAAGCAGCTGCTAAACCAACTAGAGGATGTCGACCTTTGGCTGCAAAAATAACTGCACCTAAAGGTACTAAAACTACATATCCAGCATCAGAAGCTATGTTTGACATAATACCAGCAAAGATCACAACAGCTGTAATATATCTATCTGGTGCACTTAAAACGGTCTTTTTTAGTACAGCTGAGATTAAACCTGATTTTTCGGCAACACCAACACCGAGCATTGCTACTAGAACTACACCTAAAGGTGCAAAACCAGTAAAATTACCAACAGCTTCAGTAAAAATTCTTCTAATTCCTGATTTGGATAATAAGTTAACTGCTCTAATTGTTTCTCCAGTACCTGGGTGGTTAACAGCTACTTCGAAGAGACTTACAAACCAAGATAGAAAAAGAACACAGACTGAAAAAATAAAGAATAAAATAACAGGATGTGGTAATTTGTTACCCGTTCTTTCAATCCGATTCAATAATCGATCTGTTAATCTTAAGTCTTTGTCATTTGTTAACATATTTTTCCTCCCTTTAATAAATTAATTAGTTTACTTTAATTAATTAAAGTAAACAAAATCTTAAAACCCAATACATAGTATACACTATATTTCTTACTTTTTCAAATAATCAAAACTTTCAGTTTTATAGATAGAATTCCAGCTGCAGTTAAACAAATTACAATTACCTATAATAGAAAAAATTTCTTTTTTGAGGCAGGAGAATTCAAAGTTATAACAAATTATATACTTAGAGAGAAAAGAAACACTTTTCAAAAAACTACGGAGGTGGAATTTGTGAAGTTCAAAAAATTATCAATTACTTTATTAACTTTAATTTTAGTTATGGTTTTATCTTTTACTATTTTAGCCAAAGAAGCTGAATTAAGGATTTATCATGTAAATGATGTTCATTCTCGAGTTGAAGAAGATGATTATGCAGGCAGTATGGGATATGCCAAAATGGCTACTTTAATTAAAGAAGCTAGGAGAGAAAAAGAAAATGTAATGTTTTTAGATGCTGGAGATACTTTCCATGGTCAAACTATTGCTAATATTAATCAAGGTGAATCGATTAGTCATATTTTAGATTTAATGAAACTAGATGCTTTAGTTTTAGGAAATCATGATTTTAATTTTGGTCAAGCTAGATTAAATGAATTAGCTGAAATGAGTAATTTTCCTTTTTTAGCTGCTAATTTAGTTAGAGAAGATGGCAAAGAAATTCCTTATACTAAAGATTATATAATAAAAGAATATGATGGTTTTAAAGTAGGTATTTTTGGTTTAGCAACACCCGAAACTGCTTATAAAACTCATCCAAAAAATGTTGAAGGTTTAAAATTTGCAGATCCAGTTAAAATAGCTCAAAAATCAGTTGATCAATTAAAAGATAAAGTTGATGTTGTAATTGCTTTATCTCATTTAGGAATCAGTGAAGGTAGTGATTATACCAGTAAAATGGTTGCTGAAAATGTAGATGGGATTGATTTAATTATTGATGGACACAGTCATAATGTAGTTGAAAGTGGTCTGATGGTAAATGATACTATGATAGTTATGGCAGGTGAATATTCTAAATATTTAGGTTATGTAGATTTAAGTTTTGCTGATGGTGAAATTACTGATTTAAAAGCTAATTTAATTCCAAGAGAAGCAACTAAAGATGTTGAAGAAGATTATATAATTTCAACAGTTGTTGATCGAATTAATAGGGCTAATGAAGTTATTACTTCTCAGGTAGTTGGTGAAACAGCAGTTGAACTAAATGGAGCAAGAGGAAATGTTAGAACAGGTGAAACCAATCTTGGTAATTTAATAGCTGATGCTTTAAGACACAAATTTGAAGCTGATGTAGCTTTAACTAATGGTGGTGGAATTCGTGCTTCTATAGCTAAAGGAGAAGTAACACAAGGTGATGTTATCACTGTATTACCTTTTGGTAATACTGCTATGTTAACAAAAGTTAGTGGTGCTGATCTGAAAGCTGCTTTAGAGCATGGAATTTCTGAATACCCTGCAACTGAAGGTCTTTTCCCTCAGGTTTCTGGAGTTAAATTTAGTTTTGACGGAGATGCTGAACCAGGAAATAGAATTAAAAAAGTTTGGGTAGCTGGAGAAAAATTAGATCCAAATAAGATCTATACTGTTGCCACTAATGATTTTATGAAAGCTGGTGGAGATGGCTATGAGATGTTTGCTGAAGCACCAATTTTAAGTGAAGCTGGTGGTTTAGAAGAAATTTTAATTGAATATATGGATGCAAACTCTCCTGTTGCACCAGAAGTTGAAGGTAGAATAATGGCTGAATAAAAACTTATTTAAAATAAAAATAAGATTTTGATTTTAAGTAATTCCCTCCTATTTTCAAGTAGGAGGGTTTTTTTGTTTAATTTTGAATACTTCTAAATCCTTTACAAATAGCTGAAAATTAGATAGAATTAAATCATGAATTTTTATTTTTAAGTAATAATAAAATAAAAAAAGGAGGTAATTATTATTAGTGGAGAAACTGTTGGTTTTTTGTCAATTATTCCGCCTTTATTAGCTATTTTATTAGCAATGTATACGCGGGAGGTATTAATTTCTTTATTTGCTGGAGTTTGGTCAGCTGCTTTAATTATTAGCAACTGGAATCCAATCACAGCGACTTCATTATCTTTACGCTGGATTGTGGGTACTGTTAATGATCCTTGGAATGCCAAATTTTTAATTTTAATTATGTTAATGGGAGCTGGAGCTGCTTTAATTTATAAGTCAGGCAGTGTTTTAGCTTTAGAAAAATGGATGGGTAATACAGTTAAAACTTCTCGAGATTCCCAAATTTTAACCTGGATGATTGGAATGTTTATTTTTATTGATTCTTATACTAGTACGATTGTAACTGGTAATGCAACTCGTGATGTCAGTATGAAAAATAAGACTTCAAGAGAAGCGCATTCTTATATTTTGGATTCTACAACAGCACCTGTAACAACTTTTGGGCCTGTTTCTAATTGGATTGGTTATCAAGTTTCAATGATCGCAGCTGGATTTACTGCTGCTGGAATTACTGCTCAGCAAATAGGAGTTACTCCTTATGCTGTGTTTTTGCGTTCTATTCCTTGGAATTTTTATTGTCTTTTGGCCTTTTTTATGGTTGGCTTTATAGCAATTACTCAAAGGTATTATGGGCCAATGTTAGATGCAGAATGGCGCTCACGTAAAGAAGGTAAATTAATGAAAGATGGAGCAGAAGCTTTATCAGATATCAATACTGATGTAGGAGAACAGAGTCAAAAAAACCCAAAATTGATTAATTTCTTTCTTCCAATCATTTCCCTTTTAGTTGTTAGTGTATTTTCTATGTGGTGGTTAGGAGAAGGCTATCAGAGTGGGGTTAGTATTGCTCAAGCTTTTCAGGAAACTGATATAGCTCTTTCTTTACTTTATGGTTCTTTTGCTTTTGTATTTTTTGCTCTCATTGGTTCTTTGTTTTATAGAACAATGTCTTTAAGTGCTGCTAGTGATGCAGTAATTGATGGTTTTAAGACAATGGTGATTGCAGCAGCTATAATTATTTTAGCTTGGACAATTGGACATGCAACTGACCAAGTTGGAACTGCAGAATATGTTGTTAATATTTTAATGAATATTGGTTTACCAGGTAGAGCTTTACCAATAATCATCTTTTTAGCAGCAATGTTTATTTCATTTACTACTGGAACTTCTTGGGGAACAATGGCTATTTTAACTCCAATTGCTGTTTCAACAGGTTACGAATTAGTAGGTTTTAGTATTGTACCTGTTTTGATGGGTATTTTATTTGGAGGGGCGATTTTTGGTGATCATGTATCACCAATTTCAGATACAACTGTAATGTCTTCAATTTTTGCAGGTTCTGATCATATTGACCATGTTACTTCCCAAATTCCATATGCCTTAACAGCTGCTTTTTCAACCCTTTTTACTTTAGTCTTATATGCTTTGGGAATTGATTCAGTAGTTATTCTATTAACCATTGCTTTTGTTTTAACCTTAGTTTTAACAATTGCTTTAAACAAATTTGATGCTAAAAGAAAAGGTTTACCTGAAGTAATGCCAACTGCAGCCGAAATGGAAGCAGGAATTACTTCAAAAACTAAAGCTAAGCTTTTTAATAAAATTGCAACTGCAGCTATAGCTTTTTATCTAATTTATATGATAAGTATTTTTCTTTTTGCTAATTTAGCTTCTTAGACTAGAGAGTAGATTATTTAAGAAAATAATTAGTTTTAAACCCCTGTAAATATCTGGCTAAAAAAGTCAAGATAAACAGGGGTTTCTTAATCCAAAATTTTTTTAAAGCCTTAATTTGTTTTTAAATTCGAAATTAAGCTTTTTTTCTGCTATAATACTTAGTAGAATGGTCAGTTTAAAGGGTCTAGAATAATAAAGGAGTTATTGATAACTTAGATGAAAAATAAAAATAATAATTTTAAGAAAAATGTTCAAGCAGAATTAGAAAACCCTAGAGATCAATTTATGGTGATTTCTAAGGCAGATATGGCTAAAAGAGGCTGGAAAAAGCTAGATTTTATAATAGTAAGTGGTGATGCTTATCTTGATCATCCATCTTTTGGCACAGCTATTATTGCTCGCGTACTAGAAGATGCTGGTTTTAAAGTGGGAATTATTGCTCAACCAAATTGGAAATCAACTCGAGATTTTAAAAAATTAGGTAAACCAAGATATGGGTTTTTAGTTTCAGCAGGTAATATGGATTCAATGGTTAATCACTTTTCAGTTACTAAAAATAGACGTAGTTATGATAATTATTCTCCAGGTGGAGAAAGTGGCCATCGTCCTGATCGAGCAACTATAGTTTATAGTAATCGTTTGCGAGAAGCTTATGGAGATATCCCAATTATTATTGGTGGTATTGAAGCGAGTTTACGCCGCTTTGCTTACTATGATTACTGGGACAATAGTGTTCGTCGTTCAGTTCTTTTTGATAGTAGAGCTGATCTTTTGGTCTATGGAATGGGAGAAAAACAAATTTTAAAAATTGCTGAAAATTTAGAAGCTGGTTTAGATATTAAATATATTAATTATCTCCCAGGAACAGCTTTTATAGCAGATGAGTTAGAATCACTTTATGATTATCAGCTTTTACCATCTTTGACAGAAGTTAAAAAAAGCAAAAAACAATATGCTTATGCTCATAAAATAGAATATTTAGAACAAGATCCAGTTCGGGGCCAACAATTAGTTCAGCAGCATGGAAATCGTTATTTAGTTCAAAATCCACCAGCTGAACCCTTAGCTCAAGCAGAATTAGATCATGTTTATTCTCTACCTTATCAAAGAGATTACCATCCAGTTTATGAAAAAGATGGTGGAGTACCTGCAATTAAGGAAGTTAAATTTAGTTTAGTGAGCTCTCGCGGTTGTTTTGGAGCTTGTGCTTTTTGTGCTATTTCTTTTCATCAGGGTAAAATGGTTACTGCTCGAAGTAAAGAATCTTTGCTGCAAGAAGCTAAAAAAATAATACAGCTAGATGATTTCAAAGGTTATATTCATGATGTCGGAGGACCTACTGCTAATTTTCGTCAGCCTTCTTGTTCAGCTCAAAGTTCACGCGGAATGTGTAAAACTAAAGAATGTCTTTTTCCTACTGCTTGTGGTGAATTAGAGGTTGATCATCAAGAATATTTTTCTATTTTAAGAGAGCTTAGAAATTTACCAGAAGTGAAAAAAGTTTTTATTCGTTCTGGAATTAGGTTTGATTATCTTTTAGAAGATCAAAATAGTGATCAATATTTAAAAGAATTAGCAGCTCATCATGTTAGTGGTCAACTTAAAGTGGCTCCTGAACATGTTTCTGAAAAAGTATTAACTGCTATGGGTAAACCTAAAATAGAAGTTTTTGATCAATTCCGACATGCTTTTTATCAAGTTAATCAGGAACTTGGTTTAGAACAATATTTAATTCCGTATTTTATTTCTAGTCATCCTGGAAGTAGATTAGAAGATGCTGTTGAATTAGCTGAATATCTAAGAGATATTAATCATCATCCTGATCAAGTTCAAGATTTTTATCCAACACCGGGAACAAAAGCTACTGCAATGTATTATAGTGGTTATGATCCTCAGACATTAGAAGAGATTTATGTAGCTAAATCAAGAGAAGCTAAAAAAATGCAGAGAGCCTTATTACAGTATCATAAAAAGGAAAATAAACAAATAGTGCGTAAAGCTTTAAAAATGGCTGGACGCAAAGATTTAATTGGTTATGATAAAAAAGCACTTGTTCAACCAACCCATTAAAATATTAGCAGACTAAAGAGGGAAAGAAATTAGTTTAAAAATATCCTTAAATAGCTTGCATTATAATTTAAAAGTAGTATAATCTAATTAATCCAACAAAGTGAGTAGCAGAGTTGATTATTAGGTTGGTAGTTTATATTTTTTGGAACAAGTAGATGTGCAGCGAGTATGTTCCCTAACACAATTATTAAGGGGGCATTACTAATGAAGAATATTTTTAAGCACAAGCGTACTCACAAAGATAAGTTGAAGCATAGCCAAAAAGCTGATGCAGATCAGAGACACGATAAATTAAAAAATAGTGCTTTAATGGAATATTATATGATGGGTGGCTATTAAAAAAGAAATTATTAGAACTCAGGGCAACTGCCCTGAGTTTTTTCTATCTAATTATTGTTTAAAAAGATAAAAGTTAAAAATTAAGAAAATTTAGCAAAAACAATGGTTTTTTATTGACTTTTTAAAATTGAATTGCTATACTTTAGTGGAAGCGGTTCCATATATATTTTTATATAATTATGGAAGCGGTTCCAAAAAAGAAATCGAGGGGGATTTATTAATGAAAAAGTTAGCTTTAGTTTTAATAATTTTAATTATCTGTTTTAGTTTTAGTTCATCTATTTTAGCTCAAACAATAGAATTAGAATTTTTTCAAAACAAAAGAGAAGCAGTAGCAACTTTTGACAAGTTAATTGAAAAATTTGAATCAGAAAATCCTAAGATTAAAATTGAACAAAATCATGTTCCAGATGCAGAAACAGTTTTAAAATCAAGATTAGCTCGCAATAGAATACCAGATATTATGGGATTAGGTGGTAATTTTACCTATGGGCAGATTGCAGATGCTGGAATTTTAATGAACTTTGATCAGGCTTCTTACTTAGATTTAACTCAAGCTGCTTATAGAAAAATGTTAAAAGATTTACAAAAAAATGAGATTAATTATGGCATTCCATATACAGCAAATGCAAATACAGTTTTATATAATAAAGATAAATTTGCTGAACTTGGTTTAAAAATACCTAAAACTTGGGATCAATTTATAAAAACAGCTGAAACTATTAAAGAAAATGGTGAGACTCCATTTTATTTAACTTATAAAGATGCTTGGACGATTATGATTCCTTGGAATGCTTTAGCTGCAAATTTACAGGGAGAAAATTTTATTGAGCAAAAAAATGCTAAAAAAACAACTTTTCAGTCTAGATATCAAGCTGTAGCTCAAAAAATGTATCAATTACTTGATTATGGTCAAGATGATATTTTTGGCTTTAGCTATGAACAGGGTAATCAAGCTTTTGCTCAAGGCAAATCTTTAATGTATATTCAAGGAGTATGGGCAATTAATCCAATTTTAAAAGCAAATCCTGATTTGAATTTAGGAGCTTTTGCTCTGCCAGCAACTAATCAAAAAGAACAAAATAAACTTGTTTCTGGGGTAGATACTGTTTTAACAATTAGCAAAAACACTGCTCATCCCAAAGCGGCTGAGAAATTTATTCAATTTCTTTTACAAGAAGAAAATGCTAAATTTTATATTAATGAGCAGTTAACTTTTTCAGCTGTTAAAAATGTATTTCAAAATGATCCAACAGTAGTTGATTTAAAAGAATACTTTGAAAAAGGAAAAATTGCTGCTTTCCCAGATCATTATTATCCTACTGGTATAGAAGTTCCTAATTTATTACAAGGTTTTCTTCATCGCGGTAATATAGAACAATTTTTAAAAGAACTTGATTCAGAATGGAATAAAGTTCAATCACGTTAATTAGCATAAATATAAAAAAGAGGGATTTCTCTAATTTAGGGTAAATCCCTTTTAAAATTAACTGGAGGTAATAAAGATGAAAAAAACTTCAGCTGTTTTTTACTGGATGACAATTCCTGCTTTTATTTTATTTTTTATTTTTCATACTCTACCTGCTTTACAAGGAATCTTTTATAGTTTTACAGATTATATAGGTTTTGGTAGCTATAGTTTTGTTGGTTTAAAAAATTATGTTAATTTATTTAAAGATGGTCGTGCTTTTGATGCTTATCTTTTTACTTTTAAATTTGCTATTGTAGCAACAATTATAGTTAATATTTTAAGCCTTTTAGTTGCCTTAGGCTTAAATGCTAAAATAAAATTTAAAAATACTTTTCGAGCAATTTATTTTGTACCTTATATGTTAAGTATTTTAGTAATTGGTTATATTTTTAATCATATTTTTACTTTTATTATTCCACAACTTGGCTCAAAATTTGGTTTAGATTTATTATCTAAAAATATTTTAGGTAACCTCGATTTAGCTTGGATTGGAGTAGTTATTCTGGCAGTTTGGAATGCTAGTGGTTTTAATATTTTACTTTATTTATCAGGTTTACAAACTGTGCCAGATGAATTATATGAAGTTGCTAAAATTGATGGAGCTGGGACTTGGAATCAGTTTAAACATATTACTTTTCCTTTAATTGCTCCCTTTTTTACAATTAATATTGTAATTTCAATGCGGGGCTTTTTAATGGTTTTTGACCATATAATGGCTTTAACAGAAGGTGGTCCAGGTAGAGCTACTGAATCTATAACTTTATTAATTTATAATGGTGGTTTTATGGGAGGAGAATTTGCTTATCAAAGTGCAAATGCAGTAATTTTTTTAGTAATAGTCTTAGCTGTCTCCTTTTTCCAAATTAAAGTACTACAAAAACGTGAGGAGGGTTACTAATGAATAAAAAGATAAATTGGTGGGCTACAGGCTTATTATTAATAGGATCTTTACTAATAATTATTCCTTTATATATGGCTTTTATAGTGTCTTTAAAAAACCCGGAACAATTAAATCGGTCTATTTTAGCTATTCCAGATTCAATCCAAATTTCTAATTATTTGCAGGCTATTAAAATGACAAATTATTTTGAGAGCTTAAAAAATAGTGTTTATGTTACTCTGCCAACAGTAGCAGTAGTTTTAATTGTTAACTCTATGGTTTCTTATGCTATTGCCAGAAATATGGATAAAAAATATTTTAAATTTCTTTATTATTATTTTATTAGTGCAATGTTTATTCCTTTTCCTTTAATAATGCTGCCAATTGTTAAAGAAATGGCAATTTTAAGACTTGATAATCTTAATGGTCTTATATTATTATATATAGTATACGCTTTACCATTAAATATTTTTATTTACGTTGGTTATATTAAATCTTTACCTCGAAGTATAGAAGAAGCAGCTATTATAGATGGGGCTAATGTTTGGCAAATTTTTTGGAAAATAATTTTTCCAGTTTTAAAACCAATTAATGCAACAATTGCTATTTTAACAGCTTTAAAGGCCTGGAATGATTTTTTACTTCCTTTATTGATGATTAGTGACCGTTCTAAAATGACTTTGCCCTTAGTTCAGCATGTTTTTCAATCACAATTTAGTACAAATTATAGTCTTGCTTTTGCTTCTTATATTTTGGCTTTACTGCCAATGCTTCTGGTTTATATTATAGCTCAGAAAAAAATAATTAGTGGAGTAATGAGAGGTTCAGTGAAAGGATAATTAAGTTATGGCAAAAGATAAAGTAAATATTTATGATGTGGCTGCAAAAGCTGAAGTCGGAATTGGTACAGTTTCTCGGGTTTTAAATAATAGTCCAAAGGTTAAGACTGAAACTAGAACTAAAGTTTTAGAGGTGATTAAAGAATTAAATTATCGGCCAAATAAGCTAGCACAAAATTTGGCGAGTCAAAAAGCAAATGCAATAGGAATTATAGTGCCTACTTTTATAGACCACTTTTTTGTAGAGGTTTTAAAAGGAATTCAGGCTGCTTTAGAAGCTGAAAAAATTGATTTGATTTTGTATAAAATTGATAAAGATCAAGCAATGTTAGATAAAATTTTGGATATTGTTCACAGCAAAAAAGTAGATGGAATTGTAGCTGTTACTATGGATATTGGAGAAGAAGATTATCAGCAGCTATTAGCAGAAGAAATACCAATTGTTTTAGCAGATGAGAAAAATGATGATTTTCATTCTATTTATTTAAATGATTTAAAAGGAGCAGAAATGGCTATTCAATATTTGCTGGCTCAAGGTCATCAAAAAATTGCTTTTATAAATGGAGTTCAAACTAGCCAGCATGGAATTAGAAGGCTCAAAGGAGTTAAAAACATTTTAGCTAAAAATGACCTAGTCTTAGAACCAGAATTATTAAAATTTGGTGATTTCAAGACTGAATCAGGCTATAAGTTAATGCTTGAAATTTTAGATTTACCCCAAGCTAATTGGCCAACTGCTGTATTTGCAGCTTCTGATAATCAAGCAATTGGAATTTTAGAAGCTTTAAAAGAAAAAAACATTAAAGTTCCAGCTGAGATAGCTGTAGTTGGCTATGATAATATAGAGTTAGCAGAGTATTTGAAAATAACTACTGTATGGCAGCCAATGTACAAATTAGGTTATCTGTCAATTGAGGTTTTATTAAAAGCAATTAGAGGTGAGCTTAATAATTTTTATCAGACAGAATTAGAATTAAAATTAATTAAAAGAGAAACTGCTTAAAAAAAGGGAGGCCAAAATGAATAAAAAGTGGTGGAAAGAAGCGGTAGTTTATCAAATTTATCCTCGGAGTTTTAATGATAGTAATCAAGATGGAATTGGTGATTTGAGAGGAATAATAGAAAAGATTGACTATTTAGATCAACTGGGGGTTGATGCTATTTGGTTAAATCCAGTTTATAAATCTCCAAACGATGATAATGGTTATGATATTAGTGATTATAAAGCTATAATGGATGAATTTGGAACAATGGAAGATTTAGAAGAATTAATGCAAGTTTTAGATGAGCATAATATTAAATTAATTATGGACTTAGTTTTAAATCATAGTTCAGATGAACATCATTGGTTTCAAAAGTCACGTCAAAGTAAAGATAATCCTTATCGTGATTATTATATTTGGCGAGATGGTAAAAATGGTGGTCCACCTAATAATTGGCAGTCATTTTTTGGTGGTTCAGCCTGGAAATATGATCAACAGACTGAGCAATATTATCTCCACCTTTTTTCCGAAAAACAGCCTGATTTAAATTGGGAAAATCAAGAATTAAGAGCAAAAATTTATGAGATTATCAACTGGTGGTTAGAAAAAGGAGTCGATGGTTTTAGACTAGATGTAATTAATTTAATTTCTAAAGACCAAGATTTTCCAGATGGCAAAAAAGAAGGACTTAGAGGTCATGAATATTTTGCTAATGGACCTCGAGTTCATGAATTCATCCAAGAAATGGCAGCTAAAACTTATAATAAATATCAAGCTATGACAGTTGGAGAAACTCCCTTTGTAGATAAAGATGAAGCTCTAAATTTTGTCAAAGCAGAAAGAAAAGAATTTTCGATGATTATTCCTTTTGAACATTTAGAGTTTGATAGTAAAGAGGGTTGGGCTCAAATATCTGATTGGAAATTAAAAGAGCTGAAGGATTTAATGAGTGATTGGCAGTTCAAATTACAAGAAAATAATGGTTGGACAAGTCTTTATTTTTGTAATCATGATCAACCCCGGATTGTATCTCGCTATGGAGATGATGGTCAATATAGAAGAGAATCTGCTAAAATGTTAGGAACTATGCTTCATACTTTAAGAGGAACTCCTTTTATTTATCAAGGAGAAGAAATCGGAATGACTAATATTAATTTTGACTCTTTGGCAGATTTTGATGATATTGAAACCAGAGCTAAAATTAGAGAAGAACAGGCAAAAGGGAACTTAAGCCAAGCTGAAATTTTAGAAATTGCAAATTATAGAACTAGGGACAATGCTCGAACTCCTATGCCCTGGAATGAAGAAGAATATGCTGGATTTTCAGAAACTAAACCTTGGTTAAAATTAAATAGTAATTATCCAGAGATTAATGTTGAAAAAGAACTGGCAGCTTCAGATTCGATTTTTAAATACTATCAAAAACTAATTGCTTTAAGAAAAAAATATCCAGTTTTTGCTTATGGGAAATATAAACTATTATTAGCAGAACATCCAGATATTTATGCTTATCAACGTTTAGGCTCAAAAAATAATTTATTAGTACTTTTAAACTTTAGTTCTCAAGCAGCTGTTTTTGATTTAAGGACTGAATTGTCTGTAAATCAGGCAGAATTATTGCTAACTAATTACCAGTCAGAAAATAAATTCAGTTTAAAAGGCAGTTTAAAACCATATGAAGCTAGAGTTTATCTTCTTTAAATTAAATACTTTTTTTAAAAGCTAAAATTTTGTTTTGAAAGCTAAAGCCTCCAAATTTATTTGGAGGCTTAATTTTTTAGTTAGTTTAAAATTAATCAATTTGGTGCAGGAATCTTAAGACTGGTAGTCGAATTAGTTTAATACAGAGGTGGAAATATGAAGAAAAAATTATTAAAAAATGCTAAAATTGTTGATGATAAAGGTATTAGAAAATCTGATTTAATAATTGAAGGAGAAAAAATAGCGGGAGAAGAAAAAAGAGGTTTTTTTGCTGCTAAAGAAGATCAAGCTGGGCTTGAAGTTATAGATTTGGCTGGTAAATATCTTTTTCCAGGTTTAGTTGATGCAAATACTAATTGTTTTTTTAGTTCTGATTCTAATTCAGTTAAAGAAAATTTTTACCAAACTAGCTTAGAGGCAGCAGCTGGTGGAATTACTACAATTATTGATTATATAGATTTTCCTGAAAATAATAATTTTAGAGAAGCAGTTTTTAAACAAAAAGAAAAAGCAAAGGCTTCAATTGTTGATTATAGTTTTCATCAAATATTAACTGATTTTAACTCTAATATTTCTGAAAGTTTAGTTGATTTAAAAGATTTGGGTATAGCCAGCGTTAAATTATTTACTACTTATCAAAAAGAAGGTTATATGCTGAGTCAAAAACAAAGAAAAGAACTTTTTCAAAGTTTAAACGAAACAAAAATCTTAGCTCAAGTCCATGCAGAAGATAATGATTTGATTCAGGATTTAAAAGAAATTTATTCTAAAAGAAATCTAACTGAATTAAGATTTACTACTGCAATTAGGCCAGGTATTTCTGAGGCTTTAGCAATTAAAAAACTGGGGAATGAAGCCTTAGAAGCTGATATTCCTTTATACATTGTTCATTTGTCAGCTGCTGAAAGTTTAGAAGCAGTTAGAAATTTAAGAGCTAAAAAAGCTCAAATTTACATAGAAACTAATCCTCATTATTTGATGCTTGATGATTCTTATTTAAATAGCAGTCAAGCTCTACTTTATTTAATGATTCCCCCTTTAAAAACACGCTATAATAATCAACTTTTATGGCAGGGAGTTAGTCAAAATGAATTTCAAGTTTTAGCAAGTAATCACTTTAATTTTAAAGCAGAAAAAATAGCTGATTCAGGGTTTAATTTTGAAAATTTAATTGGAATTCCCGGGACAGAAACTATTTTATCTCTTTTATATAGTTCTGGAGTTAGAAATAATAGAATAACTATTCGAGAATTGATTGAAATGCTAGCTGTTAATCCAGCTAAAATTTTTGGTCTTTATCCAGAAAAGGGATCTTTAGAAATTGGTACTGATGCAGATTTAACTGTTTTTGATCCTAATTTAGAAAAAAGATTAAAAGCAGCTAACTTATATTCTACTTCCAAAAAAAGTCCTTACCATGATTTTACAGTTAAAGGCTGTCCAATTATGACTTTTAGAAGAGGTAAATTAATTTTTGAGCAAAAGCTAAAAGCAGCTAAAGGAAGTGGGAAATTTATTTTTGCTCATAGTTCAAGTCTTTTTTGATCTAAATAGTTAATTTATAATATTCAGTTCAATTCTAGTTGAAAGCAGGAAAGATTACATTTTTAGAGAAATTATTTATATAGCAATAATTTTAAAATTCTGTTTTTTTTGATTTCTAAAAATAATTAAGGAGTGAAAAAATGGACAAATATAAAATTAAGAATTCTGATTTGGATTATAATTTTAAAGCTGAAAATTTAGATTTCACAACAACAGCAGAGCTTAGTTCAACTGATAAAAAAATAATTGGTCAACAAAGAGCAGCAGATTCGCTTGATTTTGGAATGAGAGTTAATAAATGTGGCTATAATATTTTTATGGCAGGAGAATCTGGAACTGGAAAATCAACTTATGCCGAAAATATGGCTCAAAAAAAGGCTGCTAGTTTAGATAAGCCCCAAGATATACTTTATGTTTTTAATTTTGCTGAAAAAGAAAAACCAAAATTAATGAAAGTTCCAGCTGGGATGGGAACTGAATTAAAAACTGATATGAAAAAAAGTATAGAAGAATTAAAAACAGAAATACCAAGGGCTTTTGAAGGTGAAGAATATGAACAGGAAAAAAAGGAAATTTTAAATGAATATCAGCCTGAATCAAATAGACTAATGCAGGAGTTTGAAGAATCAGCTCGGGCCAAGGGATTTAGTTTAAAAAACACTGCTCAAGGCTTAATTCCAGTGCCGATTGATGAAGAAGGAGAAGCAATCTCTAGAGAAGATTTTCAGGATTTAGCTGAAGAAAAAAAAGAGGAAATTCGAAGTGAAAGCCAAAAAATACAAAATGAAATGGATCAGGTTATGCGAAAAATTCGCTCGATTAAGGCTCAAGCTCAATCAGAATTAGAAGCCTTAGAAAAGAAAATTGGAATTTCAGTTGTTCAACCTATTATTTGTCATTTAAAAGATAAATATCAAGAATCAAAAGCTGTTAAAAAATATTTAGAAGATGTGCAAGCAGATATAGCCGATAATATTAATCGTTTTCGCAAAAATGAAGAAGAACAACAAAATCCTTTAGCAGCAATGCAAAAGCAAGATAAAGACAATTTTTTTATTCGTTACCAAATAAATATTTTTGTTGATAATAATAAAACTGAAGGTGCACCAGTTGTTTATGAAAAAAATCCTACTTATTATAATTTATTTGGAAAAATTGAAGGTGAAAGTAAATTTGGAACAATTACAACAAATTTTACAATGATTAAAAGTGGTTCTCTTCATCAGGCAAATGGAGGTTTTTTAATTATTCAGGCTAAAGATTTATTAAATAACCCCTTTTGTTGGAATACTTTAAAAAGAGCTTTGATTAACCAAGAAATAGCTGTGGAAAATATTGGTGAACAATATAGGAGTATCCCAATTATTACTTTAAAACCCGAAGCTTTAGATTTAAATCTAAAAGTAATTATGATTGGTTCAGCATATATTTATCACTTGCTTTATAATTATGATGAAGAATTTGCGGAATTATTTAAGATAAAAGCTGATTTTGATACGAAAATGGAGAGAAACAAAGAAAATATAACTAAATTTGCAAATTTTATTGCTTCTATAATTAAAAGAGAAGATTTAAAAGATTTTAGTGCTGAGGCAGTTGCTAAAATGATTGATTTTAGTTCTAGATTAAGTCGAGATCGGAATAAATTATCAACAAAATTTAATAAGATTATAGAAATTTTGTATGAAGCAGATGTTTGGTCAAATAGCTTTAATGAGAAAATTGTTAGTCTTAATTCAGTTCAAAAAGCAATTGCAGAAAAAGAAAGACGCTCAAATTTATTAGAAGAAAAAATTCAGGAACAAATTGATCGAGATCATTTATTATTAGATCTAAGTGGTCAAGAGATTGGACAAATCAATGGACTTTCTGTTTATCAGGCAGGCAATTATAGTTTTGGTCGTCCAGCTCGAATTACAGCTCGGAGCTATTTAGGCCAAGATGGGGTAATTAATATTGAAAGAGAAGCAAAAATGAGTGGAAGAATTCACAGTAAAGGTGTTATGATTTTAACAGGTTATTTAGGTGGTAAATATGCCCAAGAAGCTCCTTTGAGTTTGACTGCTTCTATTGCCTTTGAACAAAGTTATGGAGGAGTTGATGGAGATAGTGCAACTTGTGCTGAAGTAGTTGCTTTACTTTCTTCTTTAGCTGAACAGCCAATTCGACAAGATATAGCAATAACTGGTTCTATGAATCAAAAAGGTGTTGTGCAGCCAATTGGTGGAGTTAATGAAAAAATTGAGGGCTTTTTTAAAGTATGTGAGGCCCAAGGTTTAACTGGGAAGCAGGGAGTTATTATACCTCAGCGTAATTTGGATAATTTAATGTTAGAGCAAAAAGTAATTACAGCAATTAATGAAGGCCAATTTAATCTTTATAGTATCGAAAAAATAGATGATGCTTTAGCAATAATGCTGGGCCAAAGTCCTAGTCAAATTCACCAAGCAGTTGCTGATAAATTAGCTGAATATGCTGAATTAGAAACTGAAGCTTAATTTAAACTTAAGTTTAAAAATGTAATAGATTTTATTTTATTTTTATTTTAAATTAGATAAGTTATATTTAGAGGTGAATTAAATGAAAAAATTAATAAAAAATGCAAAACTAATTTTAACAGATAAAGTTATAAATAATGGTTCTCTAGTTTTTGATTCTAAAACTGGGAAAATAGAAAAGGTCTTAGCTTATCAATTTGAAGCTGGGCCAGAAATAGAAGTTATTGATGCTCAGGGAGGTTATCTGAGCCCAGGTATGATTGATACTCATATTCATGGTGCAGGTGGTTTTGATACAATGGAGGCTTCAGCTGAAGCTTTAACTGCAATAGCTAAAATTTTAGCTAGTTATGGTGTGAGTTCGTTTTTGCCGACAACGATGACTATGGCTAAAACTGAAATTCAGGCTGCTCTAGAAAACATTAGAGAGGTTAAAGCAAATAAACCAGTTGGAGCTAAAGTTTTAGGAACAAATGTTGAAGGTCCTTTTATTAGTCCTGATTATATTGGGGCTCAAAATAGTGAAAATTTAATTAAGCCAGATCTTGATTTATTAAGAAATTATTATGATGTAATTGAAATTGTTACCTTAGCACCTGAAGTCGAAGGTGCACTTGAGTTAATTGAAGAATTAACTCAAAATAATATTATTAGTTCTGCTGGTCATTCAGCTGCTAGTTATAAAGAATTTAAACAGGCTTATCAAGTTGGAATGGATCACTTTACTCATTTATATAATGCAATGACAGGTTTACATCATCGTAAACCTGGGCTTGTAGGGGCAGCTTTTGATTCAGATAGTACAGTCGAATTAATTGTAGATTTAATCCATCATCACCAAGCAGTTGATCGTTTTACTATTCAAGCTAAAGGTGTTGACAAGGTTATCTTAGTTTCTGATGGAATGGAAGCAACTGGGTTAGAACCAGGAGAATATGAGCTGGGAGGTCAAAAAGTTATTGTTAAAGATGGTGCTGCTCGCTTAGAGAATGGAGTTCTAGCAGGTAGTGTTTTAACTTTAGATCAAGCAGTTAGAAATTTATTAGAAATAACTGACTTATCTATATCAGAGGTTTTTAAAATGGCTACTTTAAATCCAGCTAGAAAATTAAAATTAGAGCATAAATTAGGAAAATTAGAAAGAGGTTATCAAGCTGATTTAGTTATTTTTGATCAAAATTTTCAGGTCCAAAAAACATTTATAGATGGCCGCGAATTTAAGAGTTAATTTGATAAAAATGAAGTATTAAGTATATAATTTCAATTAAAAGTCAATAAATAAATTAATTTCTCATTTGTTTATTTTGACCTTTCCTGACTTTCGTCTTATAATATAATTAGAAAATAAAGATGAAAAAATAAAAAAAATTTCGGAGGTGGTTTTGATGTTTGATTTAGTACCATTTAGAAACCGCAGTCGTCGTCAGGTAAGTGAAAGAGATGAAGATCCATTTAACAATTTAATGTCAAATTTCTTTGGTGATATGATGGATTTTGCTGGCTCTAACTTTAGAGCTGATATTAAAGAAAGTGAGACTGAATATACTATTGAAGCAGAAATGCCTGGTATGAAAAAAGAAGATATTAATTTAGAAATTAATAATGATTATCTAACCATTTCGGCTGAACAAAAGCAGGAAAAAGAAGAAAAAAATGATAACTATATTAGGCGTGAACGAAGAAAAGGAAAATATGCACGCAGCTTTTATCTAGAAAATGTAAGAGAAGATGATATAGAAGCTAATTATGATGATGGTATATTGAGAGTTCACCTACCCAAAGCAGAGGAAACACCTGTTAAAAAACGGACTATTGAAATTAAATAGAATTAAAATAACAACTTAAATAAATTGATTATTAAACTCGGCCTTTTGGTCGAGTTTATTTTTTTAGGCAGGAAAACAAAGTTGATTGAAGAATATATTAATTAAGAAAATATAATTTATAATTTATAAATAATAGTATAATTTTTAAGGAAATTTTAATTAAAAAACTGGAGGCTGAAAATTGTCTTATCCAAAATTAGATATTTATTTAACTAAGATTGAAGCAAATGCTCAAAAGTTAAAAAAAGAATTAAAGGCAAAAAAAATAAAATTAACAGCAGTAGTTAAAGGTTTGGCTGGTGATGTAGAAATTTTTAAGGCTTATCAAAAAGCAGATATTAAAAGTATAGCAGATTCTAGGTTAAAAAATATTATTAAATATAGAAAAGCAGGTTATCAAGGTGAAATTTTAATGCTTAGAATTCCAATGCTTTCTGAAATTGAAAAAATGATCCCTTATGTTGATTCTGTTTTAGTTAGTGAAGCAAAAACTGCTAGTTTGATTTCGAAATTTGCAGTTAAGCAGAAAAAAGTTATTGATCTCATAATTATGGTTGATCTGGGAGATAGGAGAGAAGGAATTTTAGCTAAAAATTTATTAGCTTTAGCAGCAAAAATAAAATCATTATCAGCTGTTAATTTAAAAGGGATTGGCACTAATTTGGGTTGTTTTGCTGGAATTATTCCTGATGATGAAAATACTAAAAAACTGATTGCTTTAAAAAAGGAATTAGAAAACAGTTTGAATTTCAAATTAGATATTTTATCTGCTGGTAATACAGCAACTTTAAAATTAATTAAAGAGCCTGAACTTAGTTCAGAAATTACTAATCTAAGAATTGGTGAAGGAATTTTAATTGGTACAGATATTATTAACCAAGATTTACTGCAGGATTATAATCACTATAATTTTAGATTGCAGGCAGAAATTGTTGAATTAAAAGCAAAGCCTTCTTCACCAGAGGGAGAGATTGCTTTTGGAGGCCAAGGAAGGGGGCAGCTAATTGAAGATAAAGGTTTAAGAAAAAGAGCTATTTTGGCAGTTGGTAAACAGGATATAGATTATCAGGGCTTATATCCTAAACAAAAAGGGGTTCAAGTTTTGGGGGCCAGTAGTGATCATTTAATTACTGATATAACAGATGCTGAGCTTGAGCTAGAAGTTGGAGATATTTTAGAGTTTAAGCTCAACTATAGTGCAATGTTGAGAGCTATGACTTCTCAATATATCACTAAAAATTACATAAAATAGTAGTGGAGGGATAAGTGTGGATTTGTATTTGATTATTTTGTTTTTATTTTCGGGGATTGGACTTGGCTTTTTTTTAGATCAAGAAAATTATTTTGTTAAGTTTGCAGATTTAATTACAAAAGGTGGTTTAGTTATTTTACTTTTATCGATGGGGACTAATTTAGGTAGTAATGAGCAGATAGTTCTTCATTTAGGAGAAATTGGACTACAGGCTTTTGTTTTTGCTATTTCTAGTATTATTTTTAGTGTGCTGGCAATTGTCATTTTTGTTAAAAGTTTTGCTTTAAACAATTTGCTTTTAAAAGCTGGCCCAGAGACAGAAGTAGAGATTGAAGAAGAAAATGGAGATAATACAATGACAATTTTAATTTTCACTTCAGTAATTGTCGGAATTTTAATTGGTTATTTCTTTTTAGTAGGGTCAGAAAATGCCTGGATTGATACAGTAACTAATTATTCTTTAGGAGTACTGCTTTTTGGAGTTGGAATTGATATTGGAGCTAGTAGAGAAATCCTAAAAGATATAAAAGTACTTGGTTGGAAATTATTTGTGATTCCAATTTTAATTGGGATTGGCTCTTTAGTTGGAGCAATTTTGATTGGTATTTTCTTTGGTTTTACAACTGGAGAATCAGCAGCAGTGGGGGCTGGTTTTGGTTGGTATAGTTTATCTGGTGTTTTAATTTCTAAATTACATAGTGCAGAGCTTGGTTCATTAGCTTTTTTAACTAATGTGTTTCGGGAATTACTTACAGTGATGGTTTTACCTTTAGTAGCTAAATATTTTGGCAGTTTAGCTTCAATTGCTCCTGGAGGAGCAACTACAATGGATGTTACTTTGCCGATGGTTAAAGAATGTGGAGGAGAAGCAGTGGTGATCCCTGCTTTTGTTAGTGGAGTTATTCTTTCGACTGCAGTTCCGATTTTAGTTCCGTTTTTTCTAAGCCTCTAGCTTAAAATTAATTTTTAATTTATAAAAAAGGAATGATAAAATGCTAAATAAAGAAAAAAATCTTGCTGATATAAATCGTTCATTAGCAGCACTATTAGGACCAGAAACTGATTGGTTAGCTAATTTAGCCAATAGTTCAGCTCTCTTATTTAATTTTATGGAAGATCTGAATTGGGCTGGATTTTACCTAAAAAAAGAAGAACAGTTAGTTTTAGGTCCTTTTCAAGGGCAAACTGCCTGTGTGCGGATTGATAAAAATAAAGGGGTCTGTGGTACGTCATATGCTCAGAGAAAAATAATGCTAGTTGAAGATGTTAATCAATTTCCAGGTCATATTGCTTGTGATCCTAATTCTCGTTCCGAAATTGTCTTACCTTTAATTGTTAAAGGACAAGTAATTGGAGTTTTAGATATAGATAGTCCTCAGCCAGCTAGATTTGATGATTTAGATCAAAAATATCTAAAAGAATTTGTTGAAATTTTAATTGAACAGACTGATTTTTCAGCTTTAATTGAAAACTTTAGTTAATAATTTAGATTAAGTGAGGTGTTATTTTGCTAAAAAATAAAGATGTTTTTTTCTTTGATTTAGATGGTACTCTCTTAAATATTGAATTAGAAGAGTTTTTAAAATATTATTTTGAGGCACTGAGCCAAAAATTTAATGATTTATGTTCTGATCCTAAAAAATTCAGTCAGATTTTAATGGCTGCAACTGAAAAAATGATTAAAAATGATGGAAGCTGTAAAAATCAAGAGGCTTTTATGCAGGATTTTAAACAGAAGTTAAATATTAATGATCAAGCTAAAGTTGAAAAAATAAAGGCTAGATTCGATAAATTTTATCAATCTGATTTTATTGGTTTAGCTAAATATTTTGACTTAGATCAAAAGTTACCAGCGCAGATTATTAATTATTTAAAGCAGAAAAATAAGAGATTAGTTTTAGCCACAAATCCTCTTTTTCCTAAAGAGGCTGTGATTGCTAGATTAAAATGGATTGGAATTGAAGCAGCTAATTTTGAGTTAATAACTCATTATGAAAATATGAGCTATGCTAAACCAAATCCAAATTATTACCAAGAAATTTTAACTAAAATAGATGCAGAGCCTGCTAATTGTTTAATGATCGGTAATGATTTAAAAGAAGATGCTGTAGCAACTGAAGTAGGAATTGAGACTATAATTATTGAAGATAATTTAATTAATCGAAAAGACAGTGATTATTCTATCAGTTGGCAGGGAAGTTTAGTGGAGTTCGAAAAATTAATAAAAGAAAAGATATAAAAAAATCTCCAGCCTTTTAAGTAATTAGGCTGGAGATTTTATTATTTTTCTACAACTAGTGTTTTTGTTTTTTTGAGTTCATATTCTTTTTGATAAACTTTAATTTTTAATGAATTACCCTTTTCAAGTGAAAAATAACTTTTATTTTTTTGTACTTCAACTTTAATTCTGTGGCCCCTAAATAAGATCATAAAACTAAATCCATCCCAGGCAGTAGGTAAAAATGGTTTAAATGCAATTTGTCCTGCCTTAACTTTAAAACCAGCAAAACCTTTGACAATAGACATCCAACTGCCAGCCATACTGGTAATATGCAGACCATCATCTGTATCAGTATTATAATTATCAAGATCTAAGCGGGCAGTTCTTAGATACAGCTGATATGCTTTTTCTTCTCTTTCCAAGTCAGCTGCTAAAATCGAATAAATACAGGGAGAAAGTGAAGACTCATGTACTGTTCGTGGTTCATAAAAGTCATAATGTCTGGCAATACTTGCTTGATCAAAATCATCTTTAAAATAATAAATACCTTGTAAAACATCTGCCTGTTTAATATAAGGAGAGCGTAATATTCTATCCCAAGACCAGTTTTTATGCAGAGGAATATCTGCTGGCTTAAGGTCAGAGACTAATTTCTGCTCTTTGTCAAGATAACCATCTTGCTGAGCATAAATATCATATTCTTCTAAATAAGGATAATACATTTTTTCCGTCATATCCTGCCATAATTCCAATTCGGAATCTTTGAGTTGAAGTTTTTCTATCCACTTTTGATATTTTCGGGGTTGATTTGCTTCTAGTTTTTTTAGACTTTTTAAAGTGTAATTTAAAGTCCAAACTGCTATTCGATTAGTATACCAATTATTATTAACATTATTTTCATATTCGTTTGGCCCAGTAACCCCTAGAATCATATATTTTCCTTGACGAGGATTAAAATGAGATCTAGCTGCCCAAAAACGAGAAATTTGAGCTAAAACTGGAATACCATATTCTGCTATATATTTTTGATCACCAGTATAATCTACATAATCTTTAATTGCATGAGCTATGGCTCCATTACGGTGTATTTCTTCAAAAGTTATTTCCCATTCATTATGACATTCCTCACCATTGATTGTTACCATTGGATAAAGAGCACCTTCTAAACCTAGTTTATCTGCATTTTCCACAGCTTTTTGTAAGTGATTATATCTATATAAAAGTAAGTTACGGCTCACAGAGTCACTATGTGTTGCTAGATAAAAAGGCAGACAGTAAGCTTCAGTATCCCAATAAGTTAAACCTCCATATTTTTCGCCAGTAAATCCTTTAGGACCAATATTTAATCTAGGATCATGACCAGTATAGGTTTGATTTAAGTGGAAAATATTAAAACGAATACCCTGTTGTGCTTCTGGATCACCTTTGATTTTTATATCACTTTCTTGCCAAATTTGAGCCCAAGCCTTTTGGTGTTGACTAAATAGTTGAGAATAACCAGCTTTAAGAGCAGCAGCAGCTTTAGCTTTAGCTTTTTTAGTAATTTCTGTTTTTGGATAATCACGACTTGTGCAGACTGCCAGATATTTATTTAATTCGATATTCTGTTCTTTTTTAGCAGTTAGTTTAATTTTATTAGCAGTATAATTAGTTTCAGTTGCTAATTCTACTTCATATTGATCAGTATTGAGTTCCCAATTCATGGCAGTAGTAACTATAAAATTGGATTTCCTAGTTTTCATTGTTAAGAATGAATTCCCAATTTTATTATCTTGATTTAAATTTTCCCAGAAAAACTCATCGTAGTTTGCATCTTCATTTTTTATATTACCATTTAGATAAGGAGTTATTTCAATTTCTATATTTTGATTAAGGGGACATAAACTATATTTTAAAGCAGCGATTTCTTTTCTATCTTGACTTAAAAATCTTTTTTCGGTAATTTTAGTCCTTTTATTTTTTACCTTAACAATAAAAGTTCTTTCTAAGTAGGCTTCTTTCATATTTAGAGTTCTTTTAAAGCTTGTGAATTCAATTTGATTAAGATCAATTTCTCGACCATCTATTTTCAGATTAAGACCAATAAAATCAGCAGCATTAGCAATTTTAGCAAAATATTTGGGATAACCATTTTTCCACCAGCCAACAATGGTTTTATCTGGATAATAGACACCAGCAATATAAGTACCTTTTAAACTATCACCACTATATTTTTCGGCGAAATTACCTCTTAAACCCATATGACCATTGCCTAAGCTCATTATACTTTCTGTGACTCGATTATATTCTGGATCAAATCCGTTTTCAATAACTTTCCATTCATCAACTTCGAAATATTTTTTCAAAAAATCCACCTACCTTTCAGTTAAATTATATCAGAACAAGTAGAATATTGAAAGTGCTTCCATTTATTTGAGACTTTAAATTTAAGTTGATTTGTTGTATGATAGAAATAATAATCAATAATAATTATTAAAATAAATATTGACAATTTGGAGGGGAATTATGGAAACATTAATATATAGTTTTTTAGCTGGAGTATCTACAATTGTTGGGGTTTTTGTTTTAATGATTTTTGGAGAACCTAGTAATAAAGTTTTAGCTTCTCTTTTAGGCTTTGCAGGAGGAATTATGTTTGCAATTTCTGTTTTTGAATTGATGCCAGAAGCTTTATTGTTGGGATCAATGACAATTACAGTAATTGGGTTTTTATTAGGAGCCTTAATGATGTGGGGCTTAGATAAGGTAATTCCCCATTCACACCTTTCTACAGCCGATCATTTGGAGATAGAGAATCCAGAAAAAATGCATGTTGAAAATCCTATGTTAAGAACAGGATATTTAATTTTATTTGGGATTGCTTTACATAATTTGCCTGAAGGTTTAGCAATTGGGGCTGGTTTTGAGTCTAGTCCAGAAGTTGGTCTTTTAATTGCCCTGGCCATAGCTTTTCATAATATTCCTGAGGGATTGGCAATTGCTGGCCCGCTTAAAGCTGGTGGTTTAGATAATTTGAGATTATTATTATTTACCTTGATTGCCGGTTTAATGACTCCAATTGGAACCTTAATTGGGATGGCGATTTTTAATATTTCAGCTAGTCTAGTTGGAGCTTCACTTGCTTTTGCAGCTGGAGCAATGGTTTATATTGTTAATGATGAATTAGTTCCTCAATCTAATAAAATGAACAGTCATTTTGCTAATGCTGGAATTATCACAGGTTTATTAATTGGTTTTATTATGCTGTAAAATTTAAGTAAATTAATTATAGATTAAAATTGAATATTTGGAGGTCATATAATGTTAATTGAGTTTTTAAGCGGTTTTTCACCTGTGGTCCAGGCTTTATTAGCTACTTTATTTACTTGGTTTGTAACAGCCCTGGGGGCAGGAGTAGTGTTCTTTTTTAAAAATGTTGATCGCAGAATTTTAGATAGTATGTTAGGTTTTGCGGCTGGTGTTATGATAGCTGCTAGTTTTTGGTCGCTGTTGGCTCCAGCAATTGAAATTTCTGAGAGCTTAGGAGTACCTGGTTGGATTCCTGCTGTAATTGGTTTTTTAGTTGGAGGAATATTTTTGCGTTTGATTGATCTGGTTTTACCACATTTACACCCAGCTTTGGCTAATAGTGAGCCAGAGGGGATTAAAACTAAATGGCAGCGGAGTGTATTGTTGGTTTTGGCAGTTACTCTGCATAATTTTCCTGAAGGCTTAGCTGTTGGTGTTGCTTTTGGGGCAGCAGCTGTTCAAGGTTCTTCTGCTAGTATTGCTGGGGCGGTTGCTTTAGCATTAGGAATTGGTTTGCAGAATTTCCCAGAAGGAGCTGCAGTTTCAATTCCCTTAAAAAGAGAAGGGCTTTCAGCTAAAAAAAGTTTTATGTATGGACAGTTATCAGGAGCAGTAGAGCCAATTGCAGGGGTTTTAGGTGCAGCTGCTGTTTATTATATGCAGCCTATTTTACCATATGCCTTATCCTTTGCAGCGGGGGCAATGATCTTTGTAGTTGGGGAAGAGTTAATTCCTGAAGCTAATTCTGAAGGTAACAGCCATTTAGCTACAACTGGCTTAATGCTTGGTTTTGCTGTGATGATGCTTTTAGATGTAGCACTTGGTTAAAAATATTAAGTTTATAAATAGTCAAGAAAATATAAATAGCAGAATAATTTAAAATAATCCTTGACAATTAGATTTTAGAATGCTATACTTTACTAGATGGAGAAAAAAATAAGTAAGATTTCCATCTTTAAAAAATAGGAGGAATTTATTTAATGATTTATACAGGAACAGTTAAGTGGTTTGATGGGAAAAAAGGTTTTGGCTTTATTGAAAGAGAAGACGGAGACGACGTGTTCGCACACTTCTCAGCAATTGAAGAAGAAGGTTTCAAGAACCTTGACGAAGGTCAAGAAGTAGAATTTGAAATCGTAGAAGGCGACCGCGGCCCACAAGCTGCTAATATCGTTAAATTATAAAGCATAAATAGTTTTATGAATTTAAGACCCCAGTCATTAATTTGGCTGGGGTTTTTCTAATTTAAAGTTGATTTTAATTTAAAAACTTCCTAATTTCTTTGTAAATCTGGAATAGCTAAAAAAATTAAAGGAGTTAAGGCTTTTATATCGAAATAATTTAATATAGAAAATTTATTTATTTTTGATTTAAAAAACAGATTATTCTGAAAAAAGACAGAAATTAGGGGGAATAATAATGGCAAAAATAATAGTTGTTGATGATGCAGCTTTTATGAGGTTAAATTTAAAACAAATTATGGAAGGTTTAGGTCATGAAGTTATAGCTGAGGCAGAAAATGGTAAAGATGCTATAGAAAAATATCAAGCTTCAAAACCTGATATAATGTTTATGGATATTACGATGCCCGAAATGGATGGAATAGAGGCTGTAAAAAAGATAAAAGAAATAGACCCCGAAGCTAAAATAATCATGTGTAGTGCCATGGGGCAGAAAAAAATTGTAATTAATGCCATTACTGCTGGAGCCAAAGATTTTATTGTTAAACCATTTAAAAAAGATAAAATTGCTGAGACAATTGATAAATTCCTTTAAATTTGTTTATTGAGAAATAGTGTTTGCACTTTTAGTTTTAAATTAATAGTGCAAACACTTTTTTGTTTTGACTTTAGTTAAATTAAATTTAAATAGTTCTTTGCTAAAATAGCTTTAATTTGATCTTTAGCTAGTGGTTTACTAAAATAATAGCCCTGAATATAATCACAATTATGTGCTTTTAATTGCAAATACTGTTCTTTAGTTTCAACACCTTCAGCAACTACAGGTAGATCTAGGCTGTGGAGCAGATTAATTAAATTAATTAAAGTGTCTATCTTATCTGCCGCCATAAAATTGTCTGCTAAAAATTTATCTAATTTAACCTTATCTGTTTTTAAATAACTAAGGTAGCTAAAAGAAGAATAACCAGTACCAAAGTCATCTAAAGCAATTTGAACTCCTATATTTTTTAATTGGTTAATAAAAGTAATAGCCTTATTATCTTCAATTAAGATGCTTTCTGTAATTTCAATTTCTAAATAATGAGCAGCTATTTTATATTTTTTTAAATTCTTTTTTAAAAAGTCAAGATAGCCGTGATCTCGAATCTGTTTTGCAGAAAAATTAATTGAAATTGTAATCTCTGCTTGATATTGATTTTTTATTAAAGCTAACTGTTTAATAGCAGCTTTAGTCACCCAGCGTCCAATTTCAATAATCAAACCACTTTCTTCAGCAACTGGAATAAATTCTCCTGGAGAAAAACTATTGTCTTTTAATCTCAGTAAGGCTTCTAGAAAATCTGCCTGACCTGTTTTTAAATTGATTTGTGGTTGATATTTTAAACTAAAACCATTATTTTTTAGGGCATTTTGTAATTTGTTTTTTATTTTTTTGCGACGTTTAAGCTGCTCAATCATTTTTTGGTTATAGTAAAGATAATTATTTTTCTTTATTTTTTTAGCTTCATACATTGCTATATCAGCTTTAGTAATTAATTGATCTGTAGTTTTAGCATCTTCGGGATAAAGGGCAATACCTAAAGCAAATTTGATAAAAATTTGATCATCTTTGATGGCAAAAGGCTGATTAAATACTGCTTTTAATTTAGTAACTTCTTTTTCTATTTGATTAATATTTAAGTTTTTAATTAAAATTAAAAACTCATCTCCACCATAACGGGCTACTGCAATATTTTCTGAACTAAAAGCAGCCAATCTTTGGGCAACTTCTGTTAAAAGTCGATCACCATAAATATGACCATAATTATCATTTATTTCTTTAAAATCATTAATATCTAATAAGGCTAGTGCACCTTTAGCATCTGATTTTAATTCTTTTTCTAAAATATTAATAAAGCGCCTTCGGTTTGGTATTTCTGTTAGTGGGTCATGAAAAGCCTGATAACTTAATTCTTCATTTAAGGCTGTTATTTCTTCATTATATGCTTCTAGCTGTTGGTAAGAAGCAGCTATTTCTTCAGCCATATTATTAAAAGTTTGGGCAATCTGGCCAATTTCATCATTGCTTTTAGGCTCAATTCTGGCAAATAAATTACCATCACCAAAAGCACTTATTTTTTCAACTAAATTGGGAATTCTTTTAGTTAATCTATTAATTAAAAAATAACTAATTAAAATTAAGGCAAATAAGAAAAGAGTGAAAATCAGAGAAATTAAAGCTACAAATTTAATAATCTGCATTAAGATTTCTTTTTGATCAATAATCACTCCAACTGACCAAGAATTTGCTGGAATAGGAGCAAAAGCAAAATATTTAGCAGTATCTTCAAATTCAAATTCGGCTACTCCACTTTTGCCAGCTAATATTTTTTCACTTATCTTTTTTGGAAAACCACTATCATCTTTGATATTATCTTTTAAAATTCTTTTTAGTTCTGGGTGATAAATTGCTGTACCATCTGCAGCTATTAAAACAGCATAACCACTTTCTCCTATTGAATAATTAGTCATTAATTTATTGACTCGATTAATATTTAAATCAATACCATAATTACCAACTAACTCTTGGTTTTTATAGATTGGTTTAACTATAGAAATAATTAAATTACCTGTGACTTGATCAATATAAGGTGTGGTATAAGTTAATTTTTTATTTACTTGCATTTTTTTAAACCAGTCCATTTTTTCCATTTGATAAGTTGAAGCATGAGCCCAATTATAATCATCGATCACTAAATCATCTGCTTCTTTAAGCCCCAGCCAAACTAAATCTAGATTAGAATTCATTTCTTTTGTGTTTTTTAAAATTTCAACAATTTCTCTAAAATTAGGATGCTCAAATTTTTCTCTTTTAGTTTCTACTTCACTAACTAATTTTTTTAGCTTGGGATTAGCTTCCATATTTTTAACTATTTCTGTATTTTTGCTAATAAAAGTATTTATTTCTTCAGCAATGATTTGAGCATCTTTTAACATTATTTTTTTATTATCATTAATTAAATTATTTTTGACCAAGCTAATAGTAATAACAGCTAAAAGAATAAAGACTATTAGATTGGTAATCACTATAGCTAAAATTAATTTATTAGTAATACTTTTTTTGAGCCACTTCATGGCCTACCTCCTCAGCAGAAACTAATTTAAAGTTAAAGCCTCAGCCAGTAAATATTAAATTGGCTGAGGCTTGAAGCTAATTAGTTATTATTTTAATGAATTAAAATTTAAATTTATTGATTGATTCACTGAGTTCATTTGCCATTTCTGCTAGTTGGTCAGAGGCTCTAACAATTTCTTCAGTAGAACTGTACTGTTCTTCACTGGAAGCTGAAACTTCTTCGGCATTAGTTGCTGCCTCTTCACTAACTTTGGCGATCTCATTTACTACTTCTTCAACTTTATTAGCATTTAAATTAACTCTTTCTGATTTACTGCTGATATTATCAATAAATTCTGCTAGCTGTAAAGAAGCACTATTTATTTCTTCAAAATAGTTTCTGGTTTCATCAATAGCTTCTACACTATGATTTACTACTTCTTCAGTATTATTCATTTTATCAACTGCATTATCTACTCCTGCTCCTATTTTATTAATTAATTTATTAATCTGGACAGTTGCATTTTCTGATTCTTCTGCTAGTTGTCTGATTTCATCAGCAACTACAGAAAATCCTCGACCAGCTTCGCCAGCTCGGGCCGCCTCAATAGCAGCATTTAAAGCTAAAAGATTAGTTTGAGCAGCAATATTATTAATTAAAGCTACAATATCACCAATTTGAGTTGATAATTCTCCTAAATTATTAATAGTTTTTGAAACTTCCTCAGCGTTATTTTTAACACTGCTGATTTCATTGACAGAGTTATCAATTGATTGATTACCACTTTTAATGTTTTCCATAACTTCATTTGACTGTGTATCCATTTGTTTAGACATATTTTCTACTTCTTCAATTTGTTCTAATAAATCTTTGATCATTACATTAGTTTGGTCTACTTGAGCAGATTGTTCTTCTGAGCCAGAAGCAACCTGTTGGATTGCATTACCAACTTCTTCAGCAGCAGAAGCTACTTCTTCTCCAGAAGCTGATAGTTCTTCACTTGAAGCAGATAAATCCGTAGCTGTATCTGCTACTTTTTCTATAATTGAGCGCATATTAGCTGTCATTTGATTTAAAGCAGTTGCAATTCTACCTATTTCATCTGCTTGGTCTAAGTCAACTTTTGTAGAAAGATCACCAGCAGCTACATTATTAATAGCGGCTAAAATTTTATCTATTGGTTTTAAATTTTTCTTAAGCAGTAAACTAATTAAAATAGTGGTAAATAAAACTGCTCCAATCAGCAAGACTAGTGAGATAAATAAGATTCTATTTCCTTCTACCATAATCTCATCTTTAGGCACTAAAGTACCAATTGACCAGCCACTATTAGCAACTGGATTAAAAGCCATTAATCTTTGTTCATTATTAAATTCATAATTGATTAAACCACTTTCACCAGCTTGCATTGAGCTAGCAGCTTGACCTAAAGCACCATCAAAATCACTCATATTATCATTCATTACTCTTTCTTCATTTGGGTGATAAATAATAGTTCCATTTTTGGAGATTAAAATCGCATACCCTGTTTCTGCAACTTGATAATTACTTAAAATCTTTGAGATATCATCGAGAGTAATATCTAAAGCTAAGGTTCCTAAATCTTGTCCTGCCTGCATTACTGGTTTGGCAACTGAAATTATTAATCCACCAGTTACCCCATCAACATAAGGCTCAGTGACTATTGTATTTCCTGCCTTTATTGTTTCTTGATACCAGCCCTTGCCTCTAATTTGATAATCAGGGTCTGCATCATAATCATAATCCTGAGTAATTAAATCACTTGCTTCTCCTAGGCCTAAATAAGCTAAACTAATATTTTGGTCACTATTTTTAATAGCTGCTAGCTGCTCTACTACTTTATTATACAAGGGATGTTCTCTTTTATTAGCTCTGTTTTCTATATCCTCTAAAATTTCTAAATAATCCTGGTTTGTTTCCATTTGGTTTACAATTGTCATATATCTTTCTAAAAATAGATTAACTTCTGTGGCGATTTTCTGCGAATCCTTCATTAATTTTGCTTCAGTTTCTTTTTCAAAAGAACTTCTAATTTGAGTTCTAAGCACATAACCATAGATGGAAAAGGTTATTAAAAATAAAATTAAGATTGAGAAAATAACTTTTCTACTGATACTACTTCTAATCCATTTCATAATTGTCCCCCTTATTTTTTTTTAGAGATTATGACCAATCTTTTTTACAAAATTCATTATTTTGCAAAAATTGATTATTTAAAATAGGGAGACTGCAAAATAAAATTTATTAGCTGCTTTAAAATTGTAATTTAAGCAGGATTTTGCAGCCTCACTATGAGATTTATAATTAATTATTTAATTGCAATATTAATATCAATTACCATGTCATCTACATTCATTTCGATTGAGATGAAACTATTTGTATTCATATCTAAAATAAAGCTTTCTCCAAAGAGAGTAGAAGGTGCTGTAATATCAACATCAATATCATTTTGCGAAAGATTAATACTTGCATTTGCAGTTAGCATATTTGATAGTTCAGAAAGAGCACTTTTGGCCATGCTATTTAGTTCATCTAAATCTTCCTGCATCATCATCTGACCTGCAATTTTTTTAGCATCATCAAAGTTTAGATAATAAGCAATATTACCTTCAATATCACCTACTATTCCTAACATCATTAAAATTCCACTTCTTTCAACATTATTTTTTTTAATACTTACATTTTTTTTACTTATTTTCTCAAAACCTAGTTGAGGAAAAATATTGTTGACAGAAGCAATAAAAGGATTAATGTACTCTGCTTTCATTAGTTTTGCCCCCTTCTAAGCTGACATTCATAAAAATGTAATCTTCTTCTGATTCAATGACAAAAGAAGTATTTTCACTTTTAGGAAAAGAAAATTTAAGGTCATCACCATAAAAAGTAGTTGGAGGTGATAAACGTAAATTTAAGCCACTAATATCTTTATTTAGCATTGAAACTGCATTACCAACAATAATATTAGTAAATTCGCTTAAAGCATCCATAATAAAGCTTTGATCATCACTTTCTCTACCTAAGAAAGAGGCAGTAATTTTTTTAGCAGTTTTTTTAGAAGTGTCTAAAATAATTCGACCTTTACTTTTACCAATAAAACCAATAATTATAGATAGGCCACTTAATTTTTTATCTTCTCTTTCTGCTGCAGAACTTTCTACAGTATCTACTCCAGTCTCAAGTGTTCTCTTAATATTAGTTTCTAAAGACTCTTTAAAAGCACTTTTGTATTTACTTTTTAATTCTTCTAAAATTTGCTCATAATGAAACAGTTCATTTAAAACTTCATTTAATTCGTCTTTATCAATTGGTTTTTGTAAATAATCAAAAATTCCTTCAGCTTTTGCTTGTCTAATAATCTCATCATCTTTCATTGAGCTAATAGCAATTATGTTGAGATCAGGTATTTTGGCAAATAATTTTCTACTACAGCTAATACCATCAGATTTTTTTAAGGTCATGTCCATTGTTACTAAATCTGGTTCTAATTCTGGGGCCTTTGCTAAAGCTTCTTCCTCTGTGAGAGCACTGCCTACAATTTCAAATTTCTCTTTATCTAAAGAGTCTTTAATTATCTGAGTTGAAAATTTAGAATCATCGACTATAAAAACTTTTAATTTTTCCACATAGATCACTCCTAATTTAATTATTTTCCGCTATATTATTAATCATTCGTTAAAAAACTATATTTTCCTTTAAAAATATCAAAATTTTAGCTTTTTTGCAATAAAATAAGTACTTTTTGAAAATTATAAAGGTTTTTAAAGTTCTTCAGCTAATATTATTTATATAGATGGAAAAAAGTTAGGGGTTTTTAATAACTTAAATTCTAACTAATTAAAATTATTTTTATTCCAAAAAAGAGATAAAAGTTTAGGGAGGGATAAAATGAAAGAAAATAAAGTTAAATGGTATAATAGCCTATTAATTAAAGTTAATTGGGCTATTGTCATTATTATTATAATTTTTATTGCAATTTTAACTTTTGCAATTAACCAATATATTTCCAATAAATTGAATGGATATTTAAAAGAATATAATTTAGAAATCGTTAAATCATTACAAAAAGATGTTAATAAAATTTTAGATAATGGAGAAAATGCTCTTAAAATTACTGCTGATTTGTTAGCTGAGTCTCCTAAAACTGAAAGTGAAATTTTGAGTTTATTTGAAAAAGTCAAAAATAATTATCAGGAGTTTGAATATATTTATTTAGCTAATCAAAAGGGAGAAATTATTATTAAACCTCAGATTCAATTACCAGCTGCTTTTGATCCGCGTCAGCGAAACTGGTATCAAAAGGCAGTTAAGGAAAACAAGCTTATCTGGACAGATGCTTATTTAGATGCAAACCAAAGATATTTAATGATTACAGTTGCTTTACCACTTTTAGATCAAAGGGGAGCAAGAGTAGGTGTTTTAGCAGCTGATATTAGATTAAGTGAACTAAGTAGTCAGATAGTAGATAAAAAAATTGGTCAAACTGGTTATCCTTTTATTATTAATAAAAAAGGTCAAATTATAGTCCATCCCAATGACAAACTAATTGAAGAAAGATATAATGTCAGTCAGGCTTTTAATCCTCAAGTAGTATTTGAAAATAAAAATGGTTTTTTGGAATATAATTTTAAAGGCCAAAAAAAGATTGCAGCTTATTTAACTTTAGCGAGATTGGATAGTGTTATATTTTCGCAAATAGCAGCAAAAGAAGTTTTTATGATTAAAGATGAAATTAGAAATATGATTTTTAAAATGGGTTTAGTAGTTTTAATTATTTTGACTATTTCAGTTTTATGTATTAATAAAAAATATTTATTAAATCCTTTATCTGAATTAGTTAATCAAATTAGCAAAGTAGCTTCTCGTAATTATAATGTTCAAATTAAAGAGAGAAAAGACGATGAAATCGGCTTAGTATATAAAGAATTTAACAACATGACAGAAGAAATTAATGCAGCTTATCAGCAGTTAGCAGCTTATAATCAGGAAATAACTGCTTTAAATGGTGAATTAGAACATCAGGCAAAACACGACTTATTAACTGGAATAGCTAATCGCAGAAGTTTTTTAGAAGAATTACAGTTTGAATTAGCAAAATCAAAAAAAACAACAATAATTTTACTTGATTTAGATAATTTTAAAGAAATAAATGATACTTTAGGACATGTTTATGGAGATCAAATTTTAAAGAAATTTAGTAGTTTATTAGCAGAATTAGAAAATAAATTAGTTTCAGTTGCTAGATTTGGGGGGGATGAATTTTTGATTTTACTTAAAGAAACAGATTCTCCTCAAAAAATAAAAAAATATATTAAAAAGATCAAAAAATTAGCAGTAAATCATTTAGAAATTAATAAGCAAGAATTATATCTTGGTTTTAGTTTGGGAATTGCTAGTTATCCAAAAGATGCTAAAAATAGTTATGATTTAATTACTAAAGCAGATACAGCAATGTATGAAGCTAAAAAATTATATAACCAAGACTATTTATTTTATAATCAAAAAATGATTAATAAAATGAAAAATAAAAAATTAATTAAAGAAAAGTTACAAAAGGCTCTAAAAAATGATGGTTTTGAATTAAAATATCAACCCCAAGTTAAAATTAAAACTGGAGAAATCGAATATTTAGAAGCTTTAATTAGATTTAAAGATTATAAAATTTCTCCAGGTCAATTTATACCAGTAGCAGAAGAATATCGTTTAATTAATCAAATTGGACGCTGGGTGACTGAAAAAGCAATTAAAGAATTAGCTGTTTTAAATAATAAAAAAGGTAGAAATATAAAAATATCTATTAATTTTTCTGCTCAACAATTAAATGATCAGGGTTATATAGAATTTTTGACTGCGAAATTAAAAGAAAATAGGGTTGCACCTGAGTTTTTAGAAATAGAAATAACTGAAAGTCTTTTAATTAATAATGAGGCAAAAGCAATTAAATATTTAACAGAGTTATCTGATTTAGGAATTAAATTAGCTTTAGATGATTTTGGTACTGGTTATTCTTCTCTAAATTATGTTAATTATATTTCTTTTGATAAAGTTAAATTAGATAAAAAATTAATAGAAGAATTTTTAGCTTATGATAATTTAGAAACTATATCAAGTTTAATTGCTCTTTTTAATAGTATTAAGTTACCAGTTGTAGCTGAAGGAGTAGAAACTAGAGAACAGTATCAGAAATTAAAATCGATTAATTGTGATTATATTCAGGGCTATTTATTTAGTAAACCAGTTTTAGCAGCTAAATTAGATAAGTTATTAAGTCAAACTTTTAATTAGACTATAATTAATAGCTAAAAAATAAATTATTTTACTAATAACCCTTGACAGGAGACTTTGATAATGCTAAACTATAAAAGATGGAAACAAAAACAAGTAACACTTCCATCACGAAAATAGGAGGAATTATTTAATGATTTATACAGGAACAGTTAAGTGGTTTGATGGGAAAAAAGGTTTTGGCTTTATTGAAAGAGAAGACGGAGACGACGTGTTCGCACACTTCTCAGCAATTGAAGAAGAAGGCTTCAAAAACCTTGAAGAAGGTCAAGAAGTAGAATTTGAAATCGTAGAAGGCGACCGCGGCCCACAAGCTGCTAATATCGTTAAATTATAAAGCAAATAATAGTTTTATAATAGAATTGAAAGCCCTGATTGCTTTTTTAAGTGGTCAGGGCTTTTTTGATTATTAGTAATTTAATTAGTTTTAGTTTAGACTTGCTTTTAAAATAAAATTATTAAGACAATCCGTTTATTATAGATATAGAATAGAGATTTTAAAATAAGGAAGTTAATTAACTTTATAAGAGAAAGGGTTTTTAGTGTGGATAAAAGAGAAATAATTAATTTGGCAGTTATTGCCCATGTTGATGCTGGTAAATCAACTTTAGTTGATGCGTTTTTAAACCAGAGTGGAGTGTTTAGAGAAAATGAAGATGTAGTAGATTGTATTATGGATAGTAATGATTTAGAACGTGAGCGGGGAATTACTATTTATTCCAAAAACTGTGCAATCGAGCATAATGGAGTTAAAATTAATATTGTAGATACTCCTGGTCATGCTGATTTTTCTTCTGAGGTAGAAAGAGTTATTAAGGCAGTTGATTCTGCAATTTTGATAGTCGATGCTTCTGAAGGTCCAATGCCACAAACAAGATTTGTTTTGAAAAAATCTTTAGAAAAAGGAATCAAACCTATTGTTTTTATTAATAAAATTGATAAAAATAATCAAAGAGCAGAAGAAGTTCATGATGAAATACTGGATCTTTTTATTGAGCTTTCGGCTGATGATGAACAATTAGAGTTCCCTGTAATTTATGGAATTGCAGTTGAAGGGAAAGCTTTTTATGATCTCAATGATGAGAGTGAGAATTTAGATCCGCTTTTTGAAACAATTATTGAAAGTGTAAAAAGTTATCCAGATTTAGATGATAAACCTTTGCAAATGCAGGTTTATGATTTAGCTTATGATGATTATTTAGGTAGAATTGGCCTGGGAAGAGTTTACCAGGGTACAATTTCAGATGGTCAGCAGGTTGAAGTTTATAAGCGTGATGGTTCAACTAAAAAAGGTAAAATTACTAAATTATCTGTTTACGAAGGTTTAAAGCAAAATGCAGTTGAGGAAACTCATAGTGGAGAGATTGTTTCAATTGCTGGTTTACCTGATATTTCAATTGGAGAAACAGTTTGTGAAGTTGGCAAAGTTGATCCTTTACCAATGATGGAAATTGCCGAACCAACTTTGGCTATGTACTTTTTGGTTAATGATTCTCCTTTTGCTGGTTTAGAAGGTGAATATTTAACAACTCGTCACCTTAAAGCAAGATTAGATAGAGAATTAGAGGTTAATGTGGGCTTAAAAGTAGAAAAAGCTGAGAATACAGAAGCTTTTAAAGTTTCTGGTCGAGGAGAGCTGCATCTTTCTATTTTATTAGAAAATATGAGAAGAGAAGGTTATGAAGTATCTGTTTCTAAGCCCGAAGTTTTAATGAAAGAAATTGATGGTAAAAAACATGAACCAATTGAGCAAGTAATGGTTGAATTACCTGAAAAATATTCAGGAACTGTAATTAATAAATTAAATCAGCGTAAGGGAATTATGCAGTCAATGCTGCCTGAAGGTGATTATGTTCATTTAGAATATTTAGTTCCAACTCGCGGTCTAATTGGTTTTAGAAGTGAATTTATTAATGATACTAGTGGAGAAGGAACTTTAATTCGTTCATTTGCAAAATATGAACCATTTAAAGGAGAAGTTCCTAAACGTAAAAATGGAGTTTTAATTTCAAATCAAGAAGGAACAGCAATGGGTTATGCTCTTTCTAATTTAGAAGCCCGGGGAGAAATGTTTATCGAGCCGGGAACTAAAGTTTATGCAGGGATGATCATTGGTTTACACAGTCGGGATAATGATTTAACTGTTAATGCCTGTAAAAATAAGAAATTAACTAATGTTAGAGCTTCAGGTTCTGATGATTCTATTAACCTTGCTCCTGCCAAGAAGTTCACTTTAGAGCAGGCTTTAGAGTTTATAGAAGATGATGAGCTTGTTGAAATAACTCCGAAGGCGATTCGTCTCCGCAAAAAAATATTAAATGAAAAAATGAGAATGAGAAAAAGTAAGTAAATAATAAGTTTAACTTTAGTTTAATAAATCCGTTTGTCAAAATGCAAGCGGATTTTTATTATAAAAATCATTTTGAAAATTAAAATAATTTAGATTAAATTTAAATTAAATTCTTGACATAACTTGATCAAGGATGTTATACTATTAATAGTAATAATTGTTAATAAATGGAGGTAGCTAAATATGGTACAAAATGATCAAACAGCACAAAATTTACGTTCTGCTTTTGCAGGAGAAAGTATGGCTTACCAGAGATACATAGTCTGGGGAGAAAAAGCTAAAGAAGAAGGATTTGAAAATGTAGCTTTATTATTTAAAGCAATTGCTAATGCTGAACAAGTACATGCAGGTAACCATTTTAGAGCTCACGCTAATGAAGAAGGTGGCTTTTTAGTTGCTGGTGGAGGAGAATTTGGTTATAGTTCAACTTCCGAAAACCTTGTTGGAGCTATTGCAGGTGAAGAAGGCGAAATTGAACAGATGTATCCCGCTTATAGCTTAGTTGCTAAAGACCAGGGTGAATCTGAGGCAGTACGCTCTTTTCATTATGCTTTAGAAGCAGAGCAAATTCATGCTAAACTTTTTAGAGATGCTAAAGAACATGTAGATCAAGGTCAAGATATTGAACTTGAATATGTAAGTATTTGTCAGGTTTGTGGACATACTGTTGTTGATGATATTCCTGAAAAATGTCCAGTTTGTGGAGAACCAAGTTCAGAATTTCGTAAATTTACTAAACAAATAGTTTCTGAATAAATTAATTTGGATTTTTCTAAAATAGCTTTTTAAAAAGTTGTTTTAGTTAAATAATAAACATCAAAACTATAAGGAGGAATTTAAATGGGTTATTATGATCTTAAGAAGTTAGAAAACACTGGAGAAGATAAGACAGCCTTAGAGAAAAAACATGTTCCTTATATTCAATGTCCTGATAAAGTAAAAAAAGGGGAATATTTTGAGGTGACAGTTACTTTTGGTAAGGAAATTACTCATCCAATGGGTCCAGATCATTATATTCAGTATTTTGATCTTTATGCTAATTACGCAAGCCTTGCTAGAGTAGATTTTACACCTGATATGAAAGCAGAAGCTACTTTAACTCTTAAATTAGAAGAATCTTGTGACTTAAATGTATATGCATTCTGTAACTTACATGATCACTGGGAAGGTTCCAAATCAATTGAAGTTGTAGAATAAAAATAAAATAATTAAGTTTGAATTACCGCCCTTCGGGGCGGTTTTTTTGATTTTTAGAGAAAAAAATTAAAAAACTTGTTTACAAAAGTAATTTAATCTGTTATACTTTATTTAAACAATAATTTAAAAGTCTAAATAAAAATTTAGAAAAAGGAGGTGCTGACAATAGAAAAGTTAACTGAGAGAGAAAAAGAGGTGCTGGCTTTAATCAAAGCTGATGCTACAATTAGTAGAGAAGAGATAGCAGCTAAACTTGCTATTTCCGAATCAGCGGTTGGAACTTATATCCATCATCTCAGTAATAAAGGTTACCTTCTGGGAAGAGGTTATATTACCGCTCCCGAAAAAAAAGTAGTAGTTGTTGGTGGAGCTAATTTGGATATTAAAGGTTATAGCCCTAATTATATAAAGGGAAGTTCAAGTCCTGGCTGGGTAGAAGAAAGTTCAGGTGGAGTTGGACGTAATATAGCTGAAGATCTAGGTCACTTAGGTGAAGAAGTAGTATTATTGACAGCAATTAGTAATGATCACTTTGGAGAACAGATTAAAGAAGAGACAAAAGAGGCTGGAGTTGATATTTCTCACTTTAAGATTAGTTCTGCTTTAGAACAAAAAACAGGAGTTTATTTGGCTCATTTAGATCAGAATGGAGATTTAATCGGGGCAGTAAATGATATGAGTATTTTGAAAAAAATAGATTATGAATATTTAAATGAAAAAAGAAAAATAATAGAAACTTCATCTATTTTAATTTTTGATACTAATTTAGAAGCAGATACAATTGCTTATTTATTAGAACTTTGTCAGAATAAAAAGATGAAAAAAATAGCAGATACAGTTTCAGTAGAAAAGTCACTTAAGTTAAAAGGTAAATTAGAAAATTTAGATTATCTAAGAGGTAATTTAGATGAGATTGAAGTTGTTTTAGGTTTAGTTGATATTCAAGACTCTGAGTCTGTACAAGCTTTAAGTGTTAAAAAAAGAATGCAGAAAATAAAAGATTTTTATGCAGAAAATACTTCTCTGCCAGAACTAATTATTACTGCTGGTAAAGATGGAGCTTATTATTTAAAACAAAATGAAACAGGTTTTGAGATAGAACACTTTAAAGCAGAAAAAGTAACTAAGACAGAGCTTGTTGAAACAACAGGAGCTGGAGATGCTTTAACTGCTGGTTTTGCTGCGGGTTTAATGAAAGATTATTCTATGGCTGAGTCAATCAAATTGGGAATTAAAGCTTCGGCTTTAACTATCAAATCAGAGTTAACATGTAATCCAGAATTAGCGAAATTAAAATAAATTAAATCTTAAATGGAGGTAATTAATAATGAAAAACTTAGAAAAATATTTAGATATTAAAGACGAGGTAAAAGAGGCACTTGAGGCAGGAAAACCAGTTATTGCTCTAGAATCAACTATTATTGCTCATGGAATGCCTTATCCTAGAAATATTGAAACTGCTCTAGAAATCGAAGATATTTTAAGAGAAAATGGTGTTATGCCAGCTACTATTGGAATAATTGATGGTAGAATTAAAGTTGGATTAACTAAAGAAGAAGTAGAATTTTTAGGCCAATCTGACGAAGTTGCTAAAGTAAGCCGCCGTGATTTCCCAATTGTTTTAGGTGAAAAACAACATGGAGCAACTACAGTTGCTGGAACAATGATTGCTGCTGAACTAGCAGGAATCAAGATTTTTGTAACAGGTGGAATTGGTGGAGTTCACAGAGGAGCAGAAACTAGCTTTGATGTATCTGCCGATTTAGAAGAACTCAAAAGAACTTCAGTTGCTGTAATCTCTGCTGGAGCTAAATCAATTTTAGATATTGGTTTAACTTTAGAAAAATTAGAAACTTTTGGAGTGCCTGTGCTCAGTTATCAAACAGATGAGATACCTGCTTTTTACAGCCGTCACAGTGGTTTTAAATCAGATTATAAATTAGATACTCCTGAACAAGCTGCAGCTATTTTGAAATCGAAATGGGAAATCGGGCTTGAGGGTGGAGTTTTAATTACTAATCCAGTACCAAAGGCAGATGAAATAGAATATTCCCTAATTGAAGAAAAAATTGAGCAAGCTTTAGTTGAAGCAGAAAAAGAGGGAATTAGTGGTAAAGAAATGACTCCTTTCTTACTTGATAGAATTAAAGAAATTACTGATGGTCAGAGCTTAGAAACTAATATTTCTTTAGTTAGAAATAATGCAATAGTTGGAGCTAAAATTGCTAATGCTTTTGCTAAATAAGAATTATTAAGCTTAATTATTTAAATTAACTTAGAGACTAATATCCACTGCTTTTTTAGGGTGGATTTTTTTATTTAAGTTAGTAAAAAATATCACAAAAATAAAATGTAAGCTAAATAACAATTTTAATTAATAACTGTTCTTAATTGATATAAAAGATTTGTTGTGATAATATAAATTAAAAGATAAAAATGAATAAATAAGCAGGAAGTGGAAAAAATGCGTAATTATATAATTAAGCGAATTTTATTATTAATCCCCATAATTTTTATAGTAGCTATTATTGCTTTTTTTATAACAAATTTAATGCCTGGAGATCCAGTGCGAGTTATTTTAGGTAATATGGCTTCAGAAGCAGAAGTACTTAGATTAGAAAAAAGTTTAGGTTTTGATCAGCCACTTTTAATTAGGTTTTTTAAGTGGTTTACAGCAATTTTGAAAGGAGATTTTGGTAATTCTCTTTACTTAAATGCTCCAGTTTCAGAAATTTTACTTAAGCGGCTTGAACCGACATTTTTAATTGCTATTTTCGCTGAAATAACAGGTATAACTGCTGGTATTTTATTAGGGATTTTAGCAGCAGCTAAGCATCAAAAAATTTTAGATCAGCTTTCAATTACTTTTTCACTTTTAGGGATTTCTATTCCGAGTTTTTGGCTGGCCTTAATTTTAATGTTTTTCTTTTCAGTTAAATTAGGTTGGTTTCCAGTTAGTGGTTATGAAAAAATTGCTGAGGCAGGTTTTGGTAGTTTTAAATATTTAGTTTTGCCAGCTGTGACTTTAGCTTTTATGCAGGCTGGTATTATAGCTCGGATGACTAGAAGCGCAATGTTAGAAACTCTTAGTCAAGATTATATTAGAACAGCTAAAAGTAAGGGTTTGGCTGCTAAAAAAGTTATTTTTAAACATGCACTTAAAAATTCTATGTTACCAGTAATTACTGTTATTGGGCATAACTTTGCTATTTTATTGGGAGGAACTTGGATTGTAGAAACTATTTTTGTGATTCCAGGCACAGGTTTTATGGCTATTAATGCTATTATGAGACGAGATATCCCGGTAATTCAAGCTTCAATTATTTTTGTGGCGATTATTTATGTTAGCTTAAATTTATTAGTTGATTTAAGTTATGCATTTTTAAATCCTAAAATACGTTATAACTAAGGGGTATTAAATTGTTATTTTTAGAAAAATACAAAAAATATAAACATCCATATATTACAACTTCAATAATTATTTTGATTTTTTTAATATTTTTGAGTGTTTTTGCTCCTTTTTTGACAGATTATAATCCAGTTCGAAATAATGCCCGAAAAAGGCTGCAACCTCCCTCAAAAGCACATTTTTTGGGTACAGATCAATATGGAAGAGATGTTTTTACTAGAATAATCTACGGAATTAGAATTTCAATGGCTATTGGTTTAGCAGTAGTCAGCTTAACTGTTATTTTTGGTGGTTTGATTGGAATTATAGCTGGTTATTATCCTCAATTAGATAAAGTTATTATGAGAGTTTTAGATGCTATGATGGCTTTTCCGGGGATTATTATTGCTATTTCTTTAGCTGCTATTTGGGGAGCAGGTAAATTAAATATTATTTTAGCTTTATCTTTTGCCTATTTTCCTAAAATGGCAAGAATAGTTAGGAGTTCAGTTATTTCAATTAAAGATTTAGATTATGTTGAGTCTGCTAAAGCAGCTGGAGCTAAAGATCTGAGAATTATATTTAAGTATATTTTAAAAAATTCAGCTTCTCCGATTATGGTTCAAGCTACATTTAATTTCGCTTTGGCAATTTTAGATGAGGCAGCACTTAGCTTTTTAGGAGTAGGTATTATGCCTCCAGAACCAAGTTTAGGAGCTATGGTAACTGATGCTAGAACTTATATGGTTGTGGCTCCTTGGATGATTTTTGCTCCTGGGATAATGATTGTTTTGGCTGTTTTATCACTAAATTTATTAGGTGATGGCTTAAGGGATTTATTAGATCCACATTTAAAAAATATAATAAAAAAATAAAGAGGTGGCAAAATGAAAAAAGAAATGAGATTTGCTTCACTAGTTCTAATGGTAATGGTTTTTACACTTTTAGTAAGTGGTATTAGTTTTGCTCAAACTGAAGACCGTTATGGAGGGACTCTTAACACTGCTTTTCAGATGTCGGTTGCTCATTTAGACAGTGATAATTCTACTGATTCTTTAATTACAGCTATGATGAACCATGTTTATGAAGGTCTATTTGAATTTGATGAGAATCTTAATTTAACCCCTCATTTGGCAGAAGATTATGAAATAAAAGCAGATGGTTTAATTTATGAAGTTAAATTAAGAGAAAATGTTAAAATGCATAATGGCCAAATAATGAATGCAGATGATGTAATTGCCTCTTTTAGAAGGTGGCTTGAATTAAATAATGGAGGTCAGCTTGTAAAACCATATTTTGATAAAGTAGAAAAAATAGATGAATTTAATCTTCGTTTTAAATTCAAAGAAGTTTATGCTCCTTTTCTTAATATTTTAGCTTCACCTGTTTCTAACCAGAAGTTTGTAGTTAGAGCAGAAGAAATAGTTGAAGAATTTGGTTCTGATGTTATTGATCGTCATGTAGGGACTGGACCCTATAAGTATGAAGAATGGGTGCCGGATCAGAAGTTAGTTTTAACTCGTTTTGAAGATTATAGTCCAAGTCCGAGAGAGGCTTCTTTCTTTGCTGGTAAAAGAACTGCTTATTTGGATAAAATAGTATTTAATTTTATTCCAGATGCTCAGGTTAGAGTTTCTGGGGTTCAGACAGGTCAATTCCAATTTGCAGAAGAAGTTCCTAGAGATCAGTATCCTATTTTTAAAATGGATAATAATATAGAGAATGTAATTATTTATCCAGATCGGATGTCAATGTTAATTTTTAATAATTCAGCAGCACCTTTTGATAATAAATATGGACGTCAAGCTTTAGTTTATGCTCTTGATTTTGAAGAACTGGGATATGGAATGATTGGTGATCCTAGATTTTGGCGTTTAGAATCTGCTTTACATGAAGAAGGTAATCCTTGGCATGTAGAAGATGCGGGTGCAGGTATTTATGGAGTATATGATCCTGAAAAAGCAAAAGAGTTGCTGGAAAAGTCAGGTTATGATGGCCAGCCATTAGTTATTTTAAGTGGTCAAGATAATCAGATGGAAAGACAGGGAGCTATTGCAATTAAAGACCAACTTGAAAAAATTGGGATTGAAGTAGAGTTAAAACTATTTGATCGTCCAACTGTAGTTGAAAAAAGAGCTAAAAAAGAAGGTTGGCATATGCATCTTTCTCCCTTTATTAAAGTAGTTACAGATCCCCAAATCCATCAAGGTTGGACAGGTACTAATAAATGGATTAGTAATTGGGATAGTCAAGAATCCAGAGCAATGGATCAAGTTTTTAAAGAGATGTTAAAAGAGGTTGATCAAGAAAAACGTTATCAAATTATGGAAAAGATGCAGTCTGAACTCTGGGATTCTGTTCCCTATTTTAATATTTTAGATTATAGTCGACTTCATATTCGCAGATCAGAACTTAAAAACTTTAAGTCAGGCTGGCAGCCCTTCTTTTGGAACACTTATTTAGAATAATTTGTTAGTAGCTTGTAAATATCAAGAGTGGAGAATAATTAAAATAGTATAAATAATAAAAGCAGCAGTCCTGAGGATAAGATAATTAAATTCTCTTAACTGCTGCTTCTTCAATATATATTTGGTCATAATTGCTCTCAAAAATAGCAGCTGCAAATTACTCATTTTTAGGAATTTTATAATCAATTTTTGTCAAGAAATTACCTAGAATAATTGAGCTGATAATGACCAGTGGTAAAGAAACACCAATTCTGATAGCAGTGAATTTAATTCCAAGTATTGAAGCTTCCATAATACTCATAGGAATCATAACTAAAGAAGCAGCTGTTACATAAGTGAAAATTGAAGAATAATTTGCTCCTTTATGATAGAGAGTATTAGCTACTGGAAAAGCTACAAAAGTTCCGCCAACTGTAGTTGCGGCCAGCAAAATAGCATAGATGTATTTTTTGAAACCAGATTTATTACCAAAATTATTTTCAATGCTTTCACGACTGACCCAGACATCAAATAGACCTATCAGCACAAAAGCTGGGGGTAAGAGCAAACCCATATCACGGGCAAAAATCATAAAATTAGCTCCAATTCTTTGACCAAGATCAAAATTAATAAAATATGATCCAGCAATAAAGGCTGCAAAAATTGCAAATATATAATAATTTAAATTGCTATTTTTCTTTTTTTGTTCTTTGTTTTTAGCCATTAGATTAACACCTCTCCGTATAAGATTCCTGTAGCAATAGCGATTAAAGCTGAGATGATCAAACCAGCAATATTCCGCCAGATAGTTGCTTTAATTCCGAAATATTCTTTTTCAACTGGATAAGTTGCTACTCCAACCAGCATCAAAGTTGTAATAAAGGCAGCTACAACCATATAATTTACTCCTTTAGAAATTAATATTCCGGCCAAGGGATAGGCTATAAAACCGGGCATCATAGTAATTGATCCGATAATCAAGCCCATAATCATTCCGATAAATGGAGCCTGGCCGCCAAGATAATTAATTATAAATCGATCAGAAATGAGCAAAATAAATGATAAAATAATTAATAATTTGAGATAAGTGCCCAGAATCTTAGAGAATTTTTTCCAGCCAATCTTTAGCCCTTTAAAAGTTTTTTCTTTATTCGTAAAAAATGAAACTATAACTGCGATTCCAGCAATATAATAAAGTGTATACATTAATTTACCTCCTCAACAATACCCTTGTAGGGTATCTTTATATTTATATTATGCTCTAAACTTAAGAAAAAAAGTTAAGCATTTTACAATATTGAAAATTATATCGTAAAAACATGATATTTATGCTAGAGCACTGCTGAAATATAATTTAAAAATTGTGGTCTTGTAAACATAAGCTGGACATAAATCTTGCAAAATTTGCTTAAAAAATATATACTTGTGATAGTATTATTAAGCAATTAATATTTTAAGAATATAAGGAGGAAATATAATGTCTGCAGATCAAAAAGTTCAGTCAGAAACTGATTTAAGAGTTAAACTGGATATTAATAATGTTTTTGCAGAAATGATTGGTCAAAAACATGGACTTCAAAGAAAAGAACTATTCGATTTTAAAGATGAAGCAGTTAAGGCACATCAAAATATTTTAGCAGCTGCTGAAGCTGGTGAAATGGGTTTTATGGAATTACCCCATAACCAGCAAGAAATTGTGGCAGAACTTAAACAAACTGCTGAAGAATTAAAAGATAAATTTGATAATTTTGTTGTTTTAGGTATTGGCGGCTCAGCTCTAGGAAATATAGCAGTACAGACTGCTATTAATGATCCTTATTATAATTTATTTGCAGAAGCAAGAGATGGTTATCCTCGCCTTTTTGTAAGTGATAATGTTGATCCCGAAGGTGTTAAAGCTTTATTGGCTAAACTAGATCCTAAAAAGACTTTATTTAATGTTATTTCTAAATCAGGCAGCACAGCTGAAACAATGAGCCAATTTTTGCTGGCCCGCAAATTTATTGCAGAGGCAGTAGGTGAAGATCGAGTTGGAGAGCATTTTATAGCTACTACAAGTAAAGATTCTGGTTATTTAATAGAAATTGCCGAAAGAGAAGGAATGAAGAAGTTTTTTATTCCTGATAATGTTGGAGGAAGATTTTCTGTTTTAACTCCAGTAGGTTTACTTTCAGCAGCAATGACTGGGGTTGATATTGAGCAATTATTAGCAGGAGCAGCTTATATGGATAAAATTTGTCGGGAAAATGATTTTTGGCAAAATCCTGCTTTAGTAAATGCTTTAATTCAGTATTTAGCTTATAAAAAAGGTAAGGTAATGTCAGTTATGATGCCTTATTCTGATCGTTTAAGTGATCTAGCTGATTGGTATAGACAGCTGTGGGCAGAATCACTGGGTAAAGAAGTTGATCGTCAGGGAAATAAGGTTAATTTAGGTCCAACTCCAATTAAAGCTTTAGGAGCAACTGATCAACATTCTCAAGCTCAATTGTATATGGAAGGTCCTTTTGATAAAATAATTACTTTTCTTGAAGTAGAAAATTTTGCAGAAGAATTAGAAATACCTAAAGCTTATGCTGATTTAGATGGTTTAGGCTATTTAGGTGATCATAATTTTGCTGAATTAATTAACACTGAAAAATGGGCAACTGAGCTTGCTTTAAATAAAAGACAAAGAATGAATCAGACTGTTAAAGTTCCAAAAGTAAATGAGTTTACTTTAGGGCAGTTATTTTACTTTTTTGAGTTTCAGACTGCAGTAGCAGGAGAATTGTTTAATATTAATGCCTTTAACCAACCTGGAGTTGAATTAGGTAAAAACTATACGTATGGTATTTTTGGCCGTTCAGGCTATCAGGCTAAAAAAGATGAATTTGAAAATTCTGCTCAAAAAAATGAGGATTTAATACTATAGTTTCTTTAGATTTTATTCAAAATTAATTTAAATTTGGCAAAAGCTAGTTATCCACCTGAAATTGATTTGGGTGGATAACTGTGCTTATTTTTAATTTTAAAGTGGAGGTTTATGTATGGGGCGCCTGCCAAAAAACCAAGAATTTAAACAGGAGAAATTATTTTCTGCTGCTGTTCCTCGTTCACCAGTTCAGCTTAAGCTTGTGCGGGAAATTAAATCTACAATCAATATTATTCAAAGAAATAAATCTGCTAAGATTATTAATTATCAAGCAGTAAAAATTGAAAATGGGGAATACTTTTTATGTTTAGATCAGTTTAATTTAAAGCCTCTAGCTCAATATTTAACTACCAAAAAAATAAATTCTCAAAAATTACTTTTAGAATTTAGACAAATTTTTAAAACTTTAACTGAACTTAAACTTATCAAAAAGCTTTTTCCAAACGGTATTAAAGCAGATCATTTTTGGATTGATGCCTCAGAAAACATTTATTTGATGCCAGAATCAATTTTAAAAGTCAAAAAAAATTATTGTGGTTTAAACTTTAAGCTACCAGCGGCAGAATATTTTAGACCTCCTGAGATAATTTCAGCTCCAAAGTGGCAGTTAGAAGCTTATCTTTTTAATCTGGCTGCTATTTTATATTATTTTTTAACTCAAACAACTATTTTTACTGACCAAGATAAAGCTAAAATTTTAACTAAAATTCAGGCTGAAAAAATTTTAAAAGTCCAAGTACTTAATCAGAAAATTAGTTCTGAACTAAATAATTTAATAATGAAGCTGTTAAGTAAGAAAGAGGATCAGCGGCCGAAATTGGAAACTGTTTTAATGAGTTTAGAAAATATAGCTCCAAAAAATAAATTTACTGTAAAATTTTTAGCTGCTGGCCAAAAATCAAAGCCCAATAAGTTAGTACAGAGTAAAAGAAGAAAGGAAAAAATAAAATTATTTTTTCGTCAGAACTGGAAAATCTTAGTTTTCTTTCTGCTTATTAGTGGAGGCTTTATTTGGGGACTGTTTTCAGGTCCTCCAGCCGTTATTAAGGAGACAACTACTCCAGTTGAAGTGGTTAATTATTTTTATCAGGCAGTAGCAAATAAAAATATTAGCTTAGCGAAAGCAGCAGTAGATTTTGATTTAGATCAATTAGAGACCCTGATTGCTGAAAGTCATGTAATAGAAAAAATGCAGTCAGCTTATAGCAGTGGAGATCCTAAAAAAGAAATAAAAAGAGTTTATCAAATTAAAGACTTAAAGATCCAAAAGCTTTCTGCTGCAGCTAAACAGTATAAATTCGAAGTTAAGTATAACTTTAGTTATCAAAATCAGAATGATAACTCTATTTTTCACACTAAAGATCAGGTATTAGTCAAAAAAGTTAAGGGAATTTGGCAAATAACTAAAATAGATGGTAATTTGAAAGCCTTGATTGCTGGAAATTATTCTGGGAGGGAAAAAAATGGATCAAAAAATAATTAAAAATAATGATTATCGAAAAATAAAAGAGAATTTAGTTAATTGGTTAAGAAGTGAACTAAAAAAATCGGGTCTTAAAGGTGCAGTTGTTGGTTTAAGTGGGGGTATTGATTCGGCAGTTACAGCTAGATTATGTCAGCTTGCATTTCCTGAAAATTTATTAACAGTTATTTTACCATGTCATTCTAATCCTCAAGATAGAGAAGATGCTTTAAAATTAGCTTCTGAACTGGATTTAAAGGTAATAGAAAATGATTTAAGTGAAGTCTATGATCATTTATTATCTAATTTAAAGTCAAATAAAATAAAGGGAAGCAAATTGGCGGCTGCTAATATTAAACCTCGTTTAAGAATGACCAGCCTTTATTATTATGCTCAATCTCTTTCTTATCTTGTTGTTGGTACAGATAATAAGAGCGAGCTGAAGATTGGTTATTTTACTAAACATGGTGATGGTGGAATTGATTTAGCACCTTTAGGTTCTTTAGTAAAATATGAAGTGCGAGAACTGGCAAAAGAGCTGGGTATTCCAACTGAAATCATCACTAAAAAACCTTCGGCAGGACTTTGGTCTGGCCAGACTGATGAAAAAGAAATGGGCTTTAGCTATCAACAACTAGATAATTATATTTTAACTGGTCAGGCTGAGCCAGAAATAAAAGCAAAAATAGAAAGATTAGCAGCTGCTAATCAGCATAAATTAACACCAGTTCCAATTCCTCAGCGGAGAGATTTAATTGGGAACTAATAGTTCTAGATTGAGGTGAAAATAATGAAAAAAAGTTTAAATATTTTTAGTATAACATTGATTTTAGTTTTTAGCTTAGTAACTATAACTTTAGCTCAAAACTTTCCTCTTCAATATCAAGATGCTCTAGGAAGAAATATTAAAATTGAAAATAAAGTTCAAAGAATAGTCTCTTTAGCACCAGCAATTACCGAAATAATTTATGCTTTGGGAGCTGAATCAAGATTAGTTGCAGTTAGTTCAGCTTGTGATTATCCCAAGCAAGCTTTGGCTAAAGAAAAAATTGGCCGAATAGAAGAACCAGATATTGAAAAGATTGTAGCTTTAGAGCCTGATTTAGTTTTGACAGAGTCAGTAACCAAAGTTGAGACTCTAAATCGTCTTTCAGAACTGGGAATTAAAAATATTGGTTTTAAACCTAGCTCGATTAATGATACAATAGATATGATTGAGGATATTTCTTATTTAATTTCTGCTCAGACTCAAGGAAAAAAACTGACAAAAGAGATGAGAAAAGAATATCAGAATTTAAGTAAATTAGTAGAAGAAAAATTAGAAAAGAAGCAAAGACCACGTGTTTTTTATCAGATTTGGTTAGATCCTCTTTATACAGCAGGTGAGGGAACCTTTATTGATGATCTCATTACTAAAGCTGGCGGCTATAATGTTGCTAGTAAGGCGGCAGGACGCTGGCCAACTTATAGTGCTGAAAGTTTAATTGCTGCTGATCCAGAAGTATATATTAGTAGTAAACACAGTACACCTGAGGGCTTAGACTTAGAAGATTTGAGTCAAAAAAAGATATTTAGAGAGGTTTCTGCTTTTAAAAACAAGCGTGTATATTTAGTTGATCAAGATTTAGTTAATCGGCCTTCAAATAGAATAATCAAAGGCTATAAAGAAATTATCAAAGCGATTTTCCCAGACTTAAAAGAGGAAATAAATTAGTTATCTTGAATAAAAATAAGTGGTAGTTAAAATTTAGAAACTAACCTTTTTTAAAAGTAAATAACTAAAAAATAAGACCAAGAGGTGATTTGATGGAATTATCGGATTTTTCAATTGATGACTTTACAATAATTGATGGAAGCCAGTCTATCGGAAAGGTGGCTGTATTACTGTCAATGGTGAATGATGAATTTGACAAAGAAATTATAGATTCATATAAAAATGAGGGATATAAAGCTGTAATTACTCGAGCAGGAGGTAAAGGCTCAAAATTAAAAGATAAAGTTTTAAGAAACTGTTTAGGAGCTGCAATTAAAGGTGATGTGATTACCGAATCAGTCCAAGACCAGCGAATTTTAACCCGCTGTGTAGAAAGAGCAATGATTGATTTTGATAAACCACTTTCTGGTATCTCAGGAGCAGGAATTAAAATTGGAATTGTGAGTAAAGAACCACATTTAGCAGTAGCTCTTTACGGAAAACTTGGTATCCCTGGTTTGGATGTTGATCACGAAATTTCAGGAATGGGGATTCATTATTATGGACTCAGTCAAAGAAAATAATCATTTTGAATTATTAAAAAGAGTATTTAAATATATTTTACCATATAAAGGCAGACTGGCAGGAGGAGTTGCCTCCATGCTAGTTCATGCCTTTTTAACTGTTTTTTTCGTTAAGGTTTTTCAGGATTTATTAGAAACAATTATTTCTGATATTGATATGGGCAGAGAAGGAATGATTCAGCTTTCTTTAGTTGCAGGAATGATGATTGTAGTTTATTTTCTCAAAGGGGTCTCCTATTATGGAAAAACCTATCTTGTTTCTTATGTTTCTCAAAAAGCAATTAAAGATATGAGAGATGATCTTTATGCCCACCTTCATAATTTATCTTTAAGTTTTTATAGTAAAAATAAAACTGGAGATATTTTATCAAGGGTAACTAATGATGTTAAAAATTTAGAAAGCTCAATGATCAAAACTACTGTAGGAACTATAGATAAGGTATTTACATTAATTGGTGGTATAATTTACCTTGTGTATTTAAATTATCGGCTAACAGTCTTTTTAATTATAATCTTACCTTTAATTACTTATGTTATTACTAAATTTAATTATAAACTAAAAAAAGTTAGTCGCAGAGTACAAATTAAAATAGCAGATGTTTCTGATGTACTACAAGAAACTTTATCAGCTGTAAGAGTTGTTAAATCTTTTGGCCGGGAAGAATATGAGTTTGATCGTTTTAGTAGTGAAAACCATGCTAATTTTAGAGCCAAAATGAAAAAAACACAGTATGGAGCAATTTTAACTCCTTTAGTTGAATTTATAGCTGCAATTTCCTTTACAGCTATCCTGTGGTATGGTGGTTATGAGGTTATGCAGGGACGAATGACAGCATCTGAGTTAATTGCCTTTTTTACTCTACTTTTAACTATTAGTGATCCTCTGCGTTCTATTACTAAATTATCTAAGCGTTTACAGCAGTTATTTGCTTCAGCTGAGAGAGTATTCGAAATAATGGATACAGAATCTGAGCTGCGTGAAGATGATCAAAACAAAATAGAACTCAAAAAAGTAGCAGGAGAAGTCGTTTATGATAATGTAAGTTTTGCTTATAATAAAAATGAGATAGTTTTAAAAAATATTAATTTAACAGCTAATCCTGGTGAAATTGTAGCTTTAGTTGGTCATAGTGGAGCTGGTAAAACGACTATGGTAGATTTGATTCCACGCTTTTTTGACCCAATTTCAGGTCGGATGCGTTTGGATGGACATGATCTTAGAGATTTGCAAATAGATAGTTTAAGGGATTTTATTGGTATTGTTCCCCAAGAAACTATTTTATTTAGTGGTTCTTTAAGAGATAATATTGCTTATGGTGATTTAGAAGCTGATTTTGAAGCTATTCAGCAGGCGGCTGAAGCAGCAAATGCCCATGGTTTTATTATGGATTTCCCCAATGCTTATGATACAATAGTAGGAGAAAGAGGAGTTGGTCTTTCTGGGGGACAAAAGCAGAGAGTTTCTATTGCTAGAGCGATACTTAAAGATCCTAAAATCTTAATTTTAGATGAAGCAACTTCTTCTCTTGATTCAGAATCTGAAAATTTAGTTCAGGAAGCTTTGGAAAACTTGATGGAAGCTAGAACAACTTTTATTATTGCTCATCGACTTTCTACAATTAAAAATGCAGATAAGATTGTAGTAGTTGAACAGGGAGAGATAATGGAGGTTGGAAGTCACCAAAAATTATTAGCTGCTCAAGGTAAATATGCTTCTTTATACCAGGGACAGTTTATTGAAGATCCAAATGCTTAAAAGAACAATATAATTATTAAAAAAGGAGGAATAAATAGTGAAAAAAAATAAAAAAACTTTAAAAGAAAAAATAATTCCTCCTTTAGCATATTATTTATTAAAGGCTACAAATTCTAGTTATAGACTTGAGGTTGAAGGTTGGCAAAGGATAGAGAAAAAAATTATGCAGCAAGAATCATTACTTTTTTCAATTTGGCATGGGACACTTTGGGTTCCAGCTTATTTTTTGCGTGGTTTAGGTATTTATGCTTTAGCAAGTTTGAGTCGAGATGGAAGCTATATAGCTAAAGTCTTGGAGAATTTAGGTTGGGAATTAATTCGGGGTTCAAGTAGTAGGGGTGGTAGTCGTTCTCTACTTCAGCTTTATCGCAAGTTAAAACATGGATTTAGTGCAGCTATTACTCCAGATGGTCCAACTGGACCTCGGCATGAGGTTAAACCAGGTATTATATTTTTGCAAAAAAAGGCTGATTCATTTCTAGTCCCAGTTGGAGTTGATGCTCGCTGGAAGAAAAAATTTGGTAGCTGGGATCAATTTTTACTTCCTTACCCTTTTAGTAAAACAGCTATAGTTTTTGGTAAACCTTTTAAATTTGAAGCAGAATTGTCAAGAGAAAGCAAACAAGAAATTTTAGCAGAGAAAATGAAAAAAGTAAATTTAAGAGCAGCTGAGTTAGTCAAAAAATAATTGGTGGTATTAATAATGAATTATATAAGTAAGTATGTAGAAAAAATAATAGAAGGTTCTAAAAAAGGTAAAATAGCAGCATTAATCCGCTTTGTTTTACTTTTACTATCTGTAATCTATGCTCAGTTAGCAAAATTTAGATCTTTTTTATATCAAAAAAATATTTTAAAGAAAAAAGAAGCCCAAGTACCTGTAATTAGTATTGGCAATATAACTACAGGTGGGACTGGAAAAACTCCCTTTGCAGATTTTTTAGCAACTGAACTAAAAGCTGATTACAAGATAGCAATTATTAGTCGGGGTTATGGTGCTGCCAAAGAAGTTGAAGAACCTTTTTTGATTAAAGATCCAAAGAACTTATATGCAGGAGCTGCTCAGGCTGGAGATGAGCTTTTTATGCTGGCCCGAAAAAGCGAAAATTTAATTTTTATTAGGTCAGCTAATAGATATCAAGGAACAAAGTTGGCTGTAGCTCAGGGGGCAGATTTAGTTTTACTTGATGATGGTTTTCAACACTACCAATTAAAACGTAAATTGGATATAGTAATTATTGATGCTGAAAACCCATTTTCCAACAGAAAAGTCTTGCCAGCTGGATTATTAAGAGAACCTTTTACTGCTTTAAAAAGAGCTGATCTTTTTCTTTTAAATCGAAGTGAAAATGTTGATTTTAGTCGGGTTAATGAATTGAAAAATTCTTTAAATAAATTTAACCCTCAAAATAAAGGGGTTTTTAGAGCAGAAACTCAATTAGAAAGCTGTGTTTCTGTAGCTTCTCAGACTGAAGAAAAAATTGACTTTTTAAAGGAGAAAAAGGTTTTTGCTTTTTCAGGAATTGGTAGTCCAGAAGCATTTCAAAAAAGTATAGAGGCTGCTGGAGCAAAACTGGTTAGCTATAAAATATTTAAAGATCATTATAATTATCAAAAAGAAGATCTATTAACTCTGCTTGATCAGTATTCAGCTTCTCAAGCAGATTTGATTTTAACTACAGAAAAAGATGCAGTTAAATTATTTGATTTTGCTGAAATAATTGGTGAACTTCCTTTTTATTATTTACCAATTTCTTTAAAAATTGAAGCTAAAAAAGAATTGCTGGAAATAGTTAAAACTAAAATTAAAAATGGAGAATCTAAATAATAATTTGAGGTGTATTTTTTAATGAATAAACTAAAAACAGCTGCTTTGATTCCGGCTCGCTATAATTCTACTCGCTTCCCAGCTAAAGCCCTAGCTAAAATTTCAGGGCAAGCAATGATTGTTAGAGTTTATGAGTCAGTAAAAGCCTGTCAGTTAATAGATCAAGTTTATGTTGCTACAGATGATCAAAGAATAAAAAAAGCTGTAGAAAAAGCTGGTGGTCAGGTTATTATGACAGATGCTAAACATCAAAGTGGAACAGATAGAATTGCCGAGGCTGCTGCAGAAATTGAAGCTGATTTAATAGTTAATGTTCAGGGAGATGAACCCTTAATTAGAGCTCAAGATATTGCTCCAGCGCTGGAAGTTTTTGCTCAGAGACCAGAATTGAAAATGAGTACCTTAAAAAGAAAAATAACTGCAGCAGAAGCAGAGAATCCTGATCTGGTTAAAGTAATTACTGATCAAAATGATTATGCCCTTTACTTTTCGCGGTCACCGATTCCCTATTATCGAGCTGAAACAGTTAAAAATAAAAATTATTATCAACATATAGGTCTTTATGTTTATCGCCGTGATTTTTTGTTAAAATATGCTAAAATGCAGCAGACTGAATTAGAAAAGGCAGAGTCATTAGAACAACTCCGGGCTCTAGAAAACGGCTATCAAATAAAAGTTATAGAAACAAATGCTAAACTAATCGGAGTTGATCGCAAAGAAGATATTAAATTAGTTGAAAAAGAACTTGCAGCTAGGCAAAATTAAGTTAAAATTTTGTTTAAATAGGCAACTAAATGGAGGTAAAAAATGCTTAAAAAAGTTAAATTAAATGAAGAAGTAATTTTTGGAGACCAGGAAAAACCTTTTGTGCTTTTGGCTGGCCCTTGTGCCATTGAAGAAGAAGATCGGGTATTAAGAATTGCAGAAGGAATTAAAGAAATTACAAGTAAGTTAGGAATTCCCTATGTTTTTAAAGCATCTTTTGATAAGGCAAATCGTTCTTCAATTGAATCATATCGGGGACCTGGTTTAGAAAAGGGTTTAGAAATTTTAGCAAAGGTAAAAAAAGAGTTTGATTTACCTGTTATTTCAGATATTCATTTACCAGAACAGGCAGCAGCTGCAGCAGATGTTTTAGATATTATGCAGATTCCTGCTTTTTTATCTCGTCAGACTGATATGTTAACAGCAGCTGGTAAGACTGGAAGTATTATTAATGTTAAAAAGGGTCAATTTTTGGCACCATGGGATATAGATCAAGTTGTAGCTAAAATAGAAAGTACAGGTAATGAAAAGATTATTTTAACTGAAAGAGGTGTTTCTTTTGGCTATAATAATTTAGTTGTTGATATGCGTTCATTACCAAGGATGCGCAAAACTGGTTATCCTGTTGTTTTTGATGCAACTCATGCTGTTCAATTACCTGGTGGTGCCGGTGACAGTTCTGACGGAGAAAAAGAATATGTACCTTATTTAATGAGAGCAGCTTTAGCAGCTGGAATTGACTCTTTATTTATGGAAGTTCATGATAACCCAGCTGTAGCTAAAAGTGATGGAGCTAATATGATTCCTTTAGTTAATTTGGAAGAAATTTTAAAACAAGGTTTAGCAATTGATCAAGCAGTCAAAAATTGTGAGCAAATAAATTATTAAAAACTAGGTGACTAAAATGACAAAAATAAGCAAAACTAAGCGTGAAGAAAAATTAAAAGTAGGTTTAGAAGATGCTAAAAACACTTTGCAAATAGAAGCAGATGCGGTTTTAAAATTAAAAGCTGAGCTTGATGGCAGTTTTAAAAAAGCAATGGAAATGATTATTGATGCTCAAGGACGAGTTGTTTTTACTGGAGTTGGTAAAACAGGTTTAGTAGCTAAAAAATTAGCAGCAACTTTTTCTAGCACAGGCACTTCTGCATTTTTTGTTCATGCAGGAGAAGGCTTACATGGTGATTTAGGAATGATTAGAGAAGGGGATGTAGTAATTGCTGTTTCTAATAGTGGAGAAACAGATGAGGTTATTTCGCTTTTACCTTCTTTAAGAAGAATTGGGGTTAAATTAATTGCCCTAACTGGAAATGGAAGTTCTACTTTGGCTGAACATGCAGATCTAGTTTTAAAAGCAGATGTTGTTTCAGAGGCTTGTCCTCATAATTTAGCTCCCACTGCTAGTACTACAGCTGCTTTAGCATTAGGAGATGCTTTAGCAATTGCTCTTTCTTCCTATTATGGTTTTAGTCCAGAAGATTTTGCCCTTTTTCATCCAGGTGGTTCTTTAGGACGTAAACTATTAACTAAAGTCCAAGATGTAATTAAGATTAGAGAACAAAACCCAGTAGTTGCTATTGATGCAACTGTACGGGGTGCCTTGTTTAAGATGACCCAAAGCCAGATGGGCTCTACTTCTATTGTTGATCAAAATGGTGATCTCAAAGGAATTATTACTGATGGAGATATTCGACGTTTATTAGAAAAGTCTTCTGATTTTATTGAAGAACCTGTTAAAAAATATATGACTATTGATCCAATTTCTATTGCTCCAGACAAATTGGCAGCAGAAGCTCTACAAATTATGGAAGCTAAAGAAATAAATGATCTACCAGTAGTTGAAAATGAAAAACCAGTGGCAATGCTTAATTTCCAAGATTTATTAAGGGCTAAAGTTTTTTAGTTGAATTAACAGTCAATTTAATCAGGAAATTAAGCCTAATTATTAAAGATAAAAGAGGCTAAATATGAAAGATAAAATAAGTATTTTTTTATACAATATTTTGAGATTTGTTCTTCAAAAATTGCCAGATAAAGCTGGTCTTTATTTGGGACGTTTAGTGGGTTATTTAGCTTATTTACTTAGTCCAGCTAGAAGAGAACATTCTCGGCTAAATTTAAAAAAGGCTTTAGCAGTTAATGAAAAAGAATCAAAAAGGTTAATTAAAAAAGTATATCAGAATTTAGGTTATAATTTAACTGAGTTTTTAATCGAAGATAGTTTAACTAAAGAAGATATAGAAAAAATGGTCGAATTTGAAGGCTTAGAATATTTAGATCAAGCATTAAAAAAAGGCAAAGGAGTTATTTTGTATACTGCTCATTTTGGTAATTGGGAGTTGTTGGGAGCAGTTTTAGCTTTGAAAGGATATCAGATTAATTCAATTGCTAAAAAACAGAAAAATTATTTATTTGATCAAAAAATAAATAAAATTAGAAATAAAATTGGAATTGGTGTTATTCCAAAAGGTTTAGCGGTAAGACAGGCTTTTAAAAAATTAAAAGCTAAAGAAATAGTAGCTATTTTGGGTGATCAAGATGCTCGCAGTAAAGGTTGGAAACTCAATTTTTTTGATAGAGATGCTTCTACATATGCTGGAGCTGTTCAATTTGCCCAAAGAACTGGTGCTGTAATTGTACCAGCTTTTTTGGAAAGGGAAAATTTTTTAGACCATAAACTTAAAATTTATCCACCACAAAAAATTAGTCAAAATACTTCTGAGGCTGAACTTAAAAAAAGATTACAAAGTTTGCTGAATTTAACAGAAAAAGAAATTAGAGAAAATCCAGCTGACTGGCTCTGGTTACATAAACGCTGGAAAACTTATAATTAGATTTATTTTTAAATTATTAATTAAAGGGGGAAGCAATAATGTATTTAATCTATAATCTACTTTTATCAATTTTAATAGTCTTATTACTCCCCTATTATTATTTAAAAAGCAAAAAAAGTGGAGAAAAGCTTAATTTAAAAGAGCGCTTTGCTTTTTATGATCAAAACTTAGATCTTTTATTTCCAGCTAAAAAAGTTATTTGGCTGCAGGCAGCTTCAGCTGGAGAAACTTTAGCAGCCAAAAAATTAACATCTGAACTGAGAAAAAAATATCCAGATGCTAAAATAATATTTTCGACTATGACTGCTAGTGGTAAAAAATTAGCTAAAGAAAAAATAGAAGCTGCTGATTTAATTATTTACCTTCCCTTTGATTTAAATTGGGTTGTTAAAAGAGCAGTTAATTTTTTTAAGCCAGATCTTTTTATCATGATTGAAACGGAATTATGGCCTAATTTGATTAAAGCTTTAGATCAACAAGGAACTAAGCTTATTTTAGCTAGTGGGCGTATTAGTGATGATTCTTTTGACCAATATAAATACTTGGGATCACTTTTAGCTGATGTACTAAAAAGAGTAGATGTTTTTAGTATGCAGCAGCAAGAAGCAGCAGCTAAAATTGAAAAATTAGGCGCAGCACCTGATCATATTTGTATCAATGGTAATTTAAAATATGATCTCGAATTGAAAACTCCAAGTCAAAAAGAGATAGTAGCTAAAAAAGAACTATTACAGTTAAGAGAAGAAACTAAAGTTTTAATAGCAGGCAGTACACATCAGGGAGAAGAAGAAATCATTTTAGAGCTTTACCAACAGCTTAAAGTTGATTTTCCTGAACTTAAAATTTTAATTGCACCTCGCTATGTTGAAAGGCGAGAAGAAATTTTAGAACTGTGTTATAAAAAAGATATTTCAGCTTCATTATATTCAAAACTAAAAAAAGAAAAAGCTAAATTAGATCAACAGACAGACATTATAATTATAGATACTATGGGTGAATTAGCCGATCTATATTTTTATGCAGATTTAGTTTTTATTGGTGGTTCTTTAATTGAGCGGGGCGGTCATAACATCATAGAGCCTGCAGCTCGGGCGAAGGTTGTTTTATTTGGCCAGAGCATGTATAATTTTAAAGAGCAAAGAAATTTTTTAGTTGATGAGGAAGTAGCCTTTGAAATTGAAAATATTGATCAGTTTTTTAAAAAGACTTATCAGCTTTTAGCTAATGAACAGTATCGAGAACAATTAGCACTTAAAGCAGCTAAACTAATAGATCAAAATCGAGGTTCAGTTAAAAAGCATTTACAGCTAATTGAAGTGCTTTTAAAACAGGGAGAAGATTATAATGCAAGATAGAGATGTTAAAAAGATTTTAATTACAAGGTTAAGTGCTATTGGTGATGTAATACATGCTTTACCAGTTGCTTCTGCTTTAAGAAAAGAATATCCTGAAGCTCAAATCGATTGGTTAGTTGAAGCTAAAGCTTTACCTTTAGTTAAGTTAAATCCTTATTTAGACAATGTTATTTTGCTACCACGTAAAAAATGGCGCCAAATGTTAAATGAAGATGTGGTACAAACAGTAAAATCTTTTTTTGGCTTTTTTAAAAAAATGAAAAAAAATAATTATGATATAAATTTAGATTTACACGGCTTATTTAAAAGTGCTTTAAGTTCTTATTTGATTAAGCCAAAACTGCGTTTAGGGCCAGCTGATGGGAGAGAATTAAGTAAATTTGTCTATCAAGCTAAAATTGATATTCCAGCTAAAAAAATGCATCAAGTTGAAAGAAACCTTTATTTAGCTTCAGCTTTAGGAGCTGCAACTGAATCGCTTGATTATGGTCTAAAAATAACACCTGTCATTAAAAGTCGAGTTAGCCGTTTATTTGCTAGAGAAAATATTGATTTAAATAAAAAAGTAGTTATTATCAATCCTTTTACTACTTGGGAATCTAAAAATTGGTTTTTAGACCGTTATTTTAGTTTAGCAAATAAGCTTATTCAAGCTGGTTATTATATAATTTTTACAGGGGCTAGTTCTGATAAAGAAGCAATTGCTAGTTTTGAATCTTCTTTTACTGATTCTTATAGTAATTTAGCTGGCGAAACTGATTTAGAAGAGTTAACAGAGCTTTATAAAAGAGCAGATCTTTATATTGGTGGAGATACTGGACCTACTCATTTGGCAGCTGCTGTGGATTTAGATGTTATTTCACTGATGGGTCCAACTTCACCAACAACTCATGGCCCTTATGGTAAAGGTCATACTGTTATTCAAGATAATAGCTTAGAATGTATTCGCTGTTGGGACCGACACTGCAGCCGCAAAATGCAGTGTATGAAGTCAATTAGTGTAGAGCAAGTCTTAAGGATTGCTAACAAGAAATTAAATGGTTAATTATTTTGTTGAGCTCAAAATTATTTTTGCTTTATTTTCAAAGTTAACCTTTTACTTGTAATTTATAGGTGTGATATTTAGAGAAGGAATGATTATTGTGGAAAAAATAGATAGAATAATAGTTATTGATCTTTTATATTTGGGAGATTTATTATTTGCTCATCCTTTTTTTGCTGGTTTAAGAAAGCTTTTTCCGAAGACTAGAATTGATTTGGTAGCAAATAGTAATTTTGCTGAAATAATGAGGTCTAATTCAAATTTAGATCATGTTTATAGCTATAATAAAAATTGGAATACTACTCGTTCTTATAAATTTGCTAAGAAATTAAAAATGAATAATTACCAATTAGGGCTTAATATCCATGGTAATTGGAGAACAGCTTTGCTTTTAAAATTAATTGCAGCTGATAAAAATATTGGTTATGGGGGCCAAGGTAGAGGCCTATTTTTAGACCAAGAAATTGAAAAAAGTAATGCTTCACATGTGATAGAATTTTATCTTGATTTTTTGGAGCAACTTAAAGACAGTGAATTATTAATTCCTAATTTAAATGAGCAGCAGAAAAAAATGAATTTAACTGAAAGTGCTTACCCTGTTTTAGATTTTGAAAAAAGCTATCACAAAAAGGCAGAAAATAAATTAAAAGAGATTGGCTTAGAAAATGATTTTTTGGTTTTAAATACAGGTGGGAGCTGGAATTCAAAACGATGGCCAGAAGAATATTTTGCTGAGATTGCTGATCTTTTAGCTGCTCAAAAACATAAAATATTATTTGTTGGTGGTTCGGCTGACAAAGAAAGAGTTGCTTATATTTGTAATAAGATTGAAAATCAAAAGCAAATTTATAATTTAAGTGGAAAAACATCTTTGCTGGAGTTAGCTGCTATTTTAAAAAAGGCTAAATTAGTAATTAGTGGAGATACTGGTCCAATCCATGTAGCAGCAGCAGTTGGTACAAATACTTTTACTATTTTTGGGCCATCTGATGAAGAAAAATACGCTCCTCGCGGTAAAGGTCAAAATATCTTAATTAAAAATATTGATCTTAACTGTCGACCTTGTGGTGAACATGAGTGTCCACTTGGGCATTTTAAATGTATGCGAGAATTAACACCTGATTTAGTAGTAAAAAGGCTAAAAGAAGAGGAATTGATTTAATGCAGAAATTAAGTGCTCTAGTTTTAACCTATAATGAAGAAAAGCATATTGAAGACTGTTTAGCTAGTATTAGCTGGGTTGATCAAGTTATAGTAATCGATTCTTTTAGTGATGATCAAACTAAAGAACTTTGTCAGCAGCATGAAAATGTTGATTTCTATGCAAATGAATTTAAAGATTTTGCTAGTCAAAGAAATTTTGGCTTAGAAAAAATTAAAACAGATTGGGTTTTTGTAATTGATGCTGATGAAAGAGTAACTGAAGATTTAAGAGCTGAAATAGTAGAAACTTTAAATCAATCTGAAGCTAAAGCGGAAGGTTATGAGATAGCTCGCAAAAATTATTTTTTAGGTAAATGGATTAAATACTGTGGTTGGTATCCTGATTATACTTTAAGACTTTTTCAAAGCAGATATAGATATAGTGGTTTAGTGCATGAATCACCAGAGATAGATGGAAAGATTGCGAAACTTAAAAATGATTTTATTCATTATACATATCAGGATTTAGAAAGTTATACAGCCAAAATTAATCAATATACTAGTCTTGATGCAGAAAAAAAATACCAGTCTGGTAAATCAGTAGGAATAGCTTATATTTTAATTCGACCTTTTTTGGAGTTTATAAAAAAATATTTATTTAAAAAAGGGTTTTTACTTGGTAGTCAGGGTTTGATATTATCAGTTTTATCAGCTTATTATCAGTTTTTAAAAGCAGTTAAACTTTGGGAATTAAATAACTTTGGGGATGAAAATTAATGAAAAGAATTGTTTTTTTAAATAGCTGTCCTGTTTGGGGTGGTGGAGAGAAATGGACCTTCACTACAGCTAAAATCTTAAATGAAGATCCAGAATTTGATATTTTTATTGCTACTGGCAGAGAAACAGAATTATTTAGGCGAGCAAAAGAAGCTGGAATTAAGACTAAAGAGATTGAAGTTAAAAGTGGAATAACAGTTTTGAATCCAATTAAGGTTAAAGTTTTTGTTGATTTTTTAAAAAGAAATAAAATTGATATTATGTTTTTAAATATGTCTCAAGATTTAAAGTTTGGTGGTATTACGGGTAAATTAGCTGGTTTAGAGCGGATAATTTATCGGCGGGGTTTAGCAGTACCAATTAAAGATAGATTTTATAATAAATTTTTATTTAATAAATGCTTAACAAATGTAATTGCTAATTCTATTGCTGTAAAGAAGTCATTATTAAAAAATACTTCTAGTTGGTTTAAAAAAGGTAAAATTGATATAATCTACAATGGTGTTGATTTAGAGATAATCAAATCGGAGCTTGATCAAAACAATAGTAATTTAAGGAACGAGTTTAATATTGATGCTGAAGAAATTTTAATTTCTAAAATTGGTCGTTTAACAGAACAAAAAGGGCACAAATATTTATTTGAAGCTCTTTCTATTGTTAAAAATGATTATGATAAATTTACAGTTTTAATTGTTGGAAAAGGAGATTCAGAAAAAGAATTAAAAACTATGGTATCAAAATACAACTTGGAAAATCATATTATTTTTACTGGATTTCGCAGTGATATTTATAATATTTTAAATCAGAGTGACTTTTTAGTTCATACTGCTTTGTGGGAAGGTTGTCCTAACACTATTTTAGAGGCAATGGCGGTAGGCACACCGATAGTTGCCTCAAATATTCCTTCAGTGGAGGAAATATTAATTAATGAAGATGTGGGATATTTGGCTAAAAATAAGAATCCTAAAGATATAGCTTCAAAGATGATTAAAATGATAAAAAACGCTAATCGAAATCAACTTTCTTTTAATGCCAGAAAATTAATAGAAAAGCAATTCACTACAGATATAATGGTAAATAACATTAAAAAGATTTTATAACTAAGGTGGAATTCAAATATGAATAAAGTTTTAAAGGGCTTAGATAAGTTTATAATAGGTAGTTTATTATTTATGATGTTTAGCTCAGCAATTTCAATTGGTGGTTCAAGTATAGGTATGGGCTTTGCTTTTTTAGCCTGGATAATTAAAATGATGATTAAAAAAATAAAATCAGAAGAGATTTCTTTTGTGGCTGTACCTTTTAGTAATGCAATCTGGCTTCTTTTTGCAGCAATATTGATATCTTTTATTGGTACTTATAATTTTCAGCAAAGTTTAGAGGGCTTAGAAGATTATTTAATTGTAATTCTTCTTTTTTATACTGTTGTTAACAATGTTAAGGATTTAGAAACGGTTAAGAAAATGTTTGGTTTTGGAGTGCTGTCAATTATTTTATCCTCACTTTATGGAGTGTTTTATCAATATCTATATCAGGGTATTAGCAGAATAGATTCTACATTTATGGCTTTAGATTTTGGTGCTTTGCTTTTAATGTATTCTATTTTTGTGATGACTTATTTATTTTTTGCTGAAAATAGCCTTAAATTTAAATATTTATCTGCTTCAGCCTTAATATTACTTTTAGTTACCTTGATTTTAAATAAATCACGTGGAGCTTGGCTAGGTTTTGCAGGTGGGTCTTTTATGACTTTTTGGTTATATAAAAAGAAACTTATTCCTATCTTTTTGATTGCTTTAATAGTGATAGTGTTATTAGCACCAGCTGCTATTCAGGACCGGATAATTAGTATTACAGATTTAAAAAATAATAAAAGTAATACAACCCGTTTAGGTTTATGGAAGAGTGCTTTAATTATTTTTAAAGATAATCCTGTTAATGGTGTAGGTATTAATAATTTTCGGCCAGCTTATAAATCTGGTTATGAACAGGAAGGTGTTCCACCTTTTTCTCATGCTCATAATTCATACCTTAATTTTCTATCTGAGACTGGAATTCTTGGCTTTTCTGCTTTAATTTATTTATTTTTTGATATTTTAAAATATTTATATTTAGCATATAAAAAAATTGAAGATAAATTTTCTAAGTTATTTATTTTAAGTGTTTTTTCTTCCTTTGTAGGAGCCTTTGTTATTCAGGGAATGACAGAATCCAATTTTTCAAAATCAGTAGTAGGTAGAACTCTCTGGTTTTTAATTGCTCTAGCTGTAATTATAGTTCAAATTAATGAGCAAAAAGCTGAACTATCAAATTGAAATAGGGGAGTTCAATAATGAAAATTAAAAATAAAAAATCAGATGGAATAGATTTTTATTATAATAAAAAAGCTTCAAATGAAATGCTAGAAATGACTAAATATTGTTTGAGAAATAAAAGAATTGATAAAAAAAAATTTGAATTAATAAAAAAAGGTAACCAGCGAGAGGTATATAAAGCCATTATTGATTCAGAAAGTTATTATTTTAAAAAATATTGTTATCGCAGTTTTGATAAAAAACTAAAAAATATCTTCAGAAAATCAGCTGCTTATAATTCTTTTAAGCTCAGTAATGATTTAATTGAAAATGGTATTTCAGTAGTTAAACCTGTATTAGCAGCTGAAATCAAACATAACCACCTTACTGTTGATAGTGTATTTATCACCAAGGATTTTGGTGGGACAGATTTACAGCAATTTTTGGCTGAGCAAGATTATTCTGCAGCAGAAAAAGAAGAAATTATTATTAGTTTAGCTAAGTTATGGAGTAAATTATATAAAAACAATTATCTTAATGGAGATCCAAATCTACCTGGGGTACTACTTAATTTTGATGATAAATTAAAATTATCCTTAGTGGATTTAGATAATTTTAGGCAGTCAATTTATTTAACTAAAAAAAGAATTATTCGAAATCTAGCTAAGTTTAATGCTCACAGTTATTCAGGTCTTGCTAAAATGGGAAGCAAAAAGCTAAAAAGTGCAGATCGGAAATTATTTTTGCAGCATCTCATAAGGAATTATAAGAGATTAGAAAAAATGAATCTTTACCAGGCTATTCAAGCTGAAACATTTAATATTTTAAAGGCCTGGGGAAAAAGTGAATTGATATAAAAAATCCCAAAAGGAGGAAGAGAGAAATTAATATTATTTATATGTATGATAGAAAATGGCCTTCTAAATGTCCAGGTATTAATTTTTGTACATCTACTTGTGATGGTATTTCTAAATATTCTACAACTGATAATATATTTTTATTTGCTGTAAATAATACTAATGAAAGAGATATAACTGAAATATTATCTAATGAATTTAACATAAACCCAAGAAGAAATTTCAAAATAAAACTTTTTAAGAAGTATATTTCAAGAACTAAGTTTATTTTATATTTAAATTTCATGAAAGGGTTTATAAAACTTAATAGAAGTAAGAAAATTGATGTTATAATAACTAGGAATACTAAGTTACTACCATTTTTATTTCTATTAAAGAAATTATATAATATAAAAATTGTATTTGAAACACACCATATATATGCAGCGCCACATTTAAGGGAGAAAAAGAATAGGAAAAAAGAAGTAAAAATACAAAAAAAAATATTACCTAAAATTGATGGTATAATATGTTTGCATAATCCTCAAAAAGAAATTTTAAAACAGAACATATCGCAAAAAAATTATCTTATTGCTAGACCTGGAATTTATAGTAAAAAGAAAAATAATAATTGGAATAAAAAATATATTGGATATGTAGGATCTTTAAGCAAAAATAAAGGAGTAGAAGAAATTTTTTATGCTTATAGCAAAATTAAAAATAATTCTATTAAGTTACTAATTGTAGGGGGTAAAAAGAATAATTTAAAAAAATGTCATAGATTGGTTGAAAAATTAGGCATTTCAGATAGTGTTAAATTTACAGGATGGGTAAATCAAAAAAAGTTAGATTATTATTTATCTCAAATTAAAATTGGTATTGTTCCTGCAATTGATAATTTTTATAATAACTATGTAAGTTCACCTGTTAAAATATTTGATTATTTTTCTTATTCTATACCTGTAATTGGAAGCGATATTAAATCAATTAGAGATATTGTGACTAACGATTGTGGGTTATTTTATAAAAAAGGGAAAACAGGAGAATTAACAAATCAAATGGATAGATTAAATAAAGATAGAAATTTGTACAATGAATTAAAAAATAATATTCAGAAAAGACAAAATGATTTATTATGGGAAAAAAGAGGAAAAAAAATAATAAATTTTTTAGAAAAAATATAGTAATAGTGATGGTGATAGATTGATATGAAAATAGCACTGATACATAAAAAATATACTACCCATGGCGGAACAGAAAGATATATGGTTGGTTTATCAAAATTTTTAGTTCAAAAAGGCCATGAAGTACATGTTATAACTGGAAATGTTGATGAAAGCTCTAAAGCAGAAGGAGTTATCTATCATCTTGTTTCTGCCTGGGGAAAGCATTTAGGAATAGATAAACATATATTTGCTAAAGCTGCCAAAAAAGAAGTTGAAAAATATAACTTTGATATAATTCAAAGTTTTTCGAGGTTAGGTTTTGGAGATGTTATTCGAATTGGTGGAGGCTGTCATCAAGTTTTTTTGTATAAATATTTAAGTAGTCTAGAAAATAAAATTTATAAATTTAAAAAGAAAATTGAATATAAATTATCTTTACAGGATTACTTTACAAGATATTATGAAGCAAAGGATTTTGAAAAAGGTAATTATAAAAAAATAGTTGCAGTTTCACAAATGGTTAAAGATGATATTATTAAGCTTTATGATGTTCCAGCAGATGATATAATTGTTAATCATAATGGTGTGAATTTAGAAAAATTTAATTTAAATAACAAAGATAAGTTTTCTCAAGCAATTAGAAAAAAACATAATTTTACTAAAAATGACTATGTTTTATTATTTTTAGGAACTGGATTTAAAAGAAAAGGGTTAAAATATGTATTAGAAGCACTTAAAAATTTAGAAAATGCCAAGCTGATGATAGTTGGTAAGGGTGATATAGATAAATTTAAATCTAAAGCCGAAGAATTGTCTGTTTTAGATAGATGTAGATTTATTGGTCCAGTAAGAGAAGTAGAAAAATATTATGCGGCAGCTGATGTTTTTGTATTTCCGTCTACTTATGATCCCTGTGCTAATGTTACTTTAGAAGCAATGGCTTCTGGTTTGCCAGTAATTACTACTGAAGATAACGGTGCTTCCGGAGTAATTGATAAAAATCAAAATGGATATATTTTAGAAGTAGCTGATGATGTAAAAAAAATGGTTGAATATATAAAAAAACTTAAGAATAATAAAGTAAGACGAACTTTTTCTGAGCAAGCAAGTGCTAAAATGCAAAATCATAGTAAAAAAGATAATTACCAAAAAATGTTGGATTTTTATAAAAAAGAAGAGGGTTGTAAATTATAATGAAAAATATTTTAATTATGAATACGGGAACAGGTTGGGGTGGTTTAGAGGCCTGGTTTTATAAAACTGCTGCTGCATTACAAAAAAGAGATTATAATATATTTATTTTAGCTAAAACTGATTCTAAATTTTATTATAAATCTATTGCACAGGATTTTAATGTTACAGGCATAGATCATATTGGTGACGGAACATTTTTAAATCCAGCAAGAATTGGTTTTTTAGTTAAGTACCTGAAAAAAAATAAAATTGATGCCATCTTTTTGGCTCAATCATCTCATTTTAAATATGGTTCAATAGCTGGTAAGATTGCTGGTACAGAAAAAATTATTTATCGCAGAGCGATTGCTAAACCTATAAAAAATAAGTTTTATAATCGTTTATTTTTAAAATACTTTATTACAGATTTTATGTCAATTTCCAAAATTACACGAGATATGAATTTGCAAGATATCCCAGCGGGTGTTTTGGATAAAAGTAAACAAAAATTAGTTTATAAAGGTGTTAAAAAGGATAATTTTTTAGAACCTGAAATCAAGTTTGATTTGAGAGATGAATTTGAAATCAAAAAGGATGAACTAATTTTAGTAAATATCGGCAGAATGTGTCGTCAAAAAGCTCAGCAATATTTAATTGAAGCTCTGCCCAAAGTTATCGAAAAACATCAAAATTTCAAGGTGTTATTTGTTGGTAAATTAGGTGGTAAAGAAAATAAGTATAAAAAATTAGCCGAAGAACTTGGGGTCAAAGATAACGTTATTTTTACTGGTTTTAGAAAAGATATACCATCTATTTTAAAACAGGCTGATTTTATGGTCCATACTGCTATTTATGAGGGTGGATCTCCCTGGGTAATCTTGGAGGCAATGATGGCAGGTTTGCCAATAGTTTCTACAGAAGCAATCACTATTCCAGAATTTGTGCAGGACGGAGTTAATGGATATTTGGCAGAAAATAAAAATCCTGAAGATATTGCTAATCAAGTTATCAAGATGATAGAAAACAAGGATAGGGTTAAGATGGGTCAAAAATCAGCAGAAATTGCTGCTGAGAAATATACCTTTAAAAAAATGATTGATAATATTGAAGAAAAAATTTTTAATAAAACATTAAATTAATTTGGGGTGATATAATTGAAACATTTAATTACAGGAGCAGCAGGTTTTATTGGTTCTAATTTAGCCAAGGAACTATTAAATGCAGGTGAAGAAGTAATTGGTATAGATTGTTTTACAGATTATTATTCTCGTGATTTGAAAGAAAGAAATATAAAAAATATATTAGATAATCCTAACTTTACTTTTTTAGAAAAAGATCTTTTGCAGATTAATTTAAAAAAGCTATTAAAAGATATAGATTATATATATCATCAGGCTGCTCAAGCTGGAGTTCGATCAAGCTGGGGAGAGGATTTTGAAATATATAATCAAAACAATATTCTTTTAACTCAAAAATTATTGGAGGCGGCCAGAGAAGCTGAGCAATTAAAGAAATTTGTTTATGCCTCATCTTCTTCAGTCTATGGTGATACAGATCAGCTGCCAATGCAGGAAAAAAATAGATTACAGCCAGTTTCTCCTTATGGAGTTTCTAAGTTGGCTGGAGAAAATTTAGCTTATTTATATTATAAAAACTTTAAGGTACCTACAGTTTCACTGCGTTATTTTACTGTTTATGGTCAGGGCCAGCGTCCTGATATGGCTTTTCATATTTTTATTAAAGCTTTTTTAACAGGTAAAGAAATTAATATTTTTGGTGACGGCAAACAGAGTCGAAATTTTACTTATGTTGGTGACATTGCACGAGCTAATATTTTAGCTGCTCAAAAAGCTCCAGCTGGTGAAATTATTAATATTGGCGGTTCGGGTAAAGGAATAGTTTTAAATGATACTCTTGATTTAATTAAAGAGCTTACAAATTGTAATACTAAAATTAATTATACATCAAAAGTTAAGGGAGATGTAAAACATACTTCTGCTGACACTTCTAAAGCTAAAAAACTATTGGGTTATCAGCCACAAGTATCATTTAAAGAAGGCTTAAAAAGAGAAGTGGAATGGCTGCAGGAAATTTACTAAATTGGGATGAAATATTATGAACTTAAAAAGTAATTCTTTTCTAAACTACGAAAAAAAAGGGGTTAAGATTACTATTCGTAGTGATCTTAATCCAAAATGGGTAGAATCCTTTTTAGATGAATTTTGTTTTGGCTTAGAAAATAAATCTAGAAATGAAAAAGTTTTATATGATAAAAGAAATACAATCACTAAAATAAATGATCAGATTTTAAAAAAAGAAATAGCAGTTAAAGAATTTCATTTAACTAAAACTTATGATCAACTTCGTTTTAGAATGCTGCCATCTAAAGCAGAGCGTTCACTCAACCTTGCTAGAGCTTTAGAGAAGATTGGCCTCCAAACACCTGCTCCCTTAGCTGTTATTGAAAAAAGGGGTAAGACTAATCAACTTATCTTTAGCTATTATATAACTGACTATGTTGATTATGATTTTAATCTGCTCGATATTGCTAAAAATTTTGAACATCCAGAAAGATATAAAGTTAAAGAATTAATGCCTAAACTGGGTCAAGAAATTAAAAAAATGCACCAGGCAAAGATTGTCCATAATGATTTACATGCAGGTAATATTTTAGTTAAAGATTTCGAAATTAAGCCTAAATTATATTATATTGATTTAAATCGGGGTAGAATTAAGGAAAATCTTTCACAAAAAGAAAAAATAGATGATCTTAAAAGATTGAAATTTACTGAGCAGGAAAAAAAGATTTTATTTAAAAATTATGCTCCAAAAAATTGGAAGTATTATCAAAAAAAAGTTACTAAGGCAAGACAGAAGCGAAGAAAATTTGTCAAAACTAAAAATAAAATCAGAAAGTTTTTAGGAATAAAATAAGGCTAATTAGATTAAATTAAGTTAGTCTTATTATTTTTGATTTAAAATTCACAATAATCAAATTTTATTTTTAAATATAAAAAAAGACAGCCTATTGACTGCCTTAATCACAAAATGGTACCCTCAAGGGGATTCGAACCCCTGCCGCCAGGATGAAAACCTGGTGTCCTAGACCCCTAGACGATGAGGGCAAAACCTATACAGTTTTGTTGACTGCAATAAATATAATAGCACAGGTTGCTTATTTAGTCAAGAAAAATACAAAAGAAATATTATTTAGAATTTTTAGTTTTAATTTTAAATTGTTTTAATTAGTCAAAATCAACTTTTAAGTTTTTAAATAAGAATAATTACTTTTAAAAAAAGGAGGAAAAAAACTAATCTAGAATAGTATATTTAGAGAGAAAACTATTATTTGACTTAAAATTGATTATAAATATAAATTATTTAAAATATTAATTAGGAGGAATTAAAATGAAAATTGCAGTAATTGGAGCAGTTGCAGCTGGAACTAGTGCAGCAGCTAAAGCACGGAGAACAAACAAAGAAGCAGAGATAGTTGTTTTCGAAAAAGGAATTGACATTTCTTATGCTGGTTGTGGTCTACCCTATTATATATCCGATATAATAGAAGAAAGAGATCAACTTTTAGCTTTTACTGCTCAGACTTTTGCCGATAAATATGGAGTTGAGCTTAGAACAGAGCATGAAGTTAAAGAAATTGATCCAGCTAAAAAAATGATTTACTATGATCATTTAGCGGAATCTAAAAAAGGTGGTTATGAATATGATAAATTAATAATAGCTACAGGAGCAACTGCTATTGAGCCTCCTTTTCCTGGTTTAGAATTGAATAATATTTTCACTTTACGCTCTGTTAATAGTGCTGATAAAATTAAAGCAGCTGTAAATTCTGGTCAAGTTAAAAAAGCAACAATTATTGGAGCAGGACTAATTGGATTAGAAATGGCAGAAGCTTTTAGTGAGCGAGGAATAGAAGTTACTGTGGTTGAATTACAAGAACAAGTATTACCACAATTCAGTCCAGAAATGGCAGAGCTTGTAGCAGAACATCTAGAAGCAAAAGGGGTAAAACTAATTTTAGGTGATGGGGTTGACCATTTTGCGGGAGAAAAAGAATTAGCAAAAGTAGTTACAGCTTCTGGTAAAGAAATTGAGGCTGATTTAGCTTTGCTTTCAATTGGAATTAAAGCAGAAACAGAACTTGCTCAAAAAGCAGGAATAGAAGTTGGAGAAAGTGGAGCAATTAAAGTTAATCAAAAATTAGAAACTAACCTTAAAGATATTTATGCAGCAGGAGATTGTGCAGAATCTACTGATCTTTTAACAAATAAACCAGTTTGGATTCCTTTAGGTTCAACAGCAAATAAACAGGGAAGAACCGCTGGTGAAAATGCAGCTGGGGGAGATGCTAAACATTATGGTATTTTAAAGACAGGTATTACTAAAATCTTTGATTTAACAGCAGCTACTACAGGTTTAACATTAGAAGAAGCCGAAGCTGCTGGTATTGATGCTTTTGAAGTTAAAATAAAAGCTCGTAATCATGCTGGTTATTACCCTGGAGCAGCTCCAATTCATCTTAAAGGAGTATTTGAAAAAGAAAGTGGAGTTATTGTTGGAGCAGAAGTGATTGGTGGTAGTGGTTCAGATAAGAGGATTGATGTCTTAGCTACAGCCATTTATAATCGGATGACAGCTGATGAGTTATTTCAGGTTGATCTCGCTTATGCTCCTCCTTATTCAAGTCCTAAAGATCCAGCTGCTGTTTTAGGTATGGTAGCAGCTAAAAAACTTTAAATTTAGAGAGAAACTTTGTAAATGAAAGCTTAAAAAGAAGGGAGCTTTTGCTCCCTTTATTTTTAAGTTAATATTTTTGCTATTAATTTTGGTTCAGGACTTGAAATTAAGGCTTTAGAAATTAAATGCTTATTACCTAAAGCAGATTCTACTGCTTTAATAGCCTGTTTACAGGCTTCATTTTCTCCACTGAAAATAACAAAACCTTTACCACCAATAGCCATTGCTAATTTAAGTTCTAATAGTTCAACTTCAGCTGCCTTAACTGCAATATCAGCAGCCTGAATTGTAGAACTAATATTAATATATTCTAAAATTCCTAGAGAATCAGTTATATCTTTTTTCTTTCTTTTTTTTAATAAAAGCTCTTTAACTTGTTGATTAATATTTGCTAGCAAAAAATGATTAACTAAAGCTTTTTTGTTTTTAGCAATTTCTAAGCCAGAATTTAAGGCAGTTTCTACAGCACTAACACTACCTGCAAATAAAACACTATATTTACCAGGACAGATAAATTTAGAATGAACTATTTCTACTGCAGCTGTTTTTAAAATTTGATCTGCAGTTTCAATTCCAACCGCTATTTTGGAAAATTCTATTAAAGCTAAACTATTATTATTCATTTTGACCACCTTTTTTAAAATTAATTTAGTTGTTCTAATGCTTATATTTTAGCAAAAGAGGCAAAAATCCTTTAAAAAAATAAAAACTTGAGTTAATTGCTAAAAGTTCTTGCTTTTACTAACTTATTATGATACAATTTTTCTAAGAAAAATGAATAGTAGATTGCACAATGGAGTGTGATCATAACTAATAAGCAAAGAAGCTTGTAGAAAAGGGATATTTATGTCCTTTTTATACAGGCTTTTACTATTTTTTGAGAAAAAAGTTTCAAAATGGAGGGTTCTTATGGGAGAAAAAGAAGAAGTTGTAGAAAAACAAAGGATAATTCAGGAATTTGTACCTGGAAAACAGGTGACTTTAGCACATATAATTGCTAATCCCCAAGAAGGGATTTATCAGAAATTAGGTTTAGTTGATCAGGTAAATGATGCAATAGGAATTTTGACTATTACTCCCAGTGAAGCTTCAATTATTGCAGCCGATGTTGCCACAAAGGCAGCGGGTATCGAAATAGGCTTTATAGACCGTTTCAGTGGTTCTTTAGTAATTACTGGAGATGTAGCAAGTGTTGAATCATCAGTTAAAGAAATTATGAATATTTTACAGAATATATTAGATTTTACTCCAGCTAAAATTACTCGAACATAACAATAGGTGAGCACTTAAATGAAAAAAGCAATGTTGATTGGAAAAAGTGGTAGTGGAAAAACTACCTTAATTCAGCTTTTAAGTTCGGAAAAAATAAGGTATAATAAAACACAGGCAATGGAATATTATCCAGAATTTATTGATACACCTGGTGAATACATTGAAAGTAGGCGTTATTATAATGCTATTATTTCTTCAGTAGACCAATGTGAAAACATGGTTTTAGTTCAAGCAGCTACTGATCATGATAGTGTTTTTCCGCCGAATTTTGCTAAAACTTTTAATCAAAATATTTTGGGTGTAATAACTAAAATAGATAAAGATTCTGCCCAAATAGAACAAGCAGAAAAAATTCTGCAAAGAGCAGGAGTTAATAAAATTTTCAAAATTAGCTCTATCACAAAAGAAGGCTTAGCAGAATTAAAAAAGTATTTAAAAATAAAATGATTTAGGTGAGAAAGGGGAAGACTATGGGAAAGAAAATAGTAATAGCCGATGATGAACCTATTACTATCATGGATATCTCAGAGATTTTGACTGAGGAAGGTTACAATGTGGTAGCTGAAGTCTCAGATGGTTTTGATGCTATTGAAGCTTGTCGTCAGCACAAACCTGATCTTGCTCTACTTGACATTAAAATGCCACTTTTAAGTGGGATTAAGGCAGCTAGGATTATTAAAGAAGAAGAATTAGCTGAAACAATAGTTTTTTTAACTGCCTATAGTAACAAAGATTTTATCAGTCAGGCAAAAGAGGTAGGTATAATGGGTTATTTAGTTAAGCCTGTAGATAAAGCAAGCTTATTACCTGTAATAGAACTTGCCATTGCTAAAGGCGAAGAAATGGTAGATATTAAAGAAAATATTAAAGTTTTAAAAAGTAAATTAGAAAAAAGAAAATTAATCAGCAGAGCTAAAGGGATTTTAATGGATTCTGAAGGCCTCTCGGAAGAAGCAGCTTATAATAAAATTCGGAAATTAAGTATGGATAAAAGATGTTCAATGAAGGAGATAGCTCATGTAATTATTATTAACAATAATTGCCTGGGTAATTAGAATGCTCAGAGAACTTTGTCAAAAAGAGACCAGACTTAGTGAACAGGATATTGAACAGTTAGAAAAATTAGCTGAGCAATTACCGAGAATTGCTAATTTAGTTAAAGCTGATGTTTTTATTGATTGTCCAATTGATGATCCAGATGCTCTTTTAGTTGTGGCTGAAGCAAAACCTCGAGGAGCAAAAGCGATTTCTAATTATCAAGGATCTGTTGTAGGTGAGTTAGCTGTTAGAACTAATGAGCCAGCTGCTCTAAGAACAATGGAAACTGGAGTTGGAACTCGAGATTTAAAAGCTTTAACCCAAGAAAATAAAAAGGTAAAACAAAATGTAGAGCCAATTAAAAATAAGTTAGGTAAAGTAATAGGTGTTCTCATTATGGAGCGCGATATTACAGCTGATATTAAAAAGAATAAGCAGATGGAAATTTTAACTGAAACAACAGAACAACTTTCAGATTTACTTTCATTAGATGAATCTGAAGATGTGATTGCTAATTATATTAATGATGCAATTATTATTTTTAATAGCCAAGGTTATGCTAAATATGCTAATACTGTTGCTAAAAAATTATATTCTGATTTAGGCTATAAAGATCAAATTAAAGGAATGCATTTTAATAATTTAACCCTAGGCCAAAAACAGTTTAGAGAATTAGCAATAGAAGTGAATTCAACCGAAAGTTTTGAAGTTAGTCTTAGTGATATGATTTTAAAAGTAAATTATTCTATGATGTACGGCAAAGATAATGTTGCTGGTTTAGTTATGTTAATTAAGGATATTACTGAAGTTAAGAAAAAAGAGAAAAAGTTAGTTTTAAAATCAGTTGCTCTAGAAGAAATACATCATCGAGTAAAGAATAATCTGCAGATGATAGCTAGCTTGCTGCGTTTGCAAGCACGTCGAGTTGATAATCAAGAAGGGCGACAAGCTCTAATAGTTAGTATTAACAGGATCTTAAGTATTGCAGTTACTCATGATATACTTTCTCAAAATGAAATAAACGAAGTCTATATTAAAAGTATTTTAAATAAAATTATTGAAAACACCGCTGCTTATTTTTTAAATGAGCATAAAAATATTGAGATCAAATTATTAGGAGATAATTTTATTATTGATTCTGAAAAAGCAACTTCGATTGCTTTAGTAGTTAATGAACTTTTACAAAATGCTTTAAAACATGCTTTTGAAGATCAAAAAGATGGTTTGATCAAGGTTAAAATTTATCAAGGTAATAATTATTCTAATATTACAATTAGTGATAATGGTTTAGGTTTTAATATTGAAGAAGTAAAGAAAAATCGTTTAGGTTTTAAAATTGTAAAAACAATTGTTAATGATAAATTAGGTGGACATTTAGATTTAGAATCAAGTCAACAGGGAACAAAAATTGTTTTTGATTTTAAAAATGAAATTTAATTTAAAAATTATACAAATAAATAATTACAAAACACAATGGGGTGTTTTGCAAAGGCAATGGGGCCAGTTTAGGGATAACTATGTTTAGATGTTATCCTAAGCTGGCCTATTTTTTATAAAAAAGTTAAAACTCTAGTTAAACTTGGAGGTGAGAACTTGGATAAAATTTTAAGTGTTGGCATTGATATTGGTACCTCAACAACTCAAGTTATATTTAGTGAAATAACTTTAGAAAATATGGCTTCAGGCTTTACCGTCCCTAGAATTAATATTATTGATAAAGAAGTTATTTATAAAAGCAATATTTATTTTACTCCCTTAATTTCTCAAACTGAAATTAATGGTGAAAAGATAAAAGAAATTGTAGAAAAAGAATTTAAAGAGGCCGGAATTGATAAAGAAAAAGTTAGTACTGGAGCTGTCATTATAACTGGTGAAACAGCCCGCAAAAAAAATGCTAGCTTAATTTCTGCACAACTCAGTGATTTAGCTGGAGATTTTGTGGTAGCAACTGCTGGTCCAGATTTAGAATCTATTATTGCTGGTAAAGGAGCAGGAGCAGCCCAGTTATCAAAAAAAGAAAATAGAATAGTTATTAATTTTGATATAGGAGGTGGTACTACAAACATATCCGTTTTTGATTCAGGTGAGATTATTGATACAGCTTGTTTAGATATTGGTGGTCGTTTAATTAAATTTGATCAAGATAATCAAATAATTTATGTAGCCGAAAAAATCAAAAAGTTAGCTGCTGAAATTGGGATTGAAATTAAAGAAAATACTCAATTAAAACAGTCTGATCTGAAAAAGATAACTGAAAAAATGGCAGCAATCTTAGTCGAAACAGTTGCTGCAAAAGAAAAAAGTGATCTTTATCAGTACTTAATAACTAATCACGGTTTAAGCCAGAAAATTGAGCCAGATTACATCTCATTTTCTGGAGGAGTAGCTGATTATATAGGCCAAGAAATTGAGCCAGGAGAAAACATTTTTGCTTTCAACGATATTGGTATACTTTTGGCCCAACAAATAACTCAATCTCCACTTTACCAAGATTATAAAATAGTAAAAGCAGCTGAAACAATTAGGGCAACAGTAGTTGGAGCAGGTAGTCATACCACTGATATTAGTGGTAGTACTATTACTTATAATGGAGATGTTTTCCCTCTGAAAAATGTTCCTATTATTAAAATTACAGCTAAAGAAGAAAAAGCTGACTCAGCTGAATTAATCGAGATTATTAAGAAAAAGCTGGATTGGTTTGATTTAGAATCAGAACTACAGCCAGTTGCTCTAGCTTTAAAAGGAAAAAGCAATTTTTCTTTTAAAGAAATTACCGAATTAGCCAAAATTATAGTTAGTGGAATGGATACTATTATTTCAAATCAACTTCCCTTAATCATTATTTTAGAAAATGATGCTGCTAAAGTTTTAGGGCAGACAATTAACCGTCTTTTAGAAAAGAAAGAAAATATTATTTCTTTAGATGGGATTAAAGTAAATAATGGTGATTATATTGATATTGGTAAACCTTTGGCTAAAGGAAAAGTAGTGCCAGTAATAATTAAGACTTTAATTTTTGGCAAATAATAAAATGAGGAGTGTTTAAGAAGATGAAATTAAAATGCAAATTATTTGGCGATGTCTATCAGTTTGATAGTGTAAAGGAGGTGCTGGGTAAAGCAAACGAAATTAAATCTGGAGATCAATTAGCAGGTGTAGCAGCGGAATCTGTAACAGAAAGAATTGCAGCTAAAACTGTACTTGCAAACCTAAGTCTTTCAGATCTTCGTAATAACCCAGTTGTTCCTTATGAAGAAGATGAAGTAACTAGAATTATCCAGGATGATGTTAATGAAAGAATTTATGGTGAAATCAAAAACTGGACTGTTTCTGAATTAAGAGAATGGATTTTAAGTGATGAGGTTAATGGTAGTGATATTAGAAGAATCAGTCGTGGTTTAACAAGTGAGATGGTAGCAGCAGTAACAAAATTAATGTCTGACCTTGACTTAATTTATGGTGCTAAGAAGATAGTAGTTACAGCTCATTGTAATACTACTATTGGTAAACCAGGAACTTTATCTTTTAGATTACAGCCTAATCACCCAACAGATAATATTGATGGAATTATTCCTTCAATGATGGAAGGTTTTTCTTATGGTGCAGGAGATGCAGTTTTAGGTTTAAACCCTGTTGATGATAGTCAAAGTAGTGTTACTACTATTTTAAATAAATTTGATGAGTTTAAAAGAGAGTGGGAAATCCCAACTCAAATATCTGTTTTAGCACATATGACAACTCAGATGAAGGCAATTAAAGCTGGAGCACCAGCTGATTTGATTTTCCAAAGTATTGCTGGTTCTGAAAAAGGAAATGAAGCTTTTGGTGTAACTGCAGATTTAATTGAAGAAGCAAGACAGCTTGCTTTAAAAGAAGGTACTGCAACTGGTCCTAATGTAATGTATTTTGAAACAGGTCAGGGAGCAGAGCTTTCTTCAGATGCTCACTTTGGAGCAGACCAGTTAACTATGGAAGCTAGATGTTATGGTCTTGCTAAAAGATTTGATCCATTTATTGTTAACACAGTAGTAGGATTTATTGGACCAGAATATTTATATGATGGTAAGCAAATGGTTAGAGCTGGTTTAGAAGATCACTTTATGGGTAAATTAAGTGGTATTTCAATGGGTGTAGATGTTTGCTATACAAACCACATGAAAGCAGACCAAAATGATTTAGAAAGATTAGGTGTACTCTTAGCAAATGCTGGTTGTAACTATTTAATTGGAGTACCTGTTGGTGACGATATTATGCTTAATTATCAGTCTGCTGGTTACCATGAAGCACAAGCAATTAGAGAAACTGTTGGCTTAAGACCTATCCCTGAGTTTGAAGCTTGGTTAGAAAAGATGGGAATTATGAAAAATGGTAAATTAACAGATAAAGCTGGCGATGCTTCTATATTTTTGAAAAATGGAGAGGTGAAGTAAATGATATCTGAAAGAGATTTAAGAGATATTGTTAAAGAAGTTTTAAAAGAAGTTGGAGCAGATAATCCTAAGACAGTTGAAAAGGTAGAAAATGAAGTACAATCAGCAGTTTCAGGTACAAGTACTGAAGTAGAAAGTGGAGTTATTGCTGATATTACTGAAGTAGATTTAAAGAAGGAACTTTTAGTACCAAACCCTGCAGATGAAAAAGCAATTTTAAATCTAAAAGCTAATACTTCTGCTAGACTTGGTGTTTGGAGAACCGGACCTCGTTACAAAACTCAGACATTATTAAGATTTAGATCTGACCATGCAGCTGCAATGGATGCAGTATTTACTGATGTTTCAGATGAAATCATCGAAGAAATGGACTTATTTAGAGTTCAGACTAAGTGTCAGGATAAAGATGAGTTTTTAACTAGACCTGATTTAGGTCGTCAATTTGATGAAGAAAACTTAGCTAAGATTAAAGAAAATTGTAAAGACAAGCCTAAAGTACAAATTTATGTAGCGGATGGTTTAAGTTCTACAGCAATTGAAGCTAATTTAAGAGATGTTTTCCCAGCAATTAAGCAGGGTCTAGAAGGTTATAACTTAGAAATTGGAACTCCTTTCTTTGTTAAATACGGTAGAGTAGCAACTATGGATGCAATTTCAGAATGCTTAGATGCTGATGTAAGTTGTGTTCTTATTGGTGAGCGCCCTGGTTTAGCAACTGCCGAAAGTATGAGCTGTTATATGGCTTATGATGCAAAAGTAGGTATGCCAGAAGCAAATAGAACAGTTATTTCTAATATTCACTCTGGTGGTACACCAGCAGTTGAAGCAGGAGCACATATTGCAGATGTTATTAAAGCTATGTTAGATCAAAAGGCAAGTGGACTTGATTTAGATATTTAATTAAAGGAGGAAAATTAGTTATGAGAAATGATCCCTTATATGGAGAAGTTTTAAGTGTTAAATTAATTCCTAATGTTAGTCCTGATTTGAAAAAAGAATTAAAATTAAATGATGATCAGCGCAGTGTAGGTATGATTACCTGTGATATTGATGATGTTGGTTATACAGCTATTGATGAAGCAACTAAAAAAGCAATGGTGGATGTTGTTTATGCTACCTCATTTTATGGTGGAGCAGATAATGCAAGCCAAAAATTAGCAGGTGAGTTTATCGGAATTATTGCTGGTCCTAGCCCTGCTGAAGTAAAAAGTGGTTTAAACGCAGCTGTTCAGTTTATTGAAAATGATGCTTGCTTCTATAGTGCAAATGAAGATGGAAGTATCTGCTATTATAATCACTGCGTTTCTAGAACTGGTACTTATTTATCAGAAACTGCTGGAATTCCAGAAGGCCAGGCACTTGCTTATTTAATTGCACCACCGATTGAATCGATTTATGCTTTAGATGCTGCTTTAAAAGCAGCTAATGTTGAAATGGTAACTTTCTTTGGTCCCCCATCTGAAACAAACTTTGGTGGAGGTTTACTAACTGGAAGTCAGTCAGCCTGTAAAGCAGCCTGTGATGCATTTGCTGCAGCAGTAAAATCTGTTGCTGATAATCCAGTAAGTTACTAATTATAAGGAGAGGTTAAAATGAGCAATACTGCACTTGGACTAATAGAAACATATGGTTACACTGCTTCAGTAGAGGCTGCAGATGTCTGCTTAAAAGCTGCTAATGTTAGCCTTTCAGCCTGCAAAAAAGTTAGAGGTGGATTGGTTACAATTGAAATAATAGGAGATGTTGGTGCTGTTAAAGCAGCAATTGATGCTGCAGAAGCAGCAGTTCCCAGAGTTGGAAAATTAATTTCAACTCATGTAATTCCACGTCCAGCAGCAGAGCTCGATTCTATTTTAGGAGATAATAGTTTTAACTCGAAAACTGGCTCTGAGACTGAAAAAGAAGCACAAAAAGTAGAAAAGTCAGATCAAGCTGAAGTTGAAGCTGAAAATGAAGTTAAAACTGACAAAAAATCAGAAGCAAAGACTAAAGCTGAGACTAAAACTGATGCTCAGCCAGATTCTAGTTTAGAATCTAAGCAGAATAAAAAAGAAAAATCAAAGCCAAAAAAAGAAAAATCTGAGTCAAAAAAACAGCTAACTAAAAAAGAATTAAAAGAGCATAAGGTAGTTGAGCTGCGTTCTTTGGCTAGAGAAATAAAAAATATTAAACTAACTAATAAAGAAATTAAATATGCCCGTAAAAAAGAACTAATCAAAGCAATTTTAGATGCAAAAAGTAAAAGGAGTGATACTTAGTGTTAGAAGATAGAGATTTAAAATCAATTCAAATGGCAAGGAATTTGGTGCAAAAAGCAAAAAAGGCACAAAAAGAATTAGCAGAATATAGTCAAGAACAAATAGATAATTTAGTATCTGAGTTAGCAAAGGCAGCAGCAGCAGAAGCTCAGCCTTTAGCTGAGTTAGCAGTTAAAGATACTGGAATGGGTATAGTAGAAGATAAAGTAGAAAAAAATCTACTAGCTAGTACTGGTCTCTGGGATTATATTAAGGATATGAAAACAGTAGGTGTTGTTAGAGAAGATAGAGAAAAGAAAATTACTGAAGTAGCAAGCCCAATGGGAGTAATTGCAGCTTTAGTTCCTTCTACTAATCCAACTTCAACAACTATCTATAAATCATTAATTTCCTTAAAAGCAGCTAATGCAATTATCTTTAGTCCTCATCCTTCTGCTCAAGAGTGTATTCAAAAAGCAGTAGATGTACTAAATAAAAAATTAGCAGAATTAGGTGCTCCAGAAGGACTAATTGGTTGCATGGATATAGTTAGTCTTGAAGGAACAAGCGAACTAATGAGTCATGAAGATGTTTCCTTAATCTTAGCTACTGGTGGTTCAGCAATGGTTAAAGCCGCTTATAGCTCTGGAACTCCTGCTTTAGGTGTAGGTCCTGGTAACGTACCAGCCTTTATTGAAAGAAGTGCTGACCTAGATAAAGCTGTAGCAAGAATTATGCAGAGTAAAACTTTTGATAATGGAACAATTTGTGCTTCTGAGCAGTCTGTTATAGTAGAAAGCTGCATTAAAGATGAAGTAGTTGAACTATTTAAAAAAGAAAACGCCTACTTTCTCGATGCAGATGAGAGCAAAAAAGTTGAGGATGCTATCCAACCGGCGCACGGTGGGCTTAATGCAGCTATAGTTGGTAAATCAGCTCAAAAGATTGCTGAAATTGCAGGAATTGAGGTGCCAAGCAACTGCCGTGTTCTAATTAGTGAAACAGGTGGTGTTGGTCCTGATTATCCATTCTCTAGAGAAAAATTAGCTCCACTCTTAGGTTTCTATACAGTAGAAAACTGGGAAGAAGCGTGTGACTTATCAATGGAAATTCTAAATTATGGTGGACTTGGTCACTCTTTAGGAATTCATAGTAAAAATGAAGAGGTTATTAGAGCTTTCTCACTTAAAAAACCTACTTCTAGAATGTTAGTTAATACTCCTACAGCTCTTGGAGCAACAGGAAAAACTACTAACTTAGCTCCATCATTTACTTTAGGCTGTGGTTCTAAAGGTGGTAATGCTACTTCTGATAACATAACACCACTTAACTTATTTGATCGCAGAAGAATTGCTTATGGAGTTAGAGATGTAGAAACTTCTACACCTCAAACTCAAACTGCAACTTCTAATTCTAATCTTAAAGATAGTGGAGAAGAAGAATTAGACATTATTATCGATAAGATCTTAGAAAAATTATCTCAGAAATAAGCTGAATATAATTAGGTATTAACTTAGAAATAAGTCAAAAATAAATTAAAAATAAACTTAGGAGGAATATATAATGGCAAATTCAAATGCATTAGGATTAATCGAAACAAGAGGTTTAGTTGGATCAGTAGAGGCAGCAGACGCAATGGTGAAAGCAGCTAATGTTACTTTAATCGGTAAAGAGCATGTAGGTGGCGGACTTGTAACTGTTATGGTTAGAGGTGATGTTGGTGCAGTTAAAGCAGCAACAGACGCTGGTGCAGCAGCAGCAGAAAGAGTTGGAGAATTAATTTCTGTTCATGTAATTCCAAGACCACACAATGAAGTTGAAATTATTTTACCACAAAAATAATAAATAATACTTTAGCCGGGCCAGCATTAAGTTGTTTGGCCCGGATTAAAAAAGGAATGATTTACTGTGGATTTAATAACCGAAAGTAAACTTAGAGAACTAGCTAAAAAAAGTGGTTTAGAAAATTTAGAGATCAAAGAAAACACTATTATTACACCTTCTGCTCGCCAGTATTTAAGAGATAAAAAAATAAAATTACCTGGTGAAAAGCAAAAAAAAGCAGAAGCTAGTAAAGAAAAAACTAAAAACCAGTCAGAAACAAAAACAAATGATTCAGATCAAATTAGCAAAGGTAGAGCTAAAGTTGATAAAAAGTCAGCTGATTTTAAATATCAATCATATTATTCTGGAGCTTATTTTAAAGAAAAACCAGAAGCTATGACTCAAATATTTGCTAATAAATTAGTTTACAAAGATCATCCACTTATTGAATACCGAGGTAAATTGGATAGTTTCCAATCTCAAATTTTAGAAGTGATGCTAGTAGTTGAAACAGAAGAAATTCCTGGGCTTTATCAGGACTTAGAAGAAAGCTTAGAGATTATGAGAAATGTCTTAGCAGCTGAAGTAAGAGATCAAGAATTAAAGTTAGACACTAT